>NZ_JBIAQV010000019.1:66188-165848 GCF_042889305.1 Streptomyces sp. NPDC002619 | reverse complement strand
TTGAGGGCCTCCTTCCCGAGCTCGTGCATACCCGGACGATAGGAATTACCGGGCTGAGCAGGGAAGGGGGCCCGGCCCTCATAGGGTCAGGTCAGGAGCCCTTCGCCGCCGGTTCAAGGATGGCGACGCACTCCACGTGATGCGTCATGGGAAACAGATCGAACGCCCGCAGCGTCCGCACCCGGTACCCCCCGTCGCGGAAGTACCCCAGGTCCCGTGCCAGTGCCGCCGGATCGCAGGCGACGTATGCGATGCGGCGGGCGCCCAGGGACGTCAGGTGGGAGACCGTGTCGCGGCCGGCGCCCGCGCGGGGCGGGTCGAGGACGATGAGGTCGACCTCCGTGATGCCGGTGCGGGGGAGGACGGACTCGACCTTGCCCTGCTCGATGCGCACCCGGTCGAAGCCGGCGAGGTTGTGCCGGGCGTCCTCGACCGCGCGCTTGCCGGACTCGATGCCGAGGACCGCGCCCTTCTCGCCGAGGCGGTCCGCGAGGGCGCCGGCGAAGAGGCCGACGCCGCAGTAGAGGTCGAGGGCCATCTCGCCCTTGCGTGGGAGCAGGCCCTGCATGACCGCCTTGACCAGGGTGTCGGCGGCCATCGGGTGGACCTGCCAGAAGCCGCCGCTGCCGACGCGGTAGGTGCGGCCGTCGGCGCGCTCACGGACGAACGCGCGGCCGTGGACGCGGTGGATGCCGCCGTCCTTCTCCTCGACACGCATGACCGAGACGGGCTTGTCGAGCTCGACGAGGGGCAGGCGGGCGCCGGGGCGGGGTTCCAGGATCACCATGCGGTCCTGGGAGCCCGTCGCGGCGATCGCGTCGATGGAGGCCATGCCGGACCAGTCGCGCTCCTCGATGCCCAGTTCGCTGATGCCCGGCGCCGCGATCATGCAGTGCTCGACCGGCTCGACCTCGTGCGAGCGGTGGCGGCGCAGTCCGGCGTTACCGTCGGCGTCGACGGCGTACTGCACCCGCGTCCGCCACTGCGGCACCTCGCCCGCCGGCAGCTTGTCGCCCTCGGCCGGCATCACCGTGCCGTCCCAGCCGGCCTCCTCGGGCGTGAGGCCCGCGAGCCGCCGCAGCTGCTCGGCGATCACCTCGCCCTTGAGGCGACGCTGGGCGCCCGGCTTGGCGTGCTGCCAGTCGCAGCCGCCGCAGCGGCCGGGACCGGCGTAGGGGCAGGGGGCCTCGACCCGGTCCTTCGACGCGTCCAGCACGGACACGGCGTCGGCGCGCAGGAAACGTGCGCCCTCCTCGCCCTCGGTCACCCGCGCCAGCACCCGCTCGCCAGGCAGCGCGTGCCGGACGAACAGCACCTGGCCCTCGGCCGTACGCGCGATGCAGTGCCCGCCGTGGGCGACGGGGCCGATCTCGACCTCGTACTCCTCCCCCACCAGGGACCTGGCCTGCGCCCCCACCTGCGTCTTCTTCTGTTCTGCCTGCATGGCGGGGTGACTCCAGATCAAGGGACGGGGGCGGGCCCACACGGCGGGCCGACAACAGCCCACCAGTCTACGTCGTCCCGCGCACCCCTCAGTTCTTGGCGCTGGGCTCCTTCGGCCGCACCTGCGCAGGACCGCGCCGCACCGCACCCGGCGCGTTCCACTCCTGCCGCTTGCGGGCCCGGTCGCGGGCCACCTCGGAGGACTGGAGCTGGTACGGCACCGAGGTCACCATCACGCCGGGCGTGAACAGCAGCCGGCCCTTGAGGCGCAGGGCGCTCTGGTTGTGCAGCAGATGCTCGTACCAGTGGCCGACCACGTACTCGGGGATGATCACAGAGACCGCGTCGCGCGGGGACTGCTTGCGCAGGCCCTTGACGTACTCGATGATCGGCCGCGTGATCTCCCGGTACGGGGAGTCGAGCACCTTCAGCGGTACGTCGATGCCGCGCCGCTCCCACTCCTCGCGCAGCGCCTTCGTCTCCGCGGGGTCGACGTTGACGGTGAGCGCCTCCAGGGTGTCCGAGCGCATCAGCTTGGCGTAGGCCAGGGCCCGCAGCGTGGGGCGGTGGATCTTCGAGATCAGGACGACCGAGTGGACCCGGGACGGCCGTACGCTGTCGTCGCTCGGGCCCTCGGGAGCCGCGATCTCCTCGGCCACCCGGTCGTAGTGCTTACGGATCGCCGTCATCGTCGCGTAGAAGATGCACATGCCGAGCAGGGCGACCCAGGCGCCGTGCGTGAACTTCGTGACCAGGACGACGACCAGCACCAGACCGGTGAAGAAGGCGCCGAAGGCGTTGATCGCGCGGGAGCGGATCATGTGGCTGCGCTTGGCCGGGTCCTTCTCGACGGCCAGGTGGCGGTTCCAGTGCCGGACCATGCCCGTCTGGCTGAGCGTGAAGGACACGAACACGCCGACGATGTAGAGCTGGATCAGCCGGGTGGAGTCGGCGCCGTAGATGAAGACCAGCAGCGCCGCCGTCCCGGCGAGCAGCACGATGCCGTTGGAGAAGGCGAGGCGGTCGCCGCGGGTGTGCAGCTGGCGCGGGAGGTAGCGGTCCTGGGCGAGGATCGAGCCGAGCAGCGGGAAGCCGTTGTACGCCGTGTTCGCCGCCAGGAACAGGACGAGGGCGGTGGCCGTGGCGAGGACGATGAACAGGAAGCTGCCCTTGCCGAACACCGCCTCGGCGACCTGGGAGATCACCGGGTTCTGGACGTAGCCCGAGCCGAGGGCGACGCCGTTGTGGATCAGGTCGCTCGCCGGGTTCTCGGCCATGCGCACCTTGGTGACCATCGCGAGGGCGATGATGCCGCAGAACATCGTCACGGCGAGCAGGCCCATCATCGCGAGCGTGGTCGCCGCGTTCTTCGACTTGGGCTTGCGGAAGGCGGGCACGCCGTTGGAGATCGCCTCGACGCCGGTGAGCGCGGCACAGCCGGAGGAGAAGGCGCGCAGCAGCAGGAAGACGAGGGCGAAGCCCGCGAGGCCCTGGTGCTCTGCCTTGATGTGGAAGTCGGCGGTGGGCGCGCGCATGGTGTCGTCGAGCACCAGACCGCGGAAGGCGCCCCACGCGATCATGATGAAGACGCCCGCGACGAAGACGTACGTCGGGATCGCGAAGAGCGAGCCGGACTCCTTGACGCCTCGCAGGTTCATCAGCGTCAGCAGCACGATCACCGCGACCGCACACATCACCTTGTGCTCGACCACGAACGGGATCGCGGAGCCCAGGTTCTCGATGCCGGAGGCGATGGAGACGGCGACGGTGAGGACGTAGTCGACGAGCAGCGCGCTGGCGACCGTGAGGCCGGCCTTGGGGCCGAGGTTGGTGGTGGCGACCTCGTAGTCGCCGCCGCCGCTCGGATAGGCATGCACGTTCTGCCGGTAGGAGGCGACCACGGTGAACATCAGCACGACGACCGCGACGGCGATCCAGGGGCTGAAGTGGTAGGCCGACACGCCCGCGATGGACAGGACCAGCAGGACCTCTCCGGGCGCGTACGCGACGGAGGACAGCGGGTCGGAGGCGAAGACGGGGAGAGCGATGCGCTTCGGCAGGAGCGTTTCGCCCAGCCGGTCGCTGCGCAGTGCGCGCCCGATCAGGATCCGTTTGGGCACGTCGGTCAGTTTGGACACGACAGAGGATCGTAGGCCTTCGAACAGGTAGCCGCCCACCCTCCCCCGCTCTCGACTTCGCTCGAACGGGGGCACCCCACCCCGGATCTGCTTCAAGAGTGAACTCGAAGACGAAAGGAACTGCGGATTCCGAAGTCGGCGCGCCCATCGTGCCTAGATGGCAAACCCCGCCTGTTGTCGCCCTTCGGAGGTTCCATGCCCGTGACCGCAGAGTTGATCGGTGCCGCGGCCACCCTCGTCGGCCTCGGAATCCTGACCCTGTGCAGCGTGCGCAGCATCACGCGCCGCTGATCGCCGCAAAGCCTCGCACGGGGGTGCCCACCCCGGACGATGCGTGTGTAGCTTTGGGCGTCGGTCTGAGACCCTGATGGGGCTGAGCAGTAACTTTTGGACACCGGAAGGACGGTCGTGCACATCGTCATCATGGGCTGCGGGAGAGTGGGTTCCGCTCTCGCCCAGACCCTGGAGCAACAGGGGCACACGGTCGCCGTGATCGACCAGGACCCCACCGCCTTCCGCCGACTGGGCCCCGGCTTCGGTGGCCGCCGGGTCACCGGGGTCGGTTTCGACCAGGACACCCTGCGCGAGGCGGGCATCGAGGAGGCGGACGCCTTCGCCTCCGTCTCGAGCGGTGACAACTCGAACATCATCGCGGCGCGGGTGGCCCGTGAGATGTTCGGCGTGGAGAACGTCGCGGCCCGGATCTACGACCCCCGCCGCGCCGAGGTCTACCAGCGCCTCGGCATCCCGACGGTGGCCACGGTCCGCTGGACGGCGGACCAGATGCTGCGCCGGCTGCTCCCCTCCGGTGCCGAGCCGCTGTGGCGCGACCCCACCGGCGGCGTCCAGCTCGCCGAGGTGCACACCTCCCCGGCCTGGGTGGGCCACAAGATCAGCAGGCTGCAGGAGGAGACCGGGGTGCGCGTGGCGTTCTTGACCCGGCTCGGCGAGGCGATCCTGCCCAGCTCGCAGACGGTGCTGCAGGAGGGCGACCTCGTGCACGTGATGATGCGGACGGACGAGGTCGACAAGGTCGAGGCCGTGTTCGCGCAGGGTCCCGAAGAGGAGGGCGGTCACTGATGAGGGTCGCCATTGCCGGTGCCGGTGCGGTGGGCCGCTCGATCGCGGGCGAGCTGCTGGAGAACGGCCACGAGGTCCTGCTGATCGACAAGGCGCCGACCGCCATCTCGGTCGAGCGGGTCCCGCAGGCGGAGTGGCTGCTGGCCGACGCCTGCGAGATCACGTCCCTGGACGAGGCAGCGCTGCAGCGCTGCAATGTCGTCATCGCCGCGACGGGCGACGACAAGGTCAACCTGGTCGTCTCGCTGCTGGCGAAGACGGAGTACGGCGTTCCGCGCGTCGTCGCCCGCGTCAACAACCCGAAGAACGAGTGGCTGTTCAACGAGGCCTGGGGCGTCGACGTCGCCGTCTCCACGCCGCGTCTGATGTCCGCCCTGGTCGAGGAGGCGGTGAGCGTCGGCGACCTGGTCCGGCTGCTCCGCTTCAGCCACGGCGACGCGAACCTGGTCGAGCTGACCCTGCCGGAGGAGTCGGCGCTGGCCGGCACCCAGGTCGGCGACGTCGAGTGGCCCGAGGACACGTCCCTGGTCACGATCATCCGCGGCACCCGCGTCCTCACCCCGTCCAAGGAGGACTCCCTGGAGCCGGGCGACGAGCTGCTGTTCGTGGCCGCGCAGGCACGCGAGGAGCAGCTGGAGGACCTGCTGTCGGTGCGTCGCGCGGACGACTGACGGTTTTCGGCGGTACGACGATGAGGGGCGCCCGGTGCAGTACCGGGCGCCCCTCATCGTCGTAAACCTTGTGTCTACCTGCGGTGACGGCCACCGGTGGAAGCCCCGCCGCCCTCCTGGGCCAGCGCGGCCTTCCGCTCCTCCTCGGCCTTCTCCTCCGCCTCCATCTCGGCGAACACGTCGATCGGTGCGGGCGCCTTCGCGAGGAAGACCCATGTCAGCCAGACCGCCAGCAGGAACGGCGGGATCTTCAGCGTGACGAGGACCCAGCCGAGCTGGGTGGTGTCGGCCCACCAGTACAACGGGAAGAGGATCGCGCACTTGGCGAGCAGGATCAGGCCCCAGGCCCAACTGGCCTTGGCATAGGCCTTCTTGCGGCCGGGGTTGCGGGTGCGCCAGGAGAGGTTCTCCTTGAAGACCGGGCCGAGGATGAGGCCGATCAGGGGCACGCCCGCGAGTGTCGTGACGATGTACGCCAGGGCCAGGCCCAGGGTGTACAGCATGCCCGGCAGGTAGAAGTCCTTGGCGTTGCCCGTCATCATCGCGAAGACCACGCCGAAGGCGACGCCGAAGACGCCGCTGAAGGCGTGCTTGACGGTGTCCTTCATCACCAGCCTGACCACGACCAGGACCAGGGACACGGCCAGGGCGGCGATCGCCGACCAGTGCAGGTCCTTGTTGATCGTGAAGATGGTGACGAAGAGGAGTCCGGGCAGGACGGTCTCGACCATGCCCCGGACACCGCCGAACGCCTCGAACAGCGCGGCCTCGGTCACCGCCCGCGCATCGTCTTGCTGCTGGGCGTCTTCGGTCGGCTTGTCGAGTGACGTCACCGGCTACTCCCTACCGAGGGGTCTCAGTTCGTACTTGGGATTGAACAGCACCCGGCGGCCCCGGCTCATCGAGATCCGGCCCGATGCGATCAGCTTGCGCCCCGGTTCTATACCGACGATGGAGCGCCTGCCGAGCCACACCACGTCCAGCGCGGCGGAGCCGTCGAACAGCTCGGCCTCCAGGGCCGGGACTCCGGCGCGTGGTCGGATGGTGACCGTGCGCAAGGTACCAGTAACCGTGACGACCTCGCGGTCCTGGCAGTCACCGATCCGGACACAGCCCGCGGTCTCGGCGTCTTCCCGCAGCTCCTCGGACTCCAAGTCCTCCTGGGACGAGGAGAGCCGGTCGAGCATGCGCCGGAACCGGCCCACCGGCTTTTCGGAACGGGGAACAGCGCTCATGTCCAAAGCGTACCGGGGCCCACCGACACTGTCGTACCCCTGCCGCTCCCCCTCGAACCGGCTCACCTCTCGAACCGGTACCCCATCCCGGGTTCGGTGATGAAGTGCTTCGGGTGTGAGGGGTCCGTCTCCAGCTTTCTGCGCAGTTGTGCCATGTACACGCGCAGATAGTTCGTCTCGGTGCCGTACGACGGGCCCCACACCTCCTGGAGCAGCTGCTTCTGGCTGACCAGGCGGCCCGTGTTGCGGACCAGCACCTCCAGCAGATGCCACTCCGTGGGGGTCAGCCGTACGTCCTTCCCGCCCCGGTTGACCTTCTTGGCGGCCAGGTCGACCGTGAAGCCCTCGGTCTCCACCAGGACGTCGTCCTCGCCGCTCCCGTCGACGGGCTCGGCGCGGCGCACGGCGGCCCGCAGCCGGGCCAGCAGTTCGTCCATGCCGAAGGGCTTGGTGACGTAGTCGTCGGCGCCCGCGTCGAGCGCCTCGACCTTCTCGTCGGAGGTGTGCCGGGCCGACAGGACCAGGATCGGCACCCGGGTCCAGCCGCGCAGGCCCCTGATCACCTCGACGCCGTCCATGTCGGGCAGGCCCAGGTCGAGGACCACCACGTCGGGATGGCGGGAGGCGGCGAGTTCGAGGGCGGTCCTGCCGTCGGGGGCCGCGTCGACCTCGTACTTTCGGGCCTTGAGGTTGATCACGAGGGCGCGCACGATCTGCGGCTCGTCGTCGACCACGAGCACACGGGTCATGAGGCCTGCCTTTCGGGTATGACGGCCGTATCCGCTCCTTCGGCGGGGACGGGTGCGGGACGCGATCCTGCGGCGGGGAGGCTGAGGACCATGGTGAGGCCGCCGCCGGGCGTGTCCTCGGCGTTCAGGGTGCCGCCCATGGCCTCGGCGAAGCCCCGGGCGACCGCGAGGCCGAGACCGACGCCGGCGCCGCGCGGGGCGTCGCCGTAGCGCTGGAAGGGCTCGAAGATGCGTTCCTTGGCCTCGTCGGGGACGCCCGGGCCGCGGTCCACGACCCGCACCTCCACCCGGTCGGCGATGGCGCTCGCGGCGACCAGCACGGGCCGGTCCGGCGGGCTGTACTTGACGGCGTTCTCCACCAGGTTGGCGGCCGCCCGCTCAAGGAGTCCGGGGTCGACGGCGACCATCGGCAGGCTCTCGCCGATGTCCAGCTCCACGCTGTCCTCGGGTACGCCGACCAGCGCCATCGGCACCACCTCGTCGAGGTCGATGTCGCGGACGATCGGGGTGACGGTGCCGGTCTGCAGCCGGGACATGTCGAGCAGGTTGCCCACCAGGTGGTCGAGGCGGTCGGCGCCCTCCTCGATGCCTTCGAGCAGCTCCGCCCGGTCCTGATCGGACCAGGCCACGTCGTCGGAGCGCAGCGAGGTGACCGCCGCCTTGATCCCGGCCAGCGGGGTGCGCAGATCGTGGCTGACGGCGGCCAGCAGGGCGGTGCGGATGCGGTTGCCCTCGGCCAGCGCGCGGGCCCGATCGGCCTCCTCCTGCAGGCGCCGCCGGTCCAGGACGACGGCGGCCTGGGCGGCGAAGGCCGCGAGCACCCGGCGGTCCTCGGCAGGCAGGACGCGCCCGCTCATGGCGAGCGCCATGTGGTCGCCGACCGGTACGTCGACGTCGGCGTCCTCGGGCCGCTCCAGCGGCCGCCCGAATCCGGCGCGGCCCGCGCAGGTCCACGGCTCGACGTCGCCGGCCCGCTCCAGCAGGGCCGCCGACTCCATCCCGAAGGTCTCCCGGACCCGTTCGAGCAGCTCCTCCAGGCTGGTCTCGCCGCGCAGCACGTTGCCGGCGAGGAAGGAGAGGATCTCCGACTCTGCGCGCAGCCGGGCCGCCTGGTGGGTGCGCCGGGCCGCGAGGTCCACCACGGAGGCCACCGACACCGCGACCCCGACGAAGATCGCGATGGCCACGATGTTCTTCGGGTCGGCGACGGTCAGACGGTGCAGGGGCGGTGTGTAGAAGTAGTTCAGCAGCAGCGAGCCGAAGGCGGCCGAGGCCAGGGCGGGCAGGAGTCCGCCGAGCAGGGCCGCCGCCACGGTCAGCGTCAGGAACAGCAGCATGTCGTTGGCGAGGCCGAGGTCGACGGTGTTGAGCAGCACCGCCATGACCACCGGGCCGACCAGTCCGACCAGCCAGCCCGCGACGATCCGGGACCGGCCGAGCCGCGCGCCACGGGCCACGGGCAGCCCGCGTCCCTTGGCGACCTCGTCGTGGGTGACGATGTGCACGTCGAGGTCGGGTCGCGACTCCCGGGCGACCGTGGCGCCGACGCCGGGCCCGAAGATGTACTGCCAGGCCTTGCGGCGCGAGGAGCCGAGGACGATCTGGGTGGCGTTGACACCGCGCGCGAAGTCCAGGAGGGCGGCGGGTATGTCGTCGCCGACGACGTGGTGGAAGGTGCCGCCGAGGTCCTCGACGAGGGTGCGCTGGACGGCCAGTTCCTTCGGTGAGGCGGCGGTCAGCCCGTCGCTGCGGGCGATGTAGACGGCCATCACCTCACCGCCGGCGCCCTTCTCCGCGAGCCGCGCGGCCCGGCGGATCAGCGTCCGCCCCTCCGGGCCGCCGGTCAGACCGACCACGATCCGCTCCCGCGAACCCCAGATCGCCGAGACCCGGTGCTCGCTGCGGTACTGCTTGAGGTATTCGTCGACCCGGTCGGCCACCCACAGCAGCGCAAGCTCGCGCAGGGCGGTGAGATTGCCGGGCCGGAAGTAGTTCGACAGGGCCGCGTCGACCTTGTCCGACTGGTAGATGTTGCCGTGCGCCATCCGGCGGCGCAGTGCCTGGGGCGACATGTCGACCAGCTCGATCTGGTCGGCCCGCCTTACCACCTCGTCGGGGACCGTTTCCTGCTGCCGTACGCCCGTTATCGACTCGACGACATCGCCGAGTGACTCCAGGTGCTGGATGTTGACGGTCGACACGACGTCGATCCCGGCCGCCAGCAGCTCCTCCACGTCCTGCCAGCGCTTCGCGTTGCGCGAGCCGGGGATGTTCGTGTGGGCGAGTTCGTCCACCAGGGCGACCTGGGGCCGGCGGGCCAGGACCGCGTCCACGTCCATCTCGGTGAAGACGGCGCCGCGGTATTCGAGTTCCTTGCGCGTGATCTGTTCCAGGCCGTGCAGCATCACCTCGGTGCGCGGCCGGTCGTGGTGCTCCACGAAGGCCACCACGCAGTCGGTGCCACGCTCCACACGCCGGTGCGCCTCCGACAGCATCGCGTAGGTCTTGCCCACGCCCGGTGCCGCGCCGAGATAGATCCGAAGCTTGCCGCGTGCCATGGCCCCATTGTCTTCCGGTAACTGCTGCCTACGCAGCGTCGACCTTACGGCCAGCAATCCCGGCAATAGGGACAGGGGGTCGGTCGGCGGGCATCTTTGACGCAACCCTGACGGGCCCGGCGGGTGCTCGGTGGCTCAGTGCTCGACGATCTTCCCGTCGCCCAGTTCCAGCACCCCGTCGGCCAGGTCGAGCAGGGTCGTGTCGTGCGTGGCGACCAGCGCGGTGACGCCCTCGCTGTGGACGACGGCGCGCAGCAGTTCCATCACCGCGAGCCCGGTCTCCGCGTCCAGCTGGCCGGTCGGCTCGTCGGCGACGAGGAGCGCGGGGCGGTTGGCGAGGGCGCGGGCGATGGCGACGCGCTGCTGCTGGCCGCCGGACAGCTCGCCGGGCCGCTGGGCCGCGTGGTCGGCGAGCCCGACCAGGGACAGCAGCAGTTCGACGCGCTCCTCGCGCTCCCGCGGGTCGGCCCGGCGCAGCCGCATCGGCACGCCGACGTTCTCGGCGGCGGTGAGGATCGGGATGAGCCCGAAGGACTGGAACACGAAGCCGATCCGGTCCCGGCGCAGCTCCAGCAGTCCGTTCTCGCCGAGTGCGGCGAGATCCTGCCCGTCCACGTCGATCCGCCCGCGGTCGGGTGTGTCGAGCCCGCCGACGACGTTCAGGAGTGTGGTCTTGCCGGACCCCGAGCGCCCCTTGAAGGCGACCAGCTCGCCGCGCGGGACCTCGAAGGAGACACCGCGCAGAGCGTGTACGGCGGCGGCTCCATGGCCGTACGACTTGTGGACGTCCTCGACGCGGACCATGGTCTCGGTGGCCACTCGGCTCATGGTGCCTCCCGTATCCCCGTCCCGCGCCCCCCGCGGACCGGGCGCCAGTATCGCCGCCTGGCGCCCGGTCGATCAACGGTTCGGGTCAGTTCGGGTTGTCGCCGTGCGTCAGGGTCTCCCAGGCGACGAAAAGGTTGTTGCTGCCCGCGGGGCGCTGCGCCTCTGTCAGTGCCTGGGTGTTGGTCATGGCGATGCCCAGGCGGTTGTGCAGGGCGTTGTAGCCGACCTCGGTGACGGGTCCGAGCCCGAGGTTGAGGGAGCCGCCGCACAGCCAGCTCGGCACGGCCTCGCCGCGCTGGTACTTCGACTGGAAGCCGAGCGCCTGCCGCAGCCGCTCGCCGATGTCCGTGCCGTACAGGTCCTGGCCCTGGATCCGGCTGGTCTCGGCGATGTGCGAGATCGCGGAGATGCCGTATCCGGTGTGGGTGAAGTCGCGGCAGGTCTCCTGGGTGAGGCCGGTGACAAAGGTGGACTGGCCCTGCCAGTAGGAGACGATCTTGGCGGTGGTGTCGAGGTTCTGGCTGGGCACGGTCTTCGGCACGGAGCCGTCGGAGGACAGATAGACGTAGGCGGCCGTGCGTGTGCGGAACTTGGCGATGGCCGTGTCGTACGAAGTCTTGTCCTCCAGGAAGACGGAGATGCCGACGGCGGCCTCCATCATCGACAGCTCCCAGTTGCCATTGGAGTTGGAGCCCTTGATGACGACGGGGAGGTAGACGTTGCGGAGCATGGTCACGAAGCGGCCGGAGTTCGCCCAGCCGCCCGTGTAGGTGTACTTGATGATCTCGGCGGCCTTGGGCCAGGAGGAGCCGGCCCAGCCGGTCTGCAGGGGCGCGTTGCTGTTGGTGTGGCTCTGGATCGTGGCAGACCAGGCGTCCATGATCTCGATGGCCTTCTGGGCGTAGCGCGCGTCCCGGGTGACGTACCAGGCGAGGGCGTCGGTGTACGCGGCGATCGCGTCCTCGCGTTCGTCGGTGCAGCCGTAGTTGGGGTTCGAGTACGAGCCGCACTCGACGGTGGCGCGGGGCTTGGGGGTGCGGTTCAGGTCGGCGTACTTGCTGGCCATCATCTGGTCGTAGGCGGCCTTCCAGGGCTGGGCGCCCGCCTGGACCTTGGCTCGGGCGAAGTCCAACTGCCCCTGGGAGACGGTGACTCCGGGATGGACGAAGGTGGCGGGGGCGGCGTCGGCGCGGTGGGCGGCGGGTGCCGTCAGGACGCCCAGTACGAGGGCGGTCACGACCGCGAGAAGGGGGGTACGACGCACAGCAACTCCGTTCTCGTATGTGAACTCGGAGCGCCTTTATGAACGTAGGCGTTGGCCGTGGACCATAGGTACAGTCCAATGCCCCGTCAAGAGTCCGCGCACGAGAAAGGGCCGCACCCGCCAGGGGTACGGCCCTTGTCACATCAGAGTTACCGGACCTCGGTGATCTCCGGTCCGCGCTGCAGCTGGCCCATGCCGCCGGAGAAGCGCGAGCCGCTCTCCTCCTGCTGGACGCCCTCGGGCACCATCTGGGCGTCGTTCGGCAGCTTCAGGACGATCGGGTCACGGGGGGCCATCGGGCCCTCGCCGCGCACCACGACCGTGTCCCGGAAGATCTGCTCCAGAAGCCCGGCCGCCTGCGGCTGCACCGCGCCCTGACCCGAGATCACACCGCGCAGGAACCAGCGCGGACCGTCCACGCCGACGAACCGCACGACCTGGAAGCCGCCGGTGCCGTCCGGCAGCTGCACCGGCACCTGGGCGCGCATCTCCCAGCCCAGCGGACCCTCGACCTCGTCGACGATGCCGCCCTGCTGGGTGATGCCGGAGCCGATCTCCTCGCGCACCTCGCCCCAGATGCCCTCGCGCTTGGGTGCGGCGAAGGCCTGAAGCTGGATGGCGCTGTCGCGCAGCACGACGGTCGCCGCGACGATCGCGTCACCCGCGACCTCGACCCGCAGCTCCATGCCGTCGACACCGGGCACGAACAGACCACCGAGGTCCACGCGGCCCTCGCTCGGGTCGCGCACCTCGGAGTCGTCCCAGGGCCCGTCGGGCCGCGGCTCCGGCTCGAGCCGTACGCGCTCGCGCTCGCCCTCTACCTCGTCCGCCTCGGTCTCGACGCTGTCGACGACCTGCTCGGCCTCGCCGGCCGCGCCCTCGGCGGCACCCTTCCTGTTGCGACGTCCGAACACGTCACTGTCCTTCCCGGTCGGATACGACCGAAGCGTATCGATTCCCACGCGTCCGGCCGCCCTCGGCGGCCCGACCGCTTGTGCCGCTCACGTCGCCCACCGCGGCATGACCGCCGGTGGACCCGAAGCCCCCCTCGGCCCGTGCCGAGTCGGGAAGCTCCGCGACCTCCTGGAAGCGGACCCTCTCGACCTGCTGGACGACCAGTTGGGCAATCCGGTCGAAGCGCTCGAACCGTACGGGCTCGTACGGGTCGAGATTCACCACGATCACCTTGATCTCCCCACGGTACCCGGCATCAACCGTCCCTGGGGCATTCACCAGGGCGACGCCGCAGCGGGCGGCGAGACCGGACCGGGGGTGCACGAAGGCCGCGTACCCCTCCGGGAGGGCGATCGAGACCCCCGTGGGCAGCACGGCACGCTCGCCGGGCTTCAGTTCACGCCCCTCGGTGGTGCGCAGATCGGCCCCCGCGTCGCCGGGGTGCTCGTACGCCGGGAGCGGTACGTCGGGGTCGACACGGCGGATCAGGACGTTCAGGGGGCTCACGGGTTCACCTCGAAGGCGCGGGCACGGCGGACCTGGTCGGGGTCGTCCATCGCGGCCCGGATCTCCTCATGGCGGCCGTGGTCGATGAAGTGGTCGACCTTGACCTCGATGAAGAGGGCGTCGGCGCGGACGGCGACGGGTCCGTCGGGGCCGTCTATCCGGCCGACGGCGGTGGAGTAGATCTTCCGCCCGGCCACGGCGGTCACCTCGGCGGACAGGTACAGGGTCGTCCCCACCGGCACGGGCCGTACGAAGTCGGTCTCCAGGCGTCCGGTCACGGCGATGGTCCGCAGCAGCCAGTTCAGCGAGCCGAGCGTCTCGTCGAGCGCCGTGGCCAGCACACCGCCGTGCGCGAGGCCGGGGGCGCCCTGGTGGGCACCCTGCACGGTGAACTCGGCGGTGAGGGAGACGCCCTCGCCCGCCCGGGCCTCCAGATGCAGTCCGTGCGGCTGGTCGCCGCCACAGCCGAAACACTGGCCGTAGTGCGCGCCGAGGAGCTCACCGGGCGCGGGAGCGTCGGGGTGCCGCACCGGTCGCACGGCGTCGGCGGAAGGCTGAAGAGCTGCGGAACTACCACTCACAGGCGCAGACCTTACCCGCGCGTCGGTCCTATCCCGACACCATGCCAAGCTTGGTTTCATGCAGCTCTCCGCCACCCCGTACGAAGAACGCCTCACCGCCCCCCGCTCCTGGTGGCTGATCAGCTTTCTGGTCGGCGTCTCCTTCGCCCTGATCCTGCTGCCCTTCGGCACCCTGCCGATGCTGGGCGGGCTGGTGGGCGGCACGGCGGCGGCCGCGGTGACGGCCAGCTCGTACGGCTCGCTCCGCATCCGCGTCGTGGGCGGTCACCTCATCGCGGGCGAGGCGAAGATCCCGGTGTCGGCCCTCGGCGACTCGGAGGTGCTCGACCCGGAGGAGGCCCAGGCCTGGCGCACGTACAAGGCGGACACCCGCGCCTTCCTGCTCCTGCGCGCGTACATCCCGCGGGCCCTGCGCGTCGAGGTCACCGACCCGTCCGACCCGACGCCGTACCTGTACCTGTCGACACGGGACCCGGAAAAGCTGGCGGCTGCCATCGAGGCGGCACGGGGATCGGCGGCGTAACGGCGATGTAGGACCGCCGGTTCGCCGCGAGGGGGCGGGAACCTGCGGACGCGTCTGCTGCGAGCGCACCGGGGAGCCTGCCGGCACGCCTGCCGCGAACGGGGTCTCAAGCCCGTCGGCACAGCTGCCGCGAGCCGGGCGCGGGAGGCCGGCTCCCATCCCCCGCGAGCCGGCCGGCGGGCTTCAGCCCAGTTCCTTGCCGATCTCGCCCATCGTCAGCGGGTCCGCCGGAGGTTCCAGCGGGGGCAGTTCGGGGAGTGCGTCCCACGGGACCTGGGCCTTGCGCAGGTCGGCGCGGATGCGCGTGGCGAGTTTCTTGGTGTCCCGGCGGTTCATGACCGCCCCGACCGCGGCGCCGACCATGAACGGCATCAAGTTCGGCAGATCGCGCACCATCCGCTTCATGATCTGCTGGCGCAGCTCGCGCTTCATCTGGCCCCCGAGGGCCGAGTTGATCGTCGACGGCTTCATGACGTCGATACCGCGCTCCCCCGACCAGGAGGACAGATACGCGGTGCTGCGGGCCTTGAGGTTCCCGGGCGGGCGGACGCCGTAGACCTCGTGGAGTTCGGCGATCAGCTTCAGCTCGATCGCCGCGACCCCGGTGATCTCCGTGGCCAGCTCCGTCGGCATCGCGGGCGGCACGGGCAGCATCGCGGCGGCGCCGATGCCGGCCCCGACCGACGAGGTCGCGTTCGCCGCGCCGCTCACGAGCTTGTCGGCGATCTGCTCGGGCCCCAGGCCCGGGAACTGCCTGCGCAGCGTCGCGAGGTCCCGTACGAGGATCCGCGGGGCGATGTCGATGATCCGGTCCGCGAGGTACGACAGGCCCGCCTTCGCGCGGCTGCCGCCCTTGCGGGCGCCTTCCCGGGCGAAGTCCCGGGCCTTGTCCCGGACGACGGCGACCCGTCGCCTGGCGACGGGCGCCGGCTGCTCCGCCGGTGCCGGGAGGTCACCCCGGTCGGCGGGTTCGAGCGAGGCTCCCCCTTCGGTTGAGCCCCGCTCGTCCTCACGCGCTCCGTGCGGGCCGTCGGACGGCCCAGGGTCCGCTCCCCGCAGGGGGAAGCGGCGCTTCCGAGGTGGGGTCGAGCCAGTCACGGCCGACCCCTCCTCAGTCGCAGTCGCGGCAGATCGGCTGACCGTTCTTCTCCCTGGCCAGCTGGCTGCGGTGGTGCACGAGGAAGCAGCTCATGCAGGTGAATTCGTCCTGCTGCTTCGGCAGGACCCGGACGGCCAGCTCCTCGTTCGAGAGGTCGGCTCCGGGCAGTTCGAGGCCTTCCGCGGCCTCGAACTCGTCGACGTCCACTGCGGCGGTGGACTTGTCGTTCCGGCGGGCCTTCAGTTCTTCAAGACTGTCCGAGTCGACGTCGTCGTCGGTCTTGCGTGGAGTGTCGTAATCGGTTGCCATGTCGCTCTCCCCCTCTGGGTGTCTGCGGTGTCTTCCGCGCACGTAACGCGTGAGAGGCCGGACTTGTGCCCGACCTGAGGCGGAGATTTTGCCTCACATCAAGGTCTGTTACTCAATCGACACCCAACCGGACTCCTCAAGAGTGATCGGCTTGGATGGCGATGGGGACCGTACACGGTCCGAATGCCGCACCTCAAAGGCGTCTCACCGTGTACTTCCCGTGATCAAGACCCCTGAAAACCAGGATTTTCCCGGCTTTCTGCCCATGGGCATGATCACGGAGAGTAGATGGCCGGAAAACCGCCCATGTGATCGATCACACATGCGAAACCATGGCGAGGTGCCAGAAAATTCCGCGCAAAGCGAACATCCTCGCGTGTGTCGTCGACCCCCTCAAGATCGAATCACACCGGCAGTGTGACCCGCATCACGAGCCCGCCCCCCTCTCGCGGCTGGGCCACGATGTGCCCGCCGTGCGCCCGCGCCACGGACCGGACGATCGACAGACCGAGCCCCACACCCTTGTCGCTGCCCGTGCGCTCCGTACGGAGCCGTCTGAAGGGCTCGAAGAGGTTGTCGATCTCGTACGCCGGCACGACCGGGCCGGTGTTCGACACGGTCAGTACGGCCCGACCGTGCTCGATCTCGGTGTTCACCTCGACCCACCCGTCCTTGGCCACGTTGTAGCGCACCGCGTTCTGCAGCAGGTTCAGCGCGATCCGCTCCAGCAGGACGCCGTTGCCCTGGACCACCGCGGGCCTGCGCTCGCCCCTGATCCGTACGCCCTTGGCCTCCGCCTCGCCGTGCACCTGGTCGATGGCCTGCGTTGCCACCTCGGCGAGGTCGACAGGCTTGCGTTCGACGATCTGGTTGTCGCTGCGGGCGAGCAGCAGCAGACCCTCCACGAGTTGCTCGCTGCGCTCGTTGGTGGCCAGCAGCGTCTTGCCGAGCTGCTGGAGCTCCACGGGCGCGTGCGGGTCGGACAGGTGGACTTCCAGGAGCGTGCGGTTGATCGCGAGCGGGGTGCGCAGCTCGTGGGAGGCGTTGCCGACGAAGCGCTGCTGGGCCGTGAAGGCGCGCTGGAGGCGCTCCAGCATGTCGTCGAAGGTGTCGGCCAGCTCCTTCAGCTCGTCGTCCGGGCCGTCCAGCTCGATCCGGCGGGACAGGTCCGAGCCGGCCACCTGGCGGGCGGTGCGGGTGATCCGGCCCAGCGGCGACAGCACCCGGCCCGCCATCGCGTAGCCGAACGCGAAGGCGATCACGGCGAGGCCCAGCAGGGCCAGCAGCGACCGGCTGAGCAGGTCGTCCAGGGCGACCTGGCGCTGGTGGTCGACGCACTGGCTGATCGCGTCGTTGAAGGCCGCCAGCGGCAGGCTCGTCGTGTTCATCGCGGGGCAGTTGTCGCTGGAGACCTGCAGCTTCTCGAAGTTGACGATCTTGAACAGCGGCTGGTTGCCCGTGTTGATCGCCTGCGCGGCCAGCAGGTAGATGATCGACAGCAACAGGATGCCGGCGATCAGGAACATTCCGCCGTACAGCAACGTGAGCCGTATGCGGATGGTAGGGCGCAGCCAGGGGAACGGGGGCTGGGGCCTTCTGGGGTCCCAGGTGGGCTTCGGCGGAGCCTGGGGCGGTGCGGGAGTCGGGGCCACCGTCATCAGATCCGGTAGCCCGAGCCGGGGACGGTGACGATGACGGCCGGCTCGCCCAGCTTGCGGCGCAGGGTCATCACGGTGACGCGCACGACGTTGGTGAACGGGTCCGTGTTCTCGTCCCACGCCTTCTCCAGGAGCTGCTCAGCGGAGACGACGGCGCCCTCGCTGCGCATCAGCACCTCCAGGACGGCGAACTCCTTGGGAGCGAGCTGGACCTCCTTGCCGTCGCGGAAGACCTCGCGGCGGTTGGGGTCGAGCTTGATCCCGGCGCGCTCCAGGACGGGCGGCAGCGGCACGCTGGTGCGCCGGCCGAGGGCACGCACGCGTGCGATGAGCTCACTGAACGCGAACGGCTTCGGCAGGTAGTCGTCGGCGCCGATCTCCAGGCCTTCCACGCGGTCGCTGACGTCGCCGGAGGCGGTGAGCATCAGCACGCGCGTGGGCATACCCAGCTCGACGACCTTGCGGCAGACGTCGTCGCCGTGCACGAGCGGGAGGTCGCGGTCGAGGACGACCACGTCGTAGTCGTTGACGCCGATGCGCTCCAGGGCGGCCGCACCGTCGTACACGACGTCGACGGCCATGGCCTCCCGGCGCAGTCCGGTGGCCACCGCATCGGCGAGCAATTGCTCGTCCTCGACGACGAGTACGCGCACGTCGCTTGTCCTTCCTGTGTCCACCCGCGTAGCTCACAGGGGGCGCGCGCGGGCAGGGGGCTTCGTGGAGTGTGGCCTCCATCCTGCCCTTTTCGGCTATAAGTCGGCTGTAAGGCGGGTGCGGGGCCGGACAGATCCGTTCGCCGGGGCGGGAATGCGAGATTTTCTCTTCCGGTTGAGGTTTCCACAGAGGGGAGCGGGGGGAGGACGGCTTGTACACCCCGCGATCACGCTCTGCATGTGCCGCACCACCATGCGGTACCTCGCGGTCCGCTTACCGCAGAGCGGGCGTGGGTGTCCGGCACCGCCGCCGCCCAGCAGGGCAGCGCTGGGCACCTGCAGGAGACGTGATCGCCCCTTCCGAACGGCACACCCCCGTGCCACCGACCCACGACCCAGGACGAGGGGGCGCAGCATGGACGCATTCACCGCAGGACTTCTGCAGCGCATAAAGACGACCGAGTCCGACCTGTCGCGGGCTCGCGACGAGGGCGACGACTTCCTCGTCGAGGTGGAGCAGGCCGAACTCGACGACCTGCGCCGCCTCGCCGCCGAACACGGTGTGGAGGTCGGCGTGACCAGCGTCTGAGAGCCTGAAGCGCAACAGTGGGACCCCGGCGAATCCAGCGCCGGGGTCTTGCTGTTTTTTTCTGTCGGCCGACAGCCAGGGCCCACCAACGTCCGCTGTGCCGACGCGCCGGCCCGGAGTGCCCCGTGGGCGAACGACCAAATCAGTCGTGCCAAGCGCCGAAGCCCTCCAGCAGGGACTGGAGGGGCTCGAAGACTCCCGGGGTGCCGGCGACCGTCAGGTCGCGTGAGGGGCGTTCTCCGGGGCGCCCGCCCGTCAGGGCGCCCGCCTCTCGGGCGATCAGGTCGCCCGCCGCCACGTCCCAGGCGTTCAGGCCGCGCTCGTAGTAGCCGTCCAGGCGGCCCGCGGCCAGGTCGCAGAGGTCGATCGCTGCCGAGCCGCTGCGGCGGATGTCACGCAGGAGCGGGATCAGCCGGGCGGCGACCTCGGCCTGGTGGGCTCGGACCTCGGAGACGTAGTTGAAGCCGGTGGAGACCAGCGCCTGATCCAGGGGCGGCGCCGGCCGGCAGGCCAGCTCGCGCTCGCCCTCCCAGGCACCCGTGGCACGGGCGCCCCCGCCGCGTACCGCGTGGTACGTCTCGCCCCGCATCGGAGCGGCGACGACGCCGACGACGGCCTCCCCGCCCCGCTCGGCCGCGATGGACACCGACCAGGTCGGCAGCCCGTACAGGTAGTTGACCGTGCCGTCGAGCGGGTCGATCACCCAGCGGATGCCGCTCGTGCCCTCGATGGAGGCGCCCTCCTCGCCGAGGAAGCCGTCGTGCGGGCGGTGGCGGGAGATCAGGTCGGTGATCAGCTTCTCCGCCGCGATGTCCATCTCGGTGACTACGTCGATGGGGCTCGACTTGGTCGCGGCGACCGCGAGATCGGCCGGGCGGCCGTCCCGGAGCAGCTCGCCGGCCAGGCGGGCGGCCTCCTGTGCCAGTTCAAGCAGTTCCGAGTGCAGGGGATCGGTCACGGGGCTCCTCATGCGTAGGGGCTGTCGGCGCCCGCGGCGGCGGGGCGCGGGGCCCGGGCTGGGCAGCAGCCGGCCGGGCACACGTTGTGGCTTGCGCCGAGCGTGCCCAGGGCGCATGGGGTGACCTCGTGCCCGCTCTCGGTCGCGGCGCGCTCCAGGATCAGTTCGCGGATCGCGGCAGCGAAGCGCGGGTCCGCGCCGACGGTGGCCGAGCGACGCACCGGCAGGCCCAGTTCGGCGGCCTTGGCCGTGGCCTCCGTGTCGAGGTCGTAGATGACCTCCATGTGGTCGGAGACGAAGCCGATGGGGGCCATCACGACGGCCGGGACCCCGGCGCTGTGGAGGTCCTGCAGGTGATCGCAGATGTCGGGCTCCAGCCACGGGATGTGCGGGGCGCCGGAGCGGGACTGGTAGACGAGCCGCCAGGGGTGGTCGACGCCGGTGCGCTCACGGACGGCGTCGGCGATCAGCTGGGCCACGTCGAGGTGCTGCTCGACGTACGCGCCGCCCTCTCCGTGAGCCTCGGCCGGGCCGGAGGTGTCGGCGGCCGAGGTCGGGATGGAGTGGGTGGTGAAGGCGATGTGGGCCGCGTCCCGGGCGTCCTCGGGGAGGTCGGCCAAGGACTGGAGCACCCCGTCGATCATGGGCTCCACGAAGCCGGGGTGGTTGAAGTAGTGCCGCAGCTTGTCGATCTTGGGGAGTTCGAGGCCCTCGGCCTCCAGGCCGGCCAGCGCGTCGGCGAGGTTCTCGCGGTACTGGCGGCAGCCCGAGTAGGAGGCGTAGGCGCTGGTGGCCAGGACCAGGATGCGGCGGCGGCCGTCGGCGACCATCTCGCGCAGGGTGTCCGTCAGGTACGGCGCCCAGTTGCGGTTGCCCCAGTACACCGGCAGGTCCAGCCCGTGGTCGGCGAAGTCCTTGCGGAGGGCGTCCAGCAGGGCGCGGTTCTGGGCGTTGATGGGGCTGACCCCGCCGAACAGGAAGTAGTGCTGCCCGACTTCCTTGAGGCGTTCCTTGGGGATGCCGCGCCCGCGCGTCACGTTCTCCAGGAACGGGACCACTTCGTCGGGTCCCTCGGGGCCGCCGAACGAGAGCAGGAGCAGGGCGTCGTAGGGGGTGGCATCGAGCGCGTCTGGCATATCTCGATCCTGCCACCCGGTGCTGACACCCGGGAAACAGCGGGGTGACGAGTGCGGTTCAGGACGGTTCGTCCCGGTGTCCGCCCGGGTGCATTAGGGTCACCTAACTCGTAAGCTGTATCGACCTCGTTCACGCCTTACGGAGGCGCCGTACGCCCACGTACGCGCGCGTGCCCAAGGCGCCTGCCGTACCGGACCACCGGAGACACCCGTGCCCAGCCCGTATCGCGCCCTGTTCGCCGCCCCCGGCACCAGGGCCTTCTCCGCCGCGGGCTTCCTCGGCCGGATGCCGCTGTCGATGATGGGCATCGGCGTGGTCACGATGATCTCCCAGTTGACCGGGCAGTACGGGCTCGCGGGCGCGCTGTCGGCGACCATCGCGCTCGCCGCCGCGGCGATCGGGCCGCAGATCTCCCGGCTGGTCGACCGGCACGGGCAGCGCCGGGTGCTGCGCCCCGCGACCCTGGTGGCGCTCGCCGCCGCGGCCGGCCTGCTGCTCGCCGCGCACTTCGACTGGCCGGACTGGGTGCTGTTCGTCTGCGCCGCCGGAATCGGCTCGGTGCCGAGCCTGGGCGCGATGATCCGGGCCCGCTGGGCGGCGCTGTACCGGGGCACCCCGCAGCTGCACACCGCCTACTCGTTCGAGTCCGTGGTGGACGAGGTCTGCTTCATCTTCGGGCCGATCATCTCCATCGGCCTGTCCACGGTCTGGTTCCCGGAGGCGGGCCCCCTGCTGGCCGCGTGCTTCCTGGCCGCCGGCGTCTTCTGGCTGACCGCCCAGCGCGCGACCGAGCCGGAGCCGCACCCGCGCGAGGACCACGGCGGCGGTACGGCCCTGCGCTCCCCCGGTCTCCAGGTGCTGGTGGCGACGTTCGCGGCCACGGGTGCGATCTTCGGGGCGGTCGACGTGGTCACGGTGGCCTTCGCCGACGAGCGCGGCCACAAGGGCGCCGCGAGCGTGGTCCTGGCGTTGTACGCGGCGGGTTCCTGTCTGGCCGGAGTGGTCTTCGGGCTGCTGCGCCTCTCGGGGTCGCCGGAACGCCGGTGGCTGCTGGGCGTCTGCGCGATGGCCGTGAGTATGATCCCCCTCCTACTGGTCGGAAACCTGCCGCTTCTGGCCGTGGCGCTGTTCGTTGCGGGCCTGTCCATCGCACCGACGATGATCACGACGATGTCCCTCATCGAAGAGCACGTACCTCGCGCGCAGCTCACCGAGGGCATGACCTGGGTGAGCACCGGCCTCGCGGTCGGGGTCGCGCTCGGCTCCTCCGCGGCCGGCTGGGTGATCGACGCAGCCGGTGCGCGCGCCGGGTACGGGGTTCCGGTGGTGTCCGGGGCCGTCGCGATCGCGGTCGGTTTCCTCGGGTACCGCCGGCTCTGCAGGCCGGTCACGGGTCGGGGAGGCACCGTTGAGCACCACAGCGAGCGGGAAGAACGGCACGTGGCATAACTGGGGCGGCAATGTCGCCGCCCGTCCCGCGCGGGAGGTGACGCCCGCCTCCGTGGAGGAGCTGGCGGCGGCCGTGCGCGCGGCGGCCGAGGACGGCCTGAAGGTGAAGGCGGTCGGCACCGGGCACTCCTTCACCGCCATCGCCGCCACCGACGGGGTGTTGATCCGCCCTCAACTGTTGACGGGTATCCGCACCATCGACCGGGACGCCATGACCGTCACGGTGGAGGCCGGCACTCCGCTCAAGAGACTCAACATGGCCCTGGCCCGCGAGGGCCTGTCGCTCACCAACATGGGCGACATCATGGAACAGACGGTCTCCGGCGCGACCAGCACCGGCACCCACGGTACCGGCCGCGACTCAGCCTCGATCGCCGCCCAGATCAAGGGGCTTGAGCTGGTCACCGCCGACGGGTCGGTCCTGTCGTGCTCCGAGAAGGAGAACCCGGACGTCTTCGCCGCCGCCCGCATCGGCCTCGGCGCGCTGGGCATCGTCACCGCGATCACCTTCGCCGTGGAGCCGGTCTTCCTGCTGGCCGCTCGCGAGGAACCGATGCCGTTCGAGAAGGTCCTCGCCGAGTTCGATCAACTCTGGGCCGAGAACGAGCACTTCGAGTTCTACTGGTTCCCGCACACCGGCAACACCAACACCAAGCGCAACAACCGCAGCGCCGGTCCCGAGCAGCCTATGGGGCAGCTGTCCGGCTGGTTCGAGGACGAGTTCCTCTCCAACGGCGTGTTCCAGGTGGCCCAGTGGGTCGGACAGGCGGCGCCCGCGACGGTGCCGTCGATCGCCCGGATCTCCAGCAGGGCCCTGTCCGCCCGCAGATACACGGACATCCCCTACAAGGTCTTCACATCGCCGCGCAGGGTGCGGTTCGTGGAGATGGAGTACGCCGTTCCGCGCGAGGCGCTGGTCGACACCCTGCGCGAACTGAGGGCCATGGTGGAGCGATCGCATCTCAGGGTCAGCTTCCCGGTGGAGGTGCGCACCGCCCCGGCCGACGACATCACCCTGTCCACCGCCTCGGGCCGCGACAGCGCGTACATCGCCGTCCATATGTTCAAGGGCACGCCGTATCAGGCGTACTTCACCGCCGCCGAACGCATCTTCACCGCGCACGAGGGCCGCCCGCACTGGGGCAAGGTGCACACCCGGGACGCCGCGTACTTCGCCGGGGTCTACCCGCGCTTCGGCGAGTTCACCGCACTGAGGGACCGGCTCGATCCGGAACGCCTGTTCCAGAACGACTACTTGCGGAGGGTCCTGGGGGCGTGACGGCGCGCGACTCGACCAGCCGAATGCGCAACTAGGGGGCGCAAGAGGGGACATAAGGGGCACGCAAGCGGAACTCACGGCTCCAATAACGGCAATTACGTGAAGTACGCCACGTTTGGGATCAAGGAGACCGGGGTGCGGGCGGTCAAGTCGCATCCCTTGACTGAAGTTGGGCGGCGCGCCGATCCACGCACGTGGTCCGAATGGAGTACTGTTGCGAGCCCTGGGTCCGGTCTCCCGCCAGGGCGTCCGGGGCCTTGATGGACCGCCGGGAGGGGGCTAGTTGCACAGGGTGACAGAGTTCGTCACTTAGCGTTGCGAATAGGTAACCGTGCCATAACGGCGATCCAGGGCCCACGCCCGACACGCCGGGCAACTCGGCAAGGTTGTGGCAGGCTGCACCCGGGCAGGCCACACTCGACTAGCGGAAGCAGCGACGCACGTGACGTCGGCAGGCACCACCCGGGAGGTCCCCATGCCCGAACTGCGTGTCGTGGCCGTCTCGAATGACGGCACACGGCTGGTGCTGAAGGCTGCCGACGCGACGGAGTACACCCTTCCGATCGACGAGCGGCTGCGCGCCGCCGTGCGCGGCGACCGCCCCCGTCTCGGTCAGATCGAGATCGAGGTGGAGAGCCATCTTCGCCCCCGCGACATCCAGGCGCGTATACGTGCCGGTGCGACCGCGGAAGAGGTCGCCCAACTCGCCGGCATCCCCGTCGACCGCGTGCGGCGCTTCGAGGGTCCGGTGCTGGCCGAGCGCGCCTTCATGGCGGAGCGGGCCCGCAAGACCCCGGTCCGCAGGCCCGGCGAGAACTCCGGTCCGCTCCTCGGCGAGTCCGTCCAGGAGCGGTTGGTGCTGCGCGGCGCCGAGAAGGACACCGTGCAGTGGGACTCGTGGCGTCGCGACGACGGCACCTGGGAGGTCCTGCTCGTCTACCGGGTCGCAGGCGAACCGCACTCGGCGAGTTGGACGTACGACCCGCCGCGGCGACTGGTCCAGGCCGTCGACGACGAGGCGCGCTCGCTGATCGGCGAGTCCGACGACCTCTCCGTACCGGAGCCGAGCTTTCCGTTCGTGCCGCGCATCGCCCGGCTGCCGCGTGAGCGCGCCCTCGACCGTGGGCTGGAGCGGGAGCGGCTGAGCCTGCCGGCCCAGGCGTCCGAGCCCGCCGAGGAGAGCACGGGCGAACGCGACTCGCTGACCAGCCTGTTGGAGGCGGTGCCGAGTTTCCGGGGCGACATGGTGGTCCCGGAGCGCCCGGCGGAGCCTGTGGAGGAGCCCCCTGCCGAACCCGCGGCGGAGGAACCCCCCGCTCCGGCGGCCTCGGCCGGTTCCGCCTACGCGGACGTGCTCATGCCGCGCTCGGTGGGCAGCCACCGCGACCGTCTCGTCGGCGCCACCGACCGACAGGCCGAGGCCGACGGGGTGCGCCCCGGGCGCCGGGCGGCAGTGCCGAGCTGGGACGAGATCGTCTTCGGGACCCGGCGCAAGAAGCAGGACTAGCCGGCCGTACGACCGTATGGAGAGGGGGCTCTTGAGCGAGCCCCCTCTCCATTTTTCGCTACTGCGGGTCCGGACCGACGGCGACCGGACGGGACAGGTCCGAGGACCACTCCGACCACGAACCCACGTACAGCGCGGCCGGAATGCCCGCGACCGCGAGCGCCAGCACCTCGTGGGCGGCCGAGACCCCCGAGCCGCAGTACACGCCGACCTCCGCCTCGCCCGACGCGCCGAGAGCGGTGAAGCGTGCCCTCAGTTCCTCGGCGGGCAGGAACCGGCCGTCCGGTCCCACGTTCTCGTTCGTCGGCGCGGACACGGCGCCCGGAATGTGCCCGCCGACCCGGTCGATGGGCTCGACGTCACCCCGGTACCGCTCCCCCGCGCGGGCGTCGAACAGCACTCCGGAGCGGGCCAGCGCGGCGGCGCCCTCCGCGTCGAGCAGGTCCACCGCCCCCGGCACCGGCTCGAAGTCGCCCTCGGCCGGGGCGGGTACGTCCGTGGACAGCGGTCCCTCCCACGCGGCCAGCCCGCCGTCCAGGACCCTCACGTCCGGGTGCCCCGTCCAGCGCAGCAGCCACCAGGCGCGGGCCGCCGCCCAGCCCTGCCCGCCGTCGTACACGACCACGGGCCGGGTGGCCGTCACTCCGGCGCGGCGCATCGCCGTACCGAATTCGGCCAGGTCTGGCAGCGGATGCCGGCCGCGCTCGCCGGGGGCCGAGGCCAGTTCCTTGTCCAGGTCGACGAAGACCGCGCCCGGGATGTGCCCGGCCGCGTACTGAGCGCGGCCGTCGAAATCGGGGGCGCCGGCCGCCTTGACCACGCTCAACTGCCAGCGGACGTCGAGCAGTACGGGCGGGTTGTCCCCGTTCAGGTCATGCGCGAGTCGGGTTGCGGTGATGATGGCTTTCATGGCTCCCATGAATACGTCAGGGGTGGCCGCATCGTCCAGGTCCGACTACTCTGCTCGGCCGGACGGCCTCGGTCACGAGGTGTACGGGATCGAGCACATGCTGTGCAGCTGATGGACACCCGGCGGCAAGGACCCGGAAACGGGTGAGAAACGGCGGATCAGGCATCCTCGCGTCGGTGGTCACGTTCGGCGGCGCGGCCGTGGCCCACGACGCCACGGAGGGTGCGAGCATCGGCACGGGGCGTGCACGCGGCTGCGGCACACCGGGTGCGTTGAGCGGAAGCGACACGGCCACCGTGAGGGGCCGGGGAGAGAGTGACGATGACCGAGGCACGTGGGTCGACCGGACCGAACGGTGACGCGCACGCCCGGAACGCGCCCGGCACCCCCTGCTGGGTGAGTCTCATGGTGCACGGCCTGGCCTCGACCGAGGAGTTCTACGGCGCCCTGTTCGGCTGGGAGTTCGAGCCCGGACCACGACAACTCGGCCCCTACGTACACGCCCTGCTCGACGGCCGGGAGGTGGCCGGCATCGGGCAGCTGCCGCCGGACCGTCATCTGCCCATCGCGTGGACGCCGTACTTCGCCTCGGACGACGTGGACCGGACGGCCGACACGGTACGGCTGTGCGGCGGCACGGTGGGCGTCGGCCCCCTGACCGCGGACGACGCCGGACGGCTCGCCATCGCGTCCGATCCGTCGGGCGCCGTGTTCGGCCTGTGGCAGGCGGCCGCGCACTCGGGCACGGTCGTCACCGGCGTGCACGGCACGCCCGCCTGGAACGAACTGCTCACCTTCGAGACCGCGAGCGTCACCAAATTCTACGAGACGCTGTTCGGTTACGAGGAGGAGCCGGTGGTTTCAGCCGACTTCGACTACATGACCCTGAACATCGAGGGCCGCCCGGTCGCCGGCATCCACGGCGTCGGACATGCGCTGCCCCGCGACCGTGGCCCGCACTGGCTGACGTACTTCGAGGTCGACGACACGGACGAGACGCTGGGGCGGCTCCGGGACCTCGGCGGCCATGTCCTGAAACCGGCCCGCGACAGCGCACACGGGCGGGTCGCCACGGTCTCGGACCCGGAGGGCGCGATCTTCTCCGTGATCCAGAGCCCGCACTGAGCCTCAGGAAGGCGACACGGGAAGGGCGTCCGGGCCGAGGCGGCCGTCATACGACGCCGGTGGTGGCGGCACAGCACCTCGTAACCGACCTCGTCCGCCGACTGGTTGACGTCGCCGACGACCACCTGGGCACCCTCGACGACCATTTCGTCCCCTATCGTGCGCGCGTTGTGCGTGGCGCGGGCGCCCGTCGGAGGTGGTCGTGAGGATCGGAGCCACAGCGCGTCGCCCGCCGCGGGTTCCGCCCTGGCTCACCGAGCTCGCCCGATCGGGTGGCGGTCCGCTGCCCTGTCCCAGAGGGGCCACGCTCTGGTGATCGCCGTACGGATGGCTGTCGGGATGGCCGCCAGGCATCGGGTTGTCGGCGTACTGGCCGGGGTGGGCGGGCTGCTCGGCATATTGTCCGACCGGACCCCACGTGATGAGACTGCGGCGGGTTGCCACCGCCGCTGTCTTCGGCGGCGGCGCCGCCGGCCTGCTGATCGGCACGGCCAGAGTTCCCGCCCCCCACCCACGGATCGTGCGGGACCCGCCCGCAAAGCCGCCGCGCCCGACCTGCGCGGCAGCCGGCCGGGGCCGGACCATGATCGGCGGCGAGGCCCCGGCAGGTACCTGCATACGCAGGTTAGGTGTCCCGGCGCACCCGCAGTCTGCCGACGGCGCGTTCCAGGCCGGCGATGCGGTCGGCGAGCTCGGCTGACTCGGTTCCTTCGGCGTCGCGCAGTTGCAGCTCGATCTGGGCGAGCCGCTCGGTGATCTCCGCCAGCCGCTCGCCGCTGTCCGCCGCCGCACCGGTGCCTGTGGTCCCTCCTCGCGGCTTGTCCAGGGCATCTCCCGTGGATTCGACGGCTTCCGGGGATCCCGCTGGTCCCGTCGATTCCGCGGGCGTCCTCTCGCCGACCAGCAGCTTCCGCAGCTGCTCCGCTTGTGCGGCGAGCTGGCGGTTCTTGCGGTGCAGGTCCAGGAAGACGTTGACCTTGGTGCGCAGCAGCCACGGGTCGAAGGGTTTGGTCAGGAAGTCGGCGGCGCCGATCGCGTATCCCCGGTAGATGCAGTCCGTGTCGGCGTCGGTCCCAGTCAGAAGGATGATGGGAACGTCCTTGGTCTGGTCCAGGCGCTTGATGCTGGCGGCGGTCTCGAAGCCATCCATTCCGGGCATCAGGACATCGAGCAGCACGACCGCGAACTCCTGGCGCAGCATCGCCTTGAGGGCCTCCTCTCCGGAGCGGGCGCGTACCAGCTGCTGGTCGAGTGAGCCGAGTACGGCCTCCAGCGCCACCAGGTTCTCCTCCATGTCGTCGACGATCAGGATGTTGGCCTTCTCGGGTGTGGTCGGGCTCATGGCTTCTGCCTCGGCGGGATTTCTTCGTCCTTCTCAATGGTGTGTGGTGCTTGCGCGGTTCCTGGCTCCGGTGCCGGGAGGGCGTCCTGTGGGTCGAGCAGGTCGCAGATGACCGTGAGCAGGCGGTCCACGTCCACGGGCTTGGGGACGTAGTCGGAGGCGCCGCTGTCGATCGCCTTCTCGCGGTCGCCCGGCATGGCCTTGGCGGTGAGCGCGATGATCGGCAGGTCGGCGAGGCGTGGCGTGTGCCGGATAACCCGGATAGCCTCATATCCATCCATTTCCGGCATCATGATGTCCATCAGGACCAGCGACATGTCGGGAGACCGGTCGAGGACCTCGATGCCTTCGCGGCCGTTCTCGGCGTACTTCACGGTGATGCCGACGCGGCCCAGCACATGTGTGAGCGCGAAGACGTTCCGGATGTCGTCGTCGACGATGAGGATGCGGCGTCCTGCCAGCACGCGGCCGGGGCGCCCGCTCAGCCACTCCTTGAGCCGTGTCGTCTCCGGCCAGGTGTCGTCGCGGCCGTCGGCGGCCTCCGGAGTTCCCCTGCCGACCAGACTGTCCGCGCTGCCGAAGACGCCGCTCGGCGCGTAGTCGGCAGCGGCCGACGACGGTCCGGCCTGTCCGAGGAGCGCAGCGGGGGTGGTGGCGTCCGTGGTCCGCGGCGCCGCCGGGTCGGGCCCGGGGGTGACGCCGGGGTGGCGCGATGGAACGTAGAGGGTGAAGCGGGATCCGATGCCCAGTTCGCTCTCGGCGACGATCCGGCCGCCGAGCAGCCCGGCGATCTCGCGGCTGATGGACAGCCCGAGCCCGGTGCCCCCGTACTTGCGGCTGGTGGTGCCGTCGGTCTGTTGGAACGCGTCGAAGATCACCGGAAGCTTCTCGGGCGGGATGCCGATGCCGGTGTCCTTGACCGAGAACGCGATGACGGTCTCGGCGTTCCGCAGCGCCCGGTCCTCGAACTTCGTTCCCGGCACGCGCTCGACGCGCAGTTCCACGCCGCCGGACGAGGTGAACTTCACCGCGTTGGACAGCAGGTTGCGCAGGACCTGCTGGAGGCGCTGCTCGTCCGAGAGCAGCTCACTCGGCACGTTCTCGCCGACCGTGACCTCGAAGGTCAGGCCTTTGTCGATGGTCAGCGGGCGAAAAGTGGCCTGCACGTATTCCAGCAGTTTGACCAGCGGCAAGGCCTTCGGGCGCACATCCATCCGGCCCGCCTCGATCTTCGACAGGTCGAGGATGTCGTTGATCAGCTGGAGCAGGTCGGAGCCTGCACGGTGGATGGTGGCCGCGAACTGCACCTCCTGGTCGGACAGCCGGCCGTCCGGGTTGTCGGCGAGCAACTGCGCAAGGATCAGCAGCGAGTTGAGCGGGGTGCGCAGCTCGTGCGACATGTTGGCCAGGAACTCGGACTTGTACTGCGAGGAGGTGGCCAGCAGGGCGGCCTTCTCTTCCAGCTCGGCGTTGGACCGCTGGAGCTCATCCGAGCGCTTGCGCAGCTCGGTAGTGAGGCGTTGGGACTCCGAGAGCAGCGACTCGGTACGGGAGTTGGCGATGATGGTGTTGATGGAGACGCCGATGGTGGTGACGAACTGGTCGATGAAGGCGAGGTGTACGTCGCTGAATCTACTGAACGAGGCCAGCTCGATCACTCCGAGTACCTGGTCCTCGAAGAGGATCGGCAGGATGACGACGTTGGCCGGGAGTGCGGCGCCGAGCCCGGAGTTGATGGTGATGTAGTCCGCGGGGACATCGGCGATGAGGATGCGCTTCTTCTCCAGGGCGGCCTGGGTGATCAGCCCGCGGCCCGGCGTCCCGGAGTCGAGCAGCGGGCCGCTCCCGCTGGCCGCGTCGGTGCCGTAGCCGGCGATGAACTGAAGCCCCTCGCCCGGCCTGGCGGCCGCCTCGGTCAGGAAGAACGCCCCGAACTGCGCGTTCACCAGGGGCGTCAGCTCGCTCAGGATCAGGTCGGCGACCTCGACGAGATCGCGGTGGCCCTGCATGAGGCCGGCGATGCGGGCGAGGTTGGACTCCAGCCAGTCCTTGGCACGGGTGGTCTCGCGGAGGTTGGCCACCATGAGGTTGACGTTGTTCTTCAGCTCGGCGACCTCGCCCTGTGCCTCGACCGAGATGGCGCGGGACATGTCGCCCTGGGTGACGGCGCTGGCGACCTCGGCGATCGCGCGGACCTGGGAGGTGAGGTTCGAGGCGAGTTCGTTGACGCTGGTGGTCAGCCGCTTCCACGTTCCGTAGACGCCCTCGACGCGGGCCTGGCCGCCCAGTTGCCCCTCGCTGCCGACCTCGCGGGCGACACGGGTGACCTCGGAGGAGAACGAGGAGAGCGTGTCGACCATCGTGTTGATGGTGGTCTTCAGCTCCAGGATCTCGCCGCGCGCGTCGACGTCGATCTTCTTCGACAGATCGCCCTGCGCGACGGAGGTGGCGACCTGGGCGATGTTGCGGACCTGCGAGGTCAGGTTGTCGGCCATGAAGTTGACGTTGTCGGTGAGGTCCTTCCACACCCCGGAGACCCCGCGGACCTGAGCACGTCCGCCGAGCCGCCCCTCGGTGCCGACCTCACGGGCGACGCGCGTGACCTCGTCCGCGAAGGCCCGCAGTTGCTGGACCATCGTGTTGACGGTGTCCTTCAGTTCCAGGATCTCGCCGCGGGCGTCGACATCGATCTTCTTCGACAGGTCGCCGTTCGCGACGGCCGTGGTCACCTGCGCGATGTTGCGGACCTGCGAGGTGAGGTTCAGCGCCATGAAGTTGACGTTGTCGGTGAGGTCCTTCCACACCCCGGAGACCCCGCGGACCTGCGCCTGACCGCCCAGGTTCCCCTCGGTGCCGACCTCACGGGCGACGCGCGTGACCTCGTCCGCGAACGCCGAGAGCTGGTCGACCATCGTGTTGATCGTCGATTTCAGCTCCAGGATCTCGCCCTTCGCCTCCACCGTGATCGTCTTGCCGAGGTCACCCTGTGCGACGGCGGTGGCGACCTGGGCGATGTTGCGGACCTGCGAGGTCAGGTTGTCGGCCATGAAGTTGACGTTGTCGGTGAGGTCCTTCCACACCCCGGAGACGCCGCGGACCTGAGCACGTCCGCCGAGCCGCCCCTCGGTGCCGACCTCACGGGCAACGCGCGTGACCTCGTCCGCGAACGCCAACAGCTGGTCGACCATCGTGTTCACGGTGCTCTTGAGCTGCAGGATCTCGCCCCTGGCGTCCACGGTGATCTTCTGGCTGAGATCGCCGTTGGCGACGGCGGTGGTCACCTGGGCGATGTTGCGGACCTGCGAGGTGAGGTTCGACGCCATGAAGTTGGCATTGTCGGTGAGGTCCTTCCACACCCCGGAGACGCCGGGCACCTGAGCACGTCCGCCCAGTTTCCCTTCCGTGCCGACCTCACGGGCGACGCGCGTGACCTCGTCCGCGAACGCCCGAAGCTGGTCCACCATCGTGTTCACGGTGAGCTTCAGCTCCAGCAGCTCGCCCGTCGCCTCGACCGTCACCTGCTGGGTCAGGTCGCCGCGCGCCACCGCCGTCGTCACCACCGCGATGTCGCGCACCTGTGCCGTCAACCGCGCGGCCATGGTATTGACGGCCTCGGTGACGTAACGCCAGTCGCCCGACAGGCCCTGCACCTTGGCCCGTCCGCCGAGCCGCCCCTCGGTCCCGACCTCACGTGCGACCCGGGTCACCTCGCCCGTGAACAGGGACAGTTGGTCGACCATCCGGTTCACCACGCGCCCCAGGCGCCGCAGGTCACCGCGGAGTTGGCGGTTGCCGTCGCGCAGATCCACCCGCTGCGTCAGATCACCGGCCGCGACCGCGTCCAGCACCCGCGTCGCATTCGCGACCGGAGCAACCAACGCCTCCACGAGCTGGTTCGTCGCGTCCACGCTCGTCGCCCATGCCCCCTGCCCCGGGCTCGCTGCGATCCGCTCGTCCAGTCTGCCCTGCCGCACGACCTCGCGTCGCACCCGCTGGAGCTCCGCGGCCAGATGCGCGTTCCGCGCGCCGATCTGGTTGAGCACCCCCGCCATCTCGGCCAGGACGCCTTCATGCACACCCTCCACACGGAAAGTGAAATCGCCGTCACACAATGAGTTCAAAGCCGCGAGCAACGGCCGCAGCTCGGCGGTGCGCACCCACTGTCCATCTGGGACGGAGCCCGGCCGGTCTGCGGGTTCCGGGGAGTGAAGGGAGGGGGAAGCGGGAGGCGGGGCCGGGTCGAGTGTCATGGCAGCCCACTCTCAGCAATCGGATCATATGAGTGCTTTGTCGTAAAATACGTCACATAGCTGGAGTTTATGTCACTGTGAACGACATGGAGACGCCCGTGGGGTCGTTGCCCTCTCCTCCGCGTGAGTTCGTCTCGCGGACGACCCTGCCCGCCGACGACTCAGCGGCCTCCGCGGCACGCTCGTTCGTGCGCGCCGTGCTCGCCGAATGGACCGACCCGGCGGTTCCCGCCTCACCGAAGATCACCGACCGGCTCGTCGACGACGCCGTGCTGCTGGTCAGCGAGCTCGTCACCAACGCCGTCGTGCATGCCGGTACCACGATCGAGGTCGTCTGCCGCCTGGAGGCGGGCAACGGACCGCCCGCCTCGTCCCACCTCGACGTGGACGAGCCCGTCGGGGTCGTCATCGAGGTGGCGGACCGCCACCCCTCCCGCGCGGTGCGCGGCGGGAAGGACGCACAGCGCGAGCGGTACGGCCATGGACTCCAGGTCGTCGGCGCACGGGCCGAATCGTGGGGCGTGACGTACCAGCGCGCCCAGAAGACCGTGTGGTTCCGGCTGGAGACCACAGCCGAGGAGCCCGAGACGGCCGGCGGCCCCTTCGACGGGGCGTCCCACCGCGAGCCGCACGTCGAAGAGATCCTCGCGAACGCCCCGCCGCACGACCACCGCGACGGCACCGCCGAGTGGGTCGACCGCGGAGGGCCGTCGTTCCTCGCCGAGGTCAGCGAGCTCCTCGCCGGCCAGCTCGACCAGGACATGGTCGCCGCTCTGGCCGGGCAGCTGCTGGTGCCCAGGCTCGCCGACTGGTGCGGCGTGTGGCTGTGCGCCGAGGACGACGGGATGCGGCTTTCCTGCGTCTGGCACGCGGACGAACGGTGCATCGAGGCGCTACGCCTCGTGCTGGAGAAGGAACCGCCGCCGGCCAGGCTCGGCACGACCGGTATCCCCTGGCCCTGGCCCTGGCCGAAGGGCCCGGACACGGGCGGCGCGGGCGGCTCCGCGATCGCCTTCCCCCTGGTCACGGGCAGCCGCTGCCACGGCGTGCTGCTGCTCGGCCGGGCGGGGCTGCTGCAGATGACGGACGGCGCCGTGCGGCTGGCGGAGGACGTGGCGCGGCGTGTCGCCCAGGCGGTGGTCACGGCCCGCCGGTACACCCGGCAGACCACCATCAGCCGGGCGCTCCAGCGCGGGCAGCTGCCCGCCTCCCTCGCCAGCATCCCGGGCGTCGACACGGCAATCGTCTACGAGCCGCACGGCCAGGGCCAGACCGTCGGCGGCGACTTCTACGACCTGTTCCCGATGGGAGACGGCCGCTGGGGCTTCCTGCTCGGCGACGTGTGCGGCCATGACCCGGAGGCGATGTCCGTCACCGGCCTGGCCCGGCACCTGGTGCGGCTGCTGGCACGCGAGGGCCACGGCGTCACATCGGTGCTCGGCAGGCTGAACGCCGCGATGGCGGAGGAGAGCGCTGAGGCCGAGGCGCTCAGCGGCGAGCAGGCCCGGCCCCGCTTCCTGAGCCTGCTCTACGGGGAACTGGAGCCCGACCCGGTCGCGGGCGGCGCGCACTGCACGCTCGCCAGCGCCGGGCACCCGCTGCCGCTGCGGCTGTCCGTCGACGGCTCGGTGGCGCCCGTAGCGGACCCGCAGATGCTGCTCGGAATAGGCGAGGACATCCAGTTCCACGCCAACTCCTTCGACCTCGCGCCGGGCGAGACGCTGCTCTGCGTTACCGACGGCGTGACCGAACGCCGCAGCGGGAACCGGCAGTTGGACGATGACGACGGCCTGTCCGAGCTGCTGCGGGGCTGCGTGGGGCTGGGCGCCAAGGCCGTCGCGGAACGCGTACGGCAGGTGGCGCACGACTTCGACACCGGGCCGGTCGACGACGACCTCGCGGTGCTGGTGCTCGAGGCGGTCCCGACGCCCGCACCGATGCCGGGGGCCGCTCGGGTGCGGCGCCAGGGATGATGCCGAACACCTGACCGCTGCCGGACACTCGGCCAAGGCCGGAAGCCGGCCCTGTCCCGCTCGGACAGATGGGGGTCCCCGAGGAATGCACACCGTTTCACGTTCGGCGACTTCGACGCGAAGATCAACGGATGGACGCCGCCTCGCTTGCCCCGCATGCCCAGCAGCCGGTCGGTGACGTCGCCGCGCTGACGAAGGACTTCCGCCACCAGGACTTCGACCGGAACGGCCTCCCGCTGCGCACCCACGAGATCCTCGAGAACACCCTGAACCAGGAACTCACCGGCGCCGCCGACCACGGCAGCGGAACCGGGCCGGCCACCACCGAGGCCGACATCACCGACACCAAGGAACTCCTCCGCCTGCTGGGCCCGTTGGTGCCCGCTCCACCGGAGGCGGCTGCTTCTTCGCCCTGCAAGGCGTGACGGACCGCTTGACTGGCTGGGTCCCCGCTCGCTGAACAGCCGAACAAACCTTCACGACAGGGCCTGCTCTGCCCAGATGGTCTTGCCGGAGGGCGTGTAGCGCGTTCCCCAGTGCTCGGTGATCTGGGCGACGATGAAAAGGCCGCGGCCGCACTCGTCGTCGCTGGCGGCGTGGCGGAGGTGGGGCGAGGTGTACCCGGTGTCGGAGACCTCGCAGATGAGGCTCCGGTCGCGGATGAGCCGGACATGGATCGGTCCGGCTGCGTGACGGATGGCATTGGTGACCAGCTCGCTGACGATCAGTTCGGTGGTGAACGAGAGGTCTTCGAGCCCCCACTCGGCCAGTTGGACCGTGGCCGCCGTACGGGCGTCGCCGACCGTTGCCGGGTCGGCGTCCAGCTCCCACACCGCCGTCTGGTGCCCATCGAGCATCTGCGTGCGTACGAGGAGCAGGGCGGCGTCATCGCCCACGGGCCCGGGCAGCAGAGTCGCCACCGCACGGTCGCAGAGCTCCTCCAGGGGAAGCCGGTGCTGGGCGAGAATGCCGGCGAGCAGGCCGAGCCCCACGTCGGTGTCATTGTCGGAGGCTCGGACAAGGCCGTCGGTGAAGAGGGCGATAAGGCTACCCGCGGGTAGCTGGAGTTCTGCGCTCTGGAAGGGCGGGCCCCCCAACCCCAGGGGTGGGCCCGGCGGGAGTTCCGGATAGGTGACGGCGCCGTCGTCCGGGCTCACGACAGCGGGTGGCGAGTGGCCCGCACGCGCCATGCTGCACAGCCCGGACACCGGGTCGTACACCGCGTACAGGCAGGTCACCCCGAGGGCCTCGGCACCCTCGGAGCCGGTGCTGCCCCCGCCGTGCACACTCGCTCGTTCCTTGGCGTTCTGCCCGATCGTGTCGTCCAGGTGCGCGAGGAGCTCGTCCGGAGGGAAGTCCAGCCGGGCGAGGACGCGGACGCACGTACGGAGACGTCCCATGGTGGCGGCAGCGTGCAATCCGTGGCCGAGCACCTCGCCGACGACCAGGCCGACACGGGAACCCGACAACGGAATGACATCGAACCAGTCACCGCCGACCCCGGACCGGCTGTCGGCGGGCACATAGCGGCTCACCGGCTCGACAGCCGACTGCGGCGGCAGGCTACGGGGCAGCAGGCTTCGTTGGAGCCTGAGGGCAGCGGCGTAACCACGCGTAGTGATCAGCATCAGCACGACGCCGAGCAGCAGGGCTCCGAGCCCCACGACGGTCACTCCGCCCGTCCGTCCGATGACGGGCAGGTCGATGGAGGTGGCGCCGTAGTCGGGGTCGGCATAGACGACGAAGGCGGCGTAGTAGAAGAAGTAGAACATCATCAGCCCGCCCAGACCCGGCAGCAGTCCCTTGAACAGGAAGTCCCGGGAGCTGCGGGTGAGCACCTTGCGGTAGTACCAGACGCAGGCGAAGCCGGTGAGGCCGTAGTAGAGCGAGATCGCGAGACCGACCGATTCGATGGAGTCGGTCAGGACGTTGTGACTGATCGTCGTCAGCAGGATGAGGAAGCCGATGGAGACCAGGCCCACTCCGACGGTCGACCAGGTCGGGGTGAGGAATCTGCGGTGGACCCGGGCGAGGCGGGAAGGGACGGCCTTGTGCGCGGCCATGGAGAAGACGGTCCGGGCCAGGGGCAGGATCGTGGTCTGGGTGGAGGCGACCGCGGAGGTCAGCACCATGAAGATCAGCAGCTTGCTGAGGAACCAGCCCGAGCCCTGGCTGCCGAAGACGGCGTTGCCCAGGCCCGAGAGCACATCCCCGGAGTTGTTCGTGTTGCCCAGCCCGATGCCCTCGGCGCCGACTCCGGCGAACGCCTGCGCCGAGGTGGAGACCAGGCCGTAGACGATCAGCAGCAGCACAGTGGAGATGACCGCCGCACGCCCGGGGGTGCGCGTGCTGTCGGCGGTTTCCTCGTTGACGGTGACAGCGGTGTCCCAGCCCCAGTAGACGAAGACGGCGGCGAGGACGCCTCCGGTCAGTGCTCTGGCCGAGTCCACGTGGAGGGGGTTGAACCAGGAGGCGGAGACGTGGATCGCGGTCGGAGGCGGACTGACGTAGGCCTTGACCAGGGCCGTGACGGCGAACAGCACCAGCATCGCCACCTCGGTGCACAGCAGCCAGCGCTGAACGGTGGCCGAGACCTCGATGCCGACGTAGCAGACCGCGGTCGTCACGATGATCCAGATGACGCCCGCGACGGTGGTCCACATCCTGCTGTCCGCGAGTGAGTCGAAGCCCAGGAGCCGGAAGCCGTAGATGCCGGCGATCTTTGCGAGGTTCGCCATGACGATGACGTCGGCGACGATGATGCCCCAACCGCCCATCCAGCCCGTGCGCGGACCGAAGGCGCGGGTGGCCCAGGTGAAGGCCGTCCCGCAGTCGGCGTCGCTCGTGTTGAGCTCCTTGTAGGCGTAGGCGATCAGCAGCATGGGGATGAAGGCCAGCATCGTGATGATCGGGGCCTGCAGCCCGACCCCCGCCACAATGAGGCCGAGTGTGGCCGCCAGGCTGTACGCCGGGGCGGCGGAAGCCAGTCCGATGACTACGGAGGAGAACAGCCCCAGGGCGTCGGTTTTCAGCCCCTTCTCACCGGCGGCCGAGCCAGGCACGAGCGGCGCGGCGGACTCTGCGGGACGACCGAAGAGCTTCACATCTGATTCCAACTCCGCAGCTCGCTCGCGCGCGGCACGGGCTTTCCGTGGTGGCGGCCCGCGTGCCTGGTGTGCATGCGGCGGATGGCGATGAGGGCGGCGTCGTCGTCGAGGCGTCCTCCGGTGGGGGCGAGCAGATCGCGCCGTAGGAGGTGGAGAAGGGTCTCGGGAGTGTTGTCGGTCCACTGGGCGGCGCGTTCGGTGAAAAGGTAGAAGGTGCCGTCTTGATCGCGGGCTTCGACCACGCCGTCGGTGTGGAGCAGGAGGGTGTCCCCGGCTTCGAAGGAAAACAGGTCGAGGGTGCAGTCGGCAGGGCCCGAGCCGAGCCCCAGCGGGGGTGCGGCGTACAGGTCGCCGCCGATCCGGGCCTCGTCTTCGGCCGCCAGGTACAGGCAGGCAACCTGCATTGGGCCCGGCCGGTCCGGCAGCGGCCACAGCAGCGCGTGCTGAGCGGCCTCGGCGACCGACCGCACCTGGGCCGGCCGGCGTCTGTGTTGCTTGCGGACCACGCAGAAGAACACGATCAGTGATGAGAGCACCGCGAGGGCGAGGACCTGCACCATCACGTTCCGGGAGAACAGCACGCCGAAGTGCCACCCGAAGAACGCCTGGGCCGCCACGGCCAGGACCTCGATCACCCCGGTCAGCAGGGGCCCGGCGAACGAGGCGCTGATCGCCGACGCGATGATCAGCAGCGGACCGAGATGTACGTCGGCCGGGACCAGGATGTCCACCACCGTGATCACCACGATGAGCACAACCGGGATCACGCACAGCGCATGGCCCGACTGCCACGGCTGCCTCAGACCAACAATGCGCTGCCGGAAGCCCACATCTTCCACAGTGCACCGTCCGGGGGCGGCTGACGAGCGCGGAGTACGGCGCCTGTCTCGGCAGGCGACCGCCACTCCGCGTACGTGCCTCGACCGAAAGGTCTGGACAGCAGTAGGCCCCGGGCGGCCGGCAGAGCAAGTGACCGTTGTCGACAAGACACGAGAAACGCGACGCGCGGACGGAGGTGGCGGCGCTCAGGCCGGTCGCCGCGTACTGATCGCCGGCGCGTTGCCGGTGCTGTTCCTGGCGGCCACCCACTCCACCTGGCGTGCGGCGCGACCAGCCCTTGTGTGCGGCTCCTGCCCAGGACTCGAACCTGCGGCCAAGAGCCTCCGTTGGCTCCCCTCGGACCACTCCCCCACAACCGATCGGCCCGCCACACAGCAGCAGCGACTCTCCTGCACCTCGAACCTCGCCACGGCACACGGCCGAACGATCCCGGACACCGACGGACATATGTACCGAAAAGGGCCGGGGCGCCGCCGACCGAGCCGCAGTCAGGACGATGCAACCGGCAGGACATCCGGCGACAGCGCCGCCGCTCGTGCCGCGGCGCTCGTCATCCGCCTGCGGTGATGACGCCGGCACAGCACCTCGTAACCGACCTCCCCGGCCGACCGGTCCACGTCACCGACCACGACCTGCTCCCCCTCGACCACCATCTCCCCGCCCAACGTCCGAGCGTTGTGCGTGGCCCGCGCCCCGCACCAGCACATCGCCTCGACCTGCAAGGTCTCCAGCCGGTCGGCCAACTCGATCAGCCGCTGCGAGCCCGGGAACAACCGGGTGCGGAAGTCCGTGGTAATGCCGAAGGCGAACACGTCCAGCTCAAGGTCGTCCACGATCCGGGCGAGCTGATCGATCTGCTCGGGGGCCAGGAACTGCGCCTCGTCCACGATCACGTAGTCGACCCTGCCACCCCGCGACAGTTCCTCCACCACATACCCGTACAGATCCAGACCCGGCTCGGCCTCCACCGCATCGGTCACCAACCCCAGACGAGACGACAACTTCCCCTCCCCTGCACGGTCGTCACGCGTGAAGATCAGACCCTGCAGCCCGCGAGCCGAACGGTTGTGCCCAATTTGAAGCGCCAAAGTCGACTTCCCGCAGTCCATCGTTCCGGAGAAGAACACCAGCTCGGGCATGGGAGGTTGAGCACCTTTCGGCGTGGAACGGGAGAGACGGGCGGCGGAGATTCAGGAGCGTGCTTCGAGCAGCGGCACGAACTGCTCGATGGGGGTCATCGAACCGTGGTTGCCGACCATCGCCGACTCCTTGGGCTCCCGCTCGGAGGCGATGATGAGGACGTCGTCATGAGCGGCGGCGACCACGTCGCCGATGCGCTCGTACACCCGGTCGTCCACCTGCGGACCGAACCAGCCCGCCGCGATCGCCTCGTCCCGCGAGGCCACCCAGAACTGCTCACCGATGACCTCGCGCCAACAGGTCAGAACGTCGCTCGCGGCACCCGGCAGCGCGTAGACGTGGCGGGCCCGGCCCTCGCCGCCCAGCAGGGCGACCCCGGCGCGCAATTCCCAGTCCGCGTCGAAGTCGATGCGGTGCTCCTCGTCGAACGGCACGTCGACCATGCCGTGGTCGGCGGTGACATAGAGCGCGCTGCGCGGCGGGAGCTGCTCGGCGAGACGCTGGACGAGCCGGTCGACGTACATGAGCTGACCGCGCCAGGTGTCGGAGGCGACGCCGTAGCGGTGGCCCGCGCCGTCCAGTTCGGCGTAGTACGTATAGACCAGGGAACGGTCGGCGGCGGCCAGTTGCTCGGCGGCGAGATCCATACGGTCCTCACCGGTCAGCCGCCCGTGAAACGTTCCGCCACTGAGCGCGACCTTGGTGAGCGGGGTGTTCTGGAAGGTGGGCGACGAGACCTGGGCCGCGTGCACGCCCGCCTCGTGGGCGAGTTGGAAGACGGTGGGGTACGGCTGCCAGGTCCGCGGATCGGTGTACGGCTGCCAGCGGAGCTGGTTCATCAGCTCGCCCGTGGCCGGGTCGCGGACCGTGTAGCCGGGCAGGCCGTGCGCGCCGGGCGGCAGTCCCGTGCCGATGGAGGCGAGGGATGTCGCGGTGGTCGCCGGGTAGCCGGCGGTGATCGGACGGCCCGAGCCGCCGCGCGAGCTGCCGAGCAGCGACGTCAGGAAGGGGGCCTCGTCCGGGTGCGCCGTGAGCTGCTCCCAGCCCAGCCCGTCGATCAGGAAGACACAGTTCCGGTCGGCCGCGGTCAGCTCCGGGATGGCCGCGGTCATGCCCGGTACGGACATTCCGGCGGCCAGGGTGGGCAGGAGGTCGGCGAGGGAACCGGTGCCGTACTCGGGGACGGGCGCCGATCCGAGGGCGAGAGGTTCCGGGTGGTCGTCCCAGACGGCGGGCTGGGCTGTCATCAGTCGAGTTCCGCGGTCGCCTCGGAGATGGCCTGCGCGAAGGCGAGCGCCTCGCGCACCGTCTCCGGGCCGTCCCCCGCCTCGCTGACGCGCAGGCTGAGGTCGTCAGCCGTGGAGCTGCCCGTGTAGCCGTGGTCGGCCTCGCAGTTGGGGTCGCCGCAGGCGGCGGGCTCGAGGTCGAGGCGGGCGACGGCACCCCAGCCGATGGTCAGCACGACCTCGCGGGGCAGCGTGCCTGGCGCGTACTGCTCCGGGTTGGCGACGACACGGCTCACCACGACCGAGGAGATCCGGCCGAGCTTCACGGATTCGGTGGACGTCGTGGCGTACGGCGTCGGGGAGGTGCTGTCGGCGGCCTGCTCGTCGGTGTGGCTGACGATGAAGCGATTGCCGGTGATGACCAGCACGGTCACGTGCCGGCGCACCTCGTTCTGGTCGAACGTCGTCTCCTGGTGGACCAGGTACGACCGGACGGGCTCGCCGCCCACGGCGGCCTCCACCGCCTCGGCCACGAGTGCCGGGTAGTAGCCGCTGCGCTCGATCGCCGCCCGCAGCCCCTGGGTCGTCGTACTGGTCTTGGCCATGACGTCCATCCTAATCCGTGGGCGAGGGGGGTCCGGGCCAGTCGCGAAGGTCCGGGCAGCCGGGAACCGCGTCCACGCGTGTGCCGCAGAACGAGCCCCGGCACGATCTCCAGCCGCGCGGCGGCGACGAGACAGGAGACGGCTTTCGTCCCGGCCGCGTCGGCCTCGAAGGCGACCACGACGGGCGGCGAAGCCGTGCCGCCTCTACGGGAACTCCACGGCGGTCCAGGGGATCACCTCCCAGTCCCACCAGCTCCCCTCGGGCAGCCACAGCGCGCCGTCCACGCCCCCCGCCTTTCTTCTTAGTACGCCGGGAGTGTCCGGGGGCCGAGGTCGTCGCGGGCGGGCGGTGGTGCGAGTCGTACGGTGGCGCCCAGGACGCTCAGGCCCCGCGGGGCCACGACCACGGGCTCCAGGGTGACGGCGACGACCTCGGGGTGGTCGTCGACCAGCCGGGACACGCGCAGCAGCAGTTCCTCGAGGGCGGGCGTGTCGACGGGGGTGGACCCGCGCCAGCCGAACAGGAGCGGTGCCGTCCGGATGGACCGCACCAGCGAGGTCGCCTCCCGGTCGGTCACCGGGACCAGCCGGTGCGCCATGTCGTCGAGCAGCTGCGAGGCGGCCCCGGCCAGCCCGAAGGACACCACGGCTCCGACCGCCGGATCGATGACGGCCCGTACGAGGGTGTCCACGCCCCGTGGTGCCATCGCCTGAACCACCGGGCGCAGCTCTTCCGGCTTCCCGAACAGCTCGGTCAACTCGGCGTACGCCCGCAGCAGTTGCTCCTCGTCCGCCAGGTCGAGCCGTACGCCGCCCAGGTCCGCGCGGTGGCGCAGATGCGGGGCGGTGGCCTTGAGGGCGACCGGGTAGCCGAGGGTGCGGGCGGCTTCGGCGGCGGTGTCGGGGGTGAGCGCCGGGATCGCCGAGCGCACCTGGATGCCGTACCGCGCCAGCAGCTCACACGTCTCCTCGGCGCCGGGTGTCAGCCCCTGCCCGCGCGTGAGCAGCCCCTCGATCAGGGCGGCGGCCCCCTTCTCGTCGATGTCCTCGAACTCGGGCACCTTCCCGGGATCGATCACTTCCCGCCGCCACTGCGCATACTTCACGGCTTCGGCGAGGGCCCGGACGGCGCGCTCGGGGGCGGGGTAGGCGGGGATGAGAGCGGTGCCTTCCGGTACCGGCACCACGGTGGGCAGCACCGCACCCGCTCCCGCACCCGCGGTGGGCAGTCGTTGCGCAAGGCGATGGGGGTCCCGCCGCTCGAGCGAAGCCGGTGCCGTACTGACCGCAGCCGACAACGCCTCAGCAAGCCCCCCAAGCTCCACATGCACCACAAGCACCGTCTTCCCAGGCACACCCGCCGAAGCCGAGCGCAACGCCTCCGCCAACTCAGCGTCCCCCCGCACCCCCTCCCCGATCGCCGGAATCGCCGTCACGACCACCGCGTCGCACGACTCGTCCGCCAGCGCCTCGGACAGCGCCCGGTGGAAGTCTTCCGCCGTCGCCCCGGTCGTCAGATCCACCGGACGCGACGGCCGCAACCCCTCCGCCAGGCATTGGTCGTACGTCAGCAGCCCCAGCGACTCGGAGTTCCCGAGGATCGTCACCCGGGGCCCGGCGGGCAACGGCTGACGCGCGAGCAGCAGCCCCGCGTCCACCAGTTCCGTGATCGTGTCGACCCGGATCACCCCGGCCTGCCGCAGCAGCGCGGACACCGTCGCGCGCGGCAACCGCGTCGCCCGTACCGCGTGCCCCTGCGGCGCGGACCCCGCGCCCTGCACCACGACCATCGGCTTCGCCGCGGCCGTACGCCGGGCGAGGCGGGTGAACTTGCGCGGGTTACCGATGGACTCCAGGTACATGAGGACGACGTCGGTGTCGGGGTCGTCGTACCAGTACTGGATGACGTCGTTGCCGGACACGTCGGCCCGGTTGCCTGACGACACGAACGTGGACACACCCGTGACCCCAGTGACTCCTGCCCCGCGCCGGTGCAGCCGGGACAGCAGCGCGATGCCGATGGCGCCGGACTGGGCGAACAGCCCGATCCTCCCCGGGCGCGGCATCTCCGGTGCGAGCGAGGCGTTGAGCCGCACCTCAGAGGAGGTGTTGATGATCCCGAAGGCGTTCGGCCCGATGATTCGCATGCCGTACGTGCGCGCGTGCCGGACGAGTTCGCGCTGCCGCTCGCGCCCGTCGGGACCGCTCTCCGCGTAGCCGGCGGAGACCACCACGAGCCCTTGCACCCCGTGCTCGCCGCACTCGGTGACCACCTGGGGCACCTGCTCGGCGGGGACGGCGACCACCACGAGGTCGACATGGCCGCCGATTTCGCGCACCGAGCGGTACGCCGGCACTCCGTCTACGTCCTTCAGCTCCTCGGGGAAGGCCCTGTTGACCGCGTACAGGCTGCCGGTGAACCCGGCGTCCCTGATGTTGCCGAGGAGGCCGCGGCCGATCCCGCCGGGCGTGCGGCCGACGCCGACGACTGCGACGGAGCCGGGCGCGAGGAGCCGTCGTACGGACCGCGCCTCCGCGCGCTGCTCCCGCGCGCGCTGCACTGCAAGGGACCGGTCGGTGGGTTCGAGGTCGAATTCCAGGCGTACGACGCCGTCCTCGAAGCTGCGCTTCTGGGTGTACCCGGCGTCCGTGAACACCTTGATCATCTTGGTGTTGGCGGGCAGCACCTCGGCGGCGAACCGGCGGATGCCGCGCTCGCGGGCGACGGCCGCGATGTGTTCCAGGAGGGCGGAGGCGACCCCGCGGCCCTGCTGGGCGTCCTGCACGAGGAAGGCGACCTCGGCCTCGTCGGCGGGGGCGGAGGCGGGTGCTCCGCCGGCGCCGATGCGGTCGTAGCGTACGGTGGCGATGAACTCGCCGCCGATGGTGGCCGCGAGCCCCACCCGGTCCACGAAGTCGTGGTGCGTGAAGCGGTGGACGTCCTTGGCGGACAGACGTGGGTACGCCGCGAAGAAGCGGTAGTACTTCGACTCGTCCGAGACCTGCTCGTAGAAGCTGACCAGGCGGTCGGCGTCGTCGACGGTGATCGGCCGGATGCGTGCGGTGCCACCGTCGCGCAGCACCACGTCCGCCTCCCAGTGGGCGGGGTACTCGTGCCGGTCCTGCCGGTCCGCCGGGGTCTGCATGGGCCCCAGAGTACGGCTCGCCAATGACAACGGCGCGAGGCAGTCTGTGGGGAACGGAGTCGGACCGAGGCCGCGGTCCGACTCCACGCCTGGGCGGGACGCAGGACCGCTCCGGGCATGCTTCACCATATGGGAAACTGGTCTAGACAACCCTGAACACTGAAGGGCAGCATCACATGGCTGAGCGCCGCGTCAACGTCGGCTGGGCCGAGGGTCTCCACGCCCGCCCCGCTTCCATCTTCGTCCGAGCCGCCACGGCCGCAGGCGTCCCCGTGACGATCGCCAAGGCCGACGGCAACCCCGTCAACGCGGCCTCCATGCTGGCCGTCCTCGGCCTGGGCGCCCAGGGCGGCGAGGAGATCGTCCTCGCCTCCGACGCCGAAGGCGCGGACGTCGCCCTGGACCGGCTGGCCAAGCTGGTCGCCGAGGGCCTCGAGGAACTGCCCGAGACCGTCTGAACCGTACCGGATTCATACCGGACCGGTACCGGGAAGCCGCGTCGCCCAGCAGGGGTGGCGCGGCTTCCGCGTTTCCGCGGCACATCTGGTGAATTCACCGCGGGACAGACTCAGGACGCACGAATGAGGCGTGCGCCATGAATTCACGGCGCACGCGAGAAAGGTCAGCGGAAATTCACGCCACCCGAATATCCCCTCTTTGTATACGGCGCCCGTGTTAATGCCGCAGGCTCGACATGTTTACGGGGTGTTGCGAGTTCCTCACACGCTCCGCGCCGGGCGCGAATCGCAGCCGGTGCGCGGTCGTCGCGCGCTCGGTGTGCAGCGCCGTGATCGCCCGCGCGCGCTCGCCGTCGCCGCGCGCCACGGCGTCCACGATGGCACCGTGCTCCGCCCAGGACTCCGCGGGGTCGGCGGGCGCCTCGATCGCGTACATCCATGCGATCTTGTGCCGCAACTGGGTGAGCATCGAGGTCAGGGCATGGCTGCCGGAGGCCTGCGCGAGCGTCTCGTGGAACCAGCCGCCCAGCGAGCGCAGGTCCTCGCTGTTGCCCCGCCTGGCCCGCTCCTGGCCCAGCCTGACCAGGCCGCGCAGCACCTTGAGATGCGCCTCGGTACGCCGCTGAGCGGCCCGGGAGGCGCCGAGCGGCTCCAGGAGCATGCGCATCTCCAGCAGGTCGGCGGCCTCCTGCTCGGTCGGTTCGGCGACGCACGCGCCCGCGTGCCGCCGGGTCACCACGAAGCCCTCGGCCTCCAGGGTGCGCAGAGCCTCGCGGACGGGGACGCGCGAGACGCCGTAGCGGCGGGCCAGCAGTTCCTCGGTGAGCCGGCTGCCGCGCTCGTAGACACCTGCGACGATGTCGTCCCGGATCGCCGTGCATACCGAGTGCGCCGGAATACGCATGACCGACCTCCGCCTTAATCCCCGTGAAACGTCGACGATTGACGTGTGTTCTGTGACTCTATTGCAATGAGCCGGAATTTCCGATGGCGGGCCGGAATCCATGGATATTTTTTGGACAGCGGGGGGTCCGAAACGACGAAAGCCCCGGCTCGAGGGAGCCGGGGCCTCGCTGTCGCGCCTTGGGTCGTCAGACGTTCACGCCGTGCTTGCGGAGATAGGCGACGGGGTCGATGTCCGAGCCGTACTCCGGGGTCGTACGGGCCTCGAAGTGGAGGTGCGGCCCGGTCACGTTGCCGGTCGCGCCGGACAGGCCGATCTGCTGGCCGGGGACGACCGTCTGTCCCACCGAGACACCGATCGACGACAGGTGGCCGTACTGGGTGTACATCCCGTCGGCCATCCTGATCACGATCTGGTTGCCGTACGCCCCGCCCCAGCCGGTCGACACGACCGTGCCCGAGCCGACCGCGTGGACGGTGGTGCCGGAGGAGGCGTGGAAGTCGATGCCGGTGTGGGCGCCGGAGGACCACAGGGAGCCGCCGGTCTTGTAGCCGGTGGAGACGTACGAGTTCGCTATCGGCACGACGAAGGCGTTGAGGCGCTTGCGCTCGGCCTCGCGGGCGGCGCGCTCCTTGGCCGCGCGCTCCTTCTTGGCCTCCTGCGCGGCCGCCTTGCGCGCGGCCTGCTCGGCCGCCTTCTCCTCGGCGGCCTGCTTCTGGGCTGCGGCCTGGGCGTCGATCTGCTGGGCGACCGAGTCGCCGAGGGTGACGACGGGGATGAGGCCCGTCTGCTCGGCCGGGGTCTCGGCGGCGAGCGCCGGGGTGGCCGCGAGGGTGCCCATGACGCCGGTGGTGGCGAGGGCCGCGACGCCCGCCGCGCGAGCGGTGGTGCGACGTGTCCGGGTGGGACGGCGGTGCTTCCCGGTGGCGCGGGTGAACGCCATGGAGTGGCTGGTCCTTTCCTTCCTTCTCGCCTACCGGGTTAGCTGACGGGTTCGGAGCAGGAAGGTCTCCTACGGACCCCCTCGCTCGGCGCGGGCGTCCGATTCACCCCAGGGACGTGTGGGTCCCCGGCTCCCCTGGCTCGCGCCGTAGGGGGACTCGGCGATGACTGTCCGGTGCCGCGGGCGCGGCGCACTGCCTGACGAACAGCCCGGACGACGCTAAGCGGGACAAGTTTCAATCCCCAAACCGATCCGGGCTTTTGTAGCGCATCCCACAGGGCAGACAGGCAACCTCCGCCCCAATTCGGACATCTGGGGGAAATGAGAAAGGGCCCTGACAACCCGTCGGTCGTCAGAGCCCCACGCGCGCGTGCACCACACGGGCTCTACGCGTGCTCTACTCGGCGGAGACGACGCTCACTTCGCCGATGCCGAGAGCCTCCACGGGCTCCTTGATCTGCGCCGCGTCGCCGACCAGGACCGTGACCAGCCGTTCCACCGGGAAGGCGTTGACCACGGCGGCGGTGGCCTCCACGGTGCCGGTGGCTGCGAGCTGCTGGTACAGCGTCGCCTGGTAGTCGTCGGGCAGGTACTGCTCGACCTGGTCGGCGAGCGTGCTGGCCACGGCCGCCGCCGTCTCGTACTTGAGCGGCGCCACGCCGACCAGGTTCTGCACGGCGACGTCGCGCTCCGCGTCGGTGAGTCCTTCCGCGGCGAGCGTGCGCAGCACGGTCCACAGGTCCGCCAGCGCCGGGCCGGTGTTCGGGGTGTCCACGGAGCCGCTGATGGCGAGCATCGAGGCGCCTGTGCCGTCCGGGGCGGACCGCAGGACCTGGCCGAACGCGCGCACACCGTAGGTGTAGCCCTTCTCCTCGCGCAGGACGCGGTCCAGGCGGGAGGTGAGGGTGCCGCCGAGGCAGTACGTGCCGAGCACCTGCGCGGGCCACACGCGGTCGTGCCGGTCGGAGCCGACGCGGCCGATGAGCAGCTGGGTCTGGACAGCGCCGGGGCGGTCCACGATGACGACCCGGCCGGTGTCGTCGGCGCTCACCGGCGGCACGGGGCGCGGCTGAGCCTGGGAGCCGGTCCAGTCGCCCAGGGTCTCGCCGAGCAGCTCGTCCAGGTCGATGCCGGTGAGGTCGCCGACGACCACGGCGGTGGCCGTGGCGGGCCTGACGTGCCGGTCGTAGAAGGCGCTTACGGCCACCGCGTCGATCTTCTCGACCGTGTCCTCGGTGCCCTGGCGCGGGCGGGACATGCGCGCGGTCGCCGGGAACAGCTCCTTGGAGAGCTCCTTGGCAGCGCGGCGGGAGGGGTTGGCCAGCTCGTGCGGGATCTCGTCGAGGCGGTTGCGGACCAGCCGCTCGACCTCGCTGTCCGCGAACGCCGGCGCCCTGAGGGCGTCGGCGAGCAGCCCGAGCGCCTTGCCGAGGCGGGAGGCGGGTACCTCCAGGCTCAGCCTGACGCCGGGGTGGTCGGCATGCGCGTCGAGGGTGGCGCCGCAGCGCTCCAGCTCGGCGGCGAACTCCTCGGCGGAGTGCTTGTCGGTGCCCTCGGAGAAGGCCCGCGCCATGATCGTGGCGACGCCGTCGAAGCCGGCCGGCTCGGCGTCCAGGGGCGCGTCGAGGAGCACCTCGACGGCCACGACCTGCTGGCCGGGGCGGTGGCAGCGCAGCACGGTCAGGCCGTTGTCCAGCGTGCCTCGCTCGGGGGCCGGGAAGGCCCACGGCTTCGCCTCGCCCGCGCGGGGCTGGGGGTGGAACTCCATCGCGGCGAGCTCGGTCACTTGGCCGCCTCCTCGTTGTCGTCCTGGTCTGCGGTGGCGCCGGCTTCGACGGTGGCCTCGGACTCCGGGTCCTCGGGGATGCCCGGGTCCTCGGTGTGCTCCGCGGACTCGGCCGACAGCGGCTCGTACACGAGCACCGCGCGGTTGTCGGGGCGCAGCCGGGCCTGGGCGACCTCCTTGACCTCCTCCGGGGTCACCGCGAGGACGCGCTGCACGGCGGTGAGGGCGAGCTGCGGGTCGCCGAACAGGACGGCGTACCGGCACAGTTCGTCGGCGCGGCCCGCGACCGTGCCGAGCCGGTCCAGCCACTCGCGCTCCAACTGGGCCTGGGCGCGCTCCATTTCCTCGGACGTGGGGCCCTCCTCGGCGAAGCGGGCGAGCTCCTCGTCGATCGCGGTCTCGATGACCGGCACCTCGACATCGCCGGAGGTCTTCACGTCCAGCCAGCCCAGGGAGGGCGCCCCGGCCAGCCGCAGCAGGCCGAACCCGGCCGCGACCGCCGTACGGTCGCGCCGTACGAGCCGGTTGTAGAGCCGGGAGGACTCGCCGCCGCCCAGGACGGTGAGCGCCACGTCGACCGCGTCCGCCTCGCGCGTGCCGTCCTCGGGGAGCCGGTAGGCGGCCATCAGGGCGCGGGCCGGGACCTCCTCGACGACGACCTCGCGCAGCTGCTCGCCGATGACGTCCGGCAGCGAGCCGTCACGCGGCGTGGGCTTGCCGTCGTGGGCGGGGATCGAGCCGAAGTACTTCTCGACCCAGGCGAGGGTCTGCTGCGGGTCGATGTCACCGACCACGGAGAGCACGGCGTTGTTCGGCGCGTAGTACGTGCGGAAGAACGCGCGCGCGTCCTCCAGGGTGGCCGCGTCGAGGTCCGCCATCGAGCCGATCGGCGTGTGGTGGTACGGGTGGCCCTCCGGGTAGGCGAGGGCGGTCAGCTTCTCGAACGCGGTGCCGTAGGGCACGTTGTCGTAGCGTTGGCGGCGCTCGTTCTTGACGACGTCGCGCTGGTTCTCCATGGACTCGTCGTCGAGCGCGGCCAGCAGGGAGCCCATCCGGTCGGCCTCCAGCCACAGGGCGAGCTCCAACTGGTGGGCGGGCATGGTCTCGAAGTAGTTGGTGCGCTCGAAGCTGGTGGTGCCGTTCAGCGAGCCGCCGGCGCCCTGCACGAGCTCGAAGTGACCGTTGCCCGTCACCTGTCCGGAGCCCTGGAACATCAGGTGCTCGAAGAGGTGAGCCAGGCCGGTACGCCCCTTGACTTCGTGGCGGGAGCCGACGTCGTACCAGAGGCAGACCGCCGCGACCGGGGTCAGATGGTCCTCGGAGAGCACCACGCGCAGACCGTTGGCCAGGCGGTGCTCGGTCGCTGTCAGGCCCCCGGAGCCTGCCTCGGCTGTGGCCGTGTGACCCATGGGCATGTACGTCCCTTCGATCGCGGATGCGGTCGTGAAAACCGCGGTTTTCCTGCCAGTCCTGCCACTGTATGCAAGCGTGCGCACCATGCGCGAAGTTCCCGCGGGACATACGCCCACAGCGGATCGCGTAGCCTGCGGGATCGTGCCGCGGAGCGGCACCGGGCGGACCCGGACACCGGGGCCCGGCCCGGGTTGTCAGTGCCGCGGTCCACAATGGTCCACGTCAGATCGCGTTGAACGCCTCAACAAGAGCGCCCCTTAGGCGGGCGACCCGAAAACAGGAGGAGCCGGCAGCGATGGCCCGCCGCAGCACGAAGACCCCGCCGCCCGACGACTCGTTCGAGGAGAAGATCCTCGACATCGACGTCGTGGACGAGATGCAGGGTTCGTACCTCGAGTACGCGTATTCGGTCATCTACTCCCGTGCCCTGCCGGACGCCCGAGACGGCCTCAAGCCGGTGCACCGCCGCATCGTCTACCAGATGAACGAGATGGGCCTGCGCCCCGAGCGCGGCTATGTGAAGTGCGCCCGCGTCGTCGGCGACGTCATGGGCAAGCTCCACCCGCACGGCGACGCGTCGATCTACGACGCCCTGGTGCGCATGGCCCAGCCGTTCTCGATGCGCGTCCCGCTGGTCGACGGCCACGGCAACTTCGGTTCGCTGGGCAACGACGACCCGCCGGCCGCCATGCGGTACACCGAGTGCCGGATGGCCGAGGCGACGAGCCTGATGACCGAGTCGATCGACGAGGACACGGTCGACTTCGCGCCCAACTACGACGGCCAGGAGCAGGAGCCGGTCGCCCTGCCCGCCGCCTTCCCGAACCTGCTGGTCAACGGCACCTCGGGCATCGCGGTCGGCATGGCCACCAACATGCCGCCGCATAACCTGGGCGAGGTCGTCGCGGCCGCCCGCCATCTGATCCGCCATCCGAACGCGGACCTGGACACGCTGATGAAGTTCGTCCCGGGTCCGGACCTGCCCACCGGCGGCCGCATCGTCGGCCTGTCCGGGATCCGCGACGCCTACGCGACGGGCCGCGGCACGTTCAGGATCCGCGCGACGGTGGCCGTGGACACCGTGACCGCGCGCCGCAAGGGCCTCGTCGTCACCGAGCTGCCGTTCGCGGTCGGCCCGGAGAAGGTCATCACCAAGATCAAGGACCTGGTCGGCTCGAAGAAGCTCCAGGGCATCGCGGACGTCAAGGACCTCACGGACCGTGAGCACGGGCTGCGCCTGGTCATCGAGATCAAGAACGGCTTCGTGCCGGAGGCGGTCCTGGAGCAGCTCTACAAGCTGACGCCGATGGAGGAGTCCTTCGGCATCAACAACGTGGCCCTGGTCGACGGCCAGCCGCTCACGCTGGGCCTCAAGGAGCTCCTGGAGGTCTACCTCGACCACCGCTTCGAGGTCGTGCGCCGACGCTCGGAGTTCCGCCGCGCCAAGCGGCGCGACCGACTGCACCTGGTGGAGGGCCTGCTCACCGCCCTGGTCGACATCGACGAGGTCATCCGGCTCATCCGCTCCAGCGACAACTCCGCGGAGGCGAAGCAGCGCCTGATCGAGCGCTTCTCGCTGAGCGACATCCAGACGCAGTACATCCTGGACACCCCCCTGCGCCGTCTGACGAAGTTCGACCGCATCGAGCTGGAGGCGGAGAAGGACCGGCTCAACACCGAGATCGCGGAGCTGACCCGGATCCTGGAGTCCGACACCGAACTGCGCAAGCTGGTCTCCGCCGAACTGGCCGCGGTGGCCAAGAAGTTCGGCACCGAGCGGCGCACCGTCCTGCTGGAGGCGGGGGGCGCCCCGGCGGCGGCCGTGCCGCTCCAGGTGGCGGACGACCCGGTCCGGGTGCTGCTGTCGTCGACGGGTCTGCTGGCGCGTACGGCGAACGGCGAGCCCTTCCCGGAGGACGGCGACGCCAAGCGCGCCAAGCACGACGTGATCGTCTCGGCGGTCCCGGGGACGGTGCGCGGCGAGGTGGGCGTGGTGACGTCCGCCGGCCGGCTGCTGCGGGTGAACGTGGTCGACCTCCCGCAACTGCCGGAGACGGCGGCGGCGCCGAACCTCGCCGGCGGCGCTCCGCTGTCCGAGTTCGTCTCCCTGGACGACGACGAGAGCGTGGTGTGCCTGACCACGCTCGACGAGTCGTCCCCGGGCCTGGCGCTCGGCACGGAACAGGGCGTCGTCAAGCGCGTGGTGCCCGACTACCCGTCCAACAAGGAGGAGTTGGAGGTCATCACCCTCAAGGACGGTGACCGCATCGTCGGCGCGGTGGAGCTGCGCACCGGCGAGGAGGACCTGGTGTTCATCACGGACGACGCGCAACTGCTGCGCTACCAGGCCTCCCAGGTCCGTCCCCAGGGCCGCCCGGCCGGCGGTATGGCGGGCGTCAAGCTCACCGAGGGCGCCAAGGTGATCTCCTTCACCGCCGTCGATCCGGCCGTGGACGCGGTGGTCTTCACGGTGGCGGGCTCGCGCGGCACGCTGGACGACTCCGTTCAGACGACGGCCAAGCTGACCCCGTTCGACCAGTACCCGCGCAAGGGCCGTGCCACCGGCGGAGTGCGCTGCCAGCGGTTCCTGAAGGGCGAGGACTGCCTGGCCCTGGCCTGGACGGGCCCGACCCCGGCCCGGGCGGCACAGAAGAACGGCGCCCCGGCCGAACTCCCCGAGATCGACCCGCGCCGCGACGGTTCGGGCGTGTCCCTGCCGAAGACGGTGTCGGTGGTGGCGGGTCCGGTGTTCTAACCGAGGGCCACGTACGACTCCTCGTCCCCTGGATCCCGTACGTAGCGCAGGACGCCCCACATGCCGTGCTCGTCGGCGTGTGGGGCGTCGTTCTCACACGCATGGAGTTCCTTGCCGAGGGTGTCGGTGTCGATGCCGGAGCCGATGAGGACGAGTTGGGTGAGACGGGGGCCGGCAGGCAGCCAGGGCTGCGGGTAGAACCGCAGGAACGGTCCGACGGCGTGGACGGCGTACCGGTTCACGGTGTCGTGGGACCCGAAGTCGACGTACCCCTTGATCCGGTAGAGCCCCTCGGGCCGGCTGTCGAGAAACGCCATCAACCGGCGTGGATCGAGGGGGACTCCGGAGACGAACGAGAGGCTGTCGTAGGCGGCGTGCAGGTGCCCGTCGTGGCCGCCGCTCGCGCTGTGGTCGTGCAGATCGTCGAAGGACAGCTGCCCGACGCGCTCCTCGGCGGGCCGGCAGTCGAAGAGCAGCTCGGGGTCGATACGGCCGTAGGTGCTGGGCACGACGGCGGCACGGCCGGCGAGTGAACCGACGAACGCAAGAACGCGCTCGCCGTCGCCGGCCCGGTCGAGCTTGTTGACCACGACGAGGTCGGCGAGGGCGAGGTGGCGGTCGATCTCGGGGTGCCGGGCGCGGGTGGCGTGGAACTCGGCGGCGTCGACGACCTCGACGAGCCCGCCGTACACGATCCCGGGGTGCTCGCTGGCGAGCAGCATCCGGACGAGTTCCTGCGGTTCGGCGAGCCCGCTGGCCTCGATGACGATGACGTCGATGCCGGTGTCGGGCGAGGCGAGCCGCTCCAGATAGGAGTCCAGTTCACTCACGTCGACGGCACAGCACAGGCATCCGTTGCCGAGCGAGACGGTCGAGTCGCCGAGCGCCCCCGCCACGGCCATGGCGTCGATCTCGACGGCGCCGAAGTCGTTGACGATCGCGCCGATACGGCTGCCTCCGCTGCGGTGGAGGAGGTGATTGAGGAGGGTGGTCTTCCCGGAGCCCAGGAATCCGGCGAGTACGACGACCGGGATCTGCTGCGGACTGCCGTGGTGCCCCAACGTGCGACCTCTCTGACGCGGAAGCGTGCACCGGCTCACGACCCGGCGCACACGCGAGGATGTAATGCCACCCCAGGATACGAGCGGGAAGAAACCTCGCGAAGTGAACGATTGTTAGCAGCACTTGCTGGGCAGACGATGGGCAGAGCGCCGGAGCGTGCGACCCTCGCTTCCTTCCGTGCGCCGCCTCTCCGCCTCCCGCCGATCAGAGCCGCTCGGCACTCTGGGAGACGGCAAGGGCCGCCCACCGCTCGCCGGTACCTTTCAGTCGACCCGCACCCCGACGACCGGCGGACGGCCGCCCGATTCGGGGGTTGACATGGCCACACGGAAGAACGCTGCAGGGAGGCTTGGCTCCGTCACAGCCGGTCTCCTGCTCGCCACCGCCACGTTGACGCTGGCCGCACGTCAGCGCCGTCTGGAGGCGGAGCGCCTGCAGACCAGGCGACTGGAACTCGAGGAATTGGCCTCCCGGCGCAGTGCCCTGGCGCATCAGCAGCGCATGCACTGGGAATTGCTGGCCAGGGCGATCGACGACCCGTCCCTGGCAGCAGTGATCGACACCTACGACACGAGCATCCCGGCCGAGAAGCGGCGTCAGTTCTTCTACGCCAATGCCTGGTACGTCAACCTCTATCACCTCCACAAAGCGGGCCTTCTGGACGAGAAGGAGTTGTTCGGGCGGCTGCGCGAGATCTTCCAGAACCCTGTGATGCGGGAGTACTGGGAGGCCTCGAAGGGTCAGCGTGCAACCCTGAAGCAGTCGGCCGACGAGGCGAGGATCGGCCGTATGGTCGACGGTCTCATCCAGGACCTCGACGAAGCCGACACGGACGAGTGGTGGGTTGTCGGCAACCCACCGAGATGATCACTCCGCTTGAGTGACTTTTGGCCATCCAGCAACATCCGGCTCTTGAACCCCGCTATTTTTCTGGGTTGTAGTGTGCCCAAAACTAAGGACCGGTACCCCTTGAAGATCGTGCGCCGCATCGGTGTGCCTCCGAGCGTCCGTGGCAGTACCTCTGGAGCCAACTGCCCCGACGTGTTCGAACTGAGCGACGGCAACTTCGCCGTCATCGGCACCGAGGCCACCGAGGCGCTGGAGCGAGAGCTGCCCGCCGATGCCTCCCGCGCCGACTACGAACGCATCGTCATCGTGAGCCGGGAGACCTTGATCCGAGCCAAGGCGGACATCCCCGACGCCTGACCCTCCCCCGTCCCCCTCCACGCCCCGACCGCACACGACCGTCGAGCAGGTCGGGCCACCCGTTCGACGAGCAACCCGGCACCCCGTCACTGCTCGATCAGCCACCGATGAGGCCTGGTGTCAGAACGACGCCAGGCCACACGTATGTCTCACGCCCCTGCAGGCACCGCCACCGGCGCCTCCGGCCCCACATACCGTGCCACCGGTCGGATGATCTTCGAGTCCGAAGCCTGTTCCAGGATGTTCGCGCTCCAGCCCACCACGCGCGCCGCCGCGAACGTGGGGGTGAACATCTCGCGGGGCAGGCCGCAGAGTTCCATGACCACGCCCGCGTAGAACTCGACGTTGGTGTGGAGTTCGCGGCCGGGCTTCAGCTCCGCGAGAATCGCCTCGACGTGTCGCTCGACCTCGACGGCGAAGTCGACCCGCGGACCCCCGAAGCCCTGCGCGATCTCGCGGAGCATCCGCGAACGGGGATCCTCCGTCCGGTAGATCGCATGGCCGAAGCCCATGATGCGCTCACCGGAGAGGACCCGTTCCCGGATCCAGCCGTCGATCCGGTCCGGCGTCCCGATCGCGTCCAAGGTGTCCAGGGCACGGCTCGGCGCCCCGCCGTGCAGCGGCCCGGACAGCGCACCCACGGCCCCCACCAGACACGCCGCCACATCGGCGCCCGTCGACGCGATGACCCGAGCGGTGAAGGTTGATGCATTGAATCCATGGTCAATGGTTGAGATCAGGTATTGCTCGACCGCCCGCGCCCTCAATGGATCCGGTTCCGACCCCGTCAACATGTAGAGGTAGTTGGCCGCGTAGGAGAGATCCTCCCGCGGCTCCACCGGGTCGAGCCCCTGCCCCAGCCGGTACAGCGCGGTGAGCAGCGTCGGTACGGCGGCGCACGCGGCCAGGGTGTCCTCGCGACGCCGGTCCGCGTCGACGTCGTACACCGGCCGGAAGCCCTTGGCCGCGCCCAGCAGCGACAGTGCCGTGCGCATCCCGGCCAGTGGCCCCGAGGTGCGGCTCGCCGCGGCGAGGGCGGGCAGGGCGGCCCGGACCTCCTCGGGCAGCCGGCGCAGCGCCGCGGTGCGGGCGGTGAAGGCGGAACGCTGCCCCGCGTCCGGCAGTTCGCCGTGGACGAGAAGGTGCCAGACGTCCTCGAAGCCGCGGGTCCGCGCGAGTTCGACGGCGGAGTACTGGCGGTAGTGATAGAAGCCCTCGAGCCCTCGGACGTCACCGATCTCGGTGTCGGTGACGACGACGCCCGCGAGTCCGCGTGGTACGTCGACAAGGGTGGCCGCGGCCCTGTTGATGGACATGTTGTTCCTCCCTGGACTTGATTCGACTGTCCATGCTTGACTGATTTCCTGTCAATATTGATCCAGTCAATACATCAGTTCATGCTCCCGGGAGGCGGCTACGGTGACCCCCATGCGCGATCAAGAACCCGCTCCCGGCGGCCCCGAGCGGAGGCTGAGCACCAAGGAGACGGCGGAACTGCTGGGTGTGAAACCGGAGACCGTCTACGCGTATGTGAGCCGCGGCCAGCTCAGCAGCAGGCGCGAACCCGGCGGCCGCGGCAGTACGTTCGACGCCGCCGAGGTGGAGTCCCTGGCACGGCGCAACAGACGTGACAGCGCGGGGAGTTCGGCCTCCGGCGGTGAACTGTCCGTGCGCACCCACCTCACGCTGATCGAGAACGACCGGTACTTCTTCCGCGGCGTCGACGCCACCGAACTCGCCGCGCGCCACTCCTACGAAGAGGTCGCCGAGTGGCTGTGGACCGGACGGCTCACCCCCGGCGTCACCTTCACCGCACCCGAGACCACTGTCGCAGTGGCCCGCCGCGCGGTGAACGCCCTGCCGGAACACACCTCGCCCACCGACCGGCTGCGGGTCGCGGCGGTCGCCGCCGCCGCCGAGGATCCGCTGCGCTTCGACCTGTCAGAAGAAGCCGTGCTCGGCACCGCGCGCATCATCATCCCCACACTCGTCGACGCGCTGCCGACCCAGCCGTTCGGCCACCAGGACAACGGCACGCTGGCCCACCGTCTGTGGGGCCGGTTGACCGGCCGCGAAGCCGACGAGGCGTCACTGCGCGCCCTGGACACGGCACTCGCCCTGCTCGTCGACCACGACCTGGCCGCCTCGACACTGGCGGTCCGCGTCGCCGCCTCGGCCCGCGCCCACGCCTACGCCGCCGTTTCGGCCGGACTCGGTGTCATCGAGGGCCCGTTGCACGGCGCGGCCAGCGGACTCGCCCACCGCCTGCTGCTCGACGTGCTGGACGAGGGCAACGCGGTCCCGGTGATCGCGGCGGAACTCCGCGCGGGCCGCCGCATCCCCGGCCTCGGCCACCGGCTCTACCTGGGCGAGGACCCACGCGCGCGTGCGCTGTTCGCCCTCCTTGAGCAGATCCCACGCGCGGAGTCCGCCCTGCTCGCGGCCCGCGACGTCGTCGCCACCACCGCCCGCCACACCCCGCTGCACGCCAACGTCGACCTGGCCCTCGCCGTCCTCACCGTCTCCTGCGGAATGCCCTCGACGGCGGGCGAGACGATCTTCGCCGTCGCCAGGACGGCAGGCTGGATCGCGCACGCGCTGGAGGAGTACGGGGAGCGTCCCCTGCGCATGCGTCCCAGCGGTCACTATGTCGGCCCGCGCCCGCCTCAGCCCCTGCCGGAGTAGAACACGAGCGAGGCTGGAAGTCGCCCCGAGGGAAGTCAGGTTAGGCTCACCTCCGTGAGTAGGTGTGCGCCCGTCTCCCGGAGCCTCGACGAGCCCGTTTCCGGAACGGCGGCCACGGCGACGACGTGGCTGCTCCTGGAACAGCCCGGCCCTTGGGGCGCCCAGGCGCTCACTTCGAGCCACCTGGATCGCGCGCTGGGCCGCGCACTGGAGGCGGCCGCCGAAGGAACGGGCGTGCGCATCGCGTTGATCCGGCGCCCCGGACGGCACGCCGACCCCGGCACACCTCTGATGCGCCAGGTGTACGCCGCACACACCGTGCCCGGACGCGTATGGCTGCACTCCGCGACGACCCGCGACCCGCGTCAACTGCTCGACCTCGACTTCGCCGCCCTCGGCGAGGGCGGCCACCGGACGTTCGACACGGCCCTCGGCGGCGCCGCGCACACGGGCAGTCCCCTCGCGCTCGTCTGCACCAACGGCAAGCGCGACCGCTGCTGCGCCCTGCTGGGCCGCCCGCTCGCGGCCGAGCTCGCCGCGTCCGGTGTGCCCGGCGTCTGGGAGGTCACTCATCTGGGTGGTCATCGCTTCTCGCCCACGGTGCTCGTCCTGCCGTACGGCTATGCGTACGGCAGGGCCGAGGCGCACTCCGTCAAGGAGGTCCTGCACGGCGTCCAGGAGGGCCGGGTGGTCGTCGAGGGGTGTCGCGGGAGCTCGGCCTGGGAGAAGCCCGGTCAAGCGGCCGAGCTGGCGGTCCGGTCGGCGGCCGGCGAGTACGCGGCGGGCGTGCTGAGCGTCGTGAAGACCGACGGGGCGGCGCCGCGCTGGACGGTGACCGTCGCCCACACGGACGGCCGCCGCTGGCGCGTGATCGTGGCCCAGGGAGCCTCCCTGCCGCCGCGGGCGGAGAGCTGCGGGGCCCCGGTGCCGGGGACGCCGGCCCGCATGGACGTGGTGTCGGTGCGCGAGCTGACGGCGACGGCCCTGGCGAGCTGAGGGCCGTACCGGAGCGGGTATACCCCGCCCTCAAGTCTTGATCAAGAGATCCATGCCACACCCCCTACGACCGGGACCGCCCGCCCACGTACCGTCGTGGCCATGAGCCCCACTCCCCCCGCACGCCGTCTGCGCCTCGGTCTGCCACGTCGGGTGTTCTCGCAGGTCCTGCTGATGCAGGTGGCGATCGCCGCGGGAGTCGCGGTGCTCGCCACCGGGCTGTTCCTCGCGCCTCTGAGCAAGCAGCTGGACCAGGAGGCGATGCGCCGGGCACTGGCGATCGCCCAGACCACGGCCCAGGACCCGCAGCTCGCCGAGGGCGTCCAGAACACTCCGCCGACCGTCGGCGGCCCGGTGCAGCGGGAGGCCGAGCGGATCCGGCGCGCCACGCACGCCGAGTACATCGTGGTGATGGACCGGCGGGGGGTGCGCTGGTCGCACACCACACCGAGCGAGGTGGGCGCCCACGTCTCGACCGACCCCAGCGAGGCGCTGGCCGGCAAGCAGGTCATGGAGATCGACAAGGGCACACTGGGCCGCTCCGCGCGCGGGAAGGTGCCGCTGTACGACGCTGACCATCGGATCGTCGGGGCCGTCTCGGTCGGTATCGCCTACGACAGCGTGCGGGCCCGGCTGCTCAGCGCGATCCCGGGGCTGTTCGCGTACGCGGGAGGGGCCCTCGCCGTCGGCACGCTGGCCGCCTGGCTGATCTCCCGCAGGGTCCAGCGGCAGACCCGGGACCTGGCCTTCTCGGACATCTCGGCGCTGCTCGCGGAGCGGGAGGCGATGCTGCACGGCATCCGGGAGGGCGTCGTCGCCCTCGACAGGACCGGCCGTGTCCGCCTCCTCAACGACGAGGCGCGGCGTCTGCTCGGCATCGGCGACGAGGCCGTCGGCCGGTCCCCCGACGAGGCGCTCGGCGAGGGGCGGACCACCGACGTGCTGGCCGGGCGGGTGACCGGCACCGACCTGCTCACCGTCCGGGGCCAGCGTGTCCTGGTCGCCAACCGGATGCCGACCGACGACGGCGGCGCGGTGGCGACCCTGCGCGACCGGACCGAGCTGGAGCAGCTCGGCCGCGAACTCGACTCCACGCGCGGCCTCATCGACGCCCTGCGCGCCCAGGACCACGAGCACGCCAACCGCATGCACACACTGCTGGGCCTGCTCGAACTGGAGATGTACGACGACGCCGTGGAGTTCGTCGGGGAGGTGGTCGGCGACCACCGGGTCACCGCGGAGCAGGTCACCGAGAAGATCCAGGATCCGCTGCTGGCCGCCCTGCTGGTCGGCAAGGCAACCGTCGCGGCCGAACGCGGGGTCGCCCTGTGGGTGTCGGACCGCACCCGTCTGCCCGACCGCCTGATCGACCCCCGAGGGCTGGTCACGGTCGTGGGCAACCTCGTGGACAACGCGCTCGATGCCGTCGCGGGCACTCCCCACGCACGCGTGGAGGTCGAGTTGCGCACCGAGGGCCGCACGGCCGTTCTCAGGGTGCGCGACACGGGGCCCGGGATCCCGGCGGAACAACGGGAGTTGATCTTCGCGGAGGGGTGGTCCACCAAGGAGCCGCCCGCGCACGGCAAACGCGGCATAGGGCTCTCCCTGGTGCGCAGGCTCGCCGAACGGCAGGGCGGAACCGCGACGGTGGGCGAAGCGGACGGCGGGGGCGCGGAGTTCGTGGTGGTCCTGCCCGACGCGCTGACCGAGCCGGAGCTGGAACCGGCACTCTCCGCGCGCGTGGCGGCCGATGCCGAGGAGGAGGCGCGATGATCGAGGTCCTGGTCGTGGACGACGACACCCGGGTCGCCCGGGTCAACGCCGCCTACGTCGAGAAGGTGCCGGGCTTCCATGTGGCGGCCGAGGCGCACAACGCGGCCGAGGCGCTACGTCAGTTGGACACGCTGCCGCGTCTCGACCTGGTCCTCCTGGACCACTACCTGCCCGACGACACGGGCCTCGCGGTCGTCCGGGAGATGCGCCGGCGCGGCCACCAGACCGACGTGATCATGGTGACGGCGGCCCGGGACGTGTCGACCGTCCAGGCGGCGATGCGGCAGGGTGCCCTGCAGTACCTGGTGAAGCCGTTCGCCTTCGCGGGCCTGCGGACCAAACTGGAGGCGTACGCGCGGTTGCGCCGCACCCTGGACGGCGGCGGGGAGGCCGAACAGGCCGATGTGGACCGGATCTTCGGCGCGCTGTCCACTCCGTCGGAGCCTGACCTGCCCAAGGGGCACTCCCCCACCACGGCCGAGCTGGTACGGCAGTCCCTGATGAACGCCGATGTCCCGCTGTCGGCCCAGGAGATCGCCGAGCGGACCGGGGTGAGCCGACAGACCGCCCAGCGCTATCTGAAGCTCCTGGAGCGCACGGGACGGGCCAGGCTGACCCTCAGATACGGCGACGCGGGCCGACCCGAACACCGTTACGTGTGGGCGACCCGCGCCTGATGCGCCGCTCTGCGTCGATCAGCCCGCGGACTTGGCGGCCTGCTCGACGAACTCGGTCGTGAACGTCTTGCCGAGATCCACCTTGGCGTTCTTGATGTTGGGGTTGAAGGCCTTGAGGACCTTCTCAACAGTCTCTGGGCCGTTGGTGGGCATCACACCGTCGTCCGTGAACATCGGCAGCGTGCTCTTGATGGCCTCCGCGTAGAGGGCCTTGTCGCCCTGGGAGTAGTCGGCGGGCATCTTGGCCGCGATCTCGTCCGCGCTGTGGGTGGACATCCACTTGAGCGTCTTGACGAATGCATTGGCCAACTTCTGGACCGTGTCCTTGTGGCTGTTCACCCAGTCCGTCTGCATGTACAGGCTTGACGACGGATAGGGGCCACCGAGAGCCTCCTGCGAGCCCTCCGGGGTGCGCATGTCGAGGAGGATCTTGCCCGCCTTCTTGTCCAGGATCGTGGCGACGGTCGGATCGGTCGTCATGCCGCCGTCGATCGCGCCCTTCTGGAGCGCCGCGATGAACGTCGGGCCGGCGCCCACCGCGACCGGTGCGAACTCGTTGACCTGGACGCCGTTCTTGACCGCGAGGTACTTGGTGAGGAAGTCGGTCGAGGAGCCGAGGCCGGTCACGCCGAGCTTCTTGCCCTTGAAGTTCTTGGGCGAGGTGATGTCGCCCGCCGCCTTGGTGGAGACGATCTCGACCTCGCCCGGCGCGTGCGAGAACTGCACCACGGACTCCACCGACTTGCCCTTCACCTGAAGGTCCAGCGTGTGGTCGTAGAAGCCGACGGCGCCCTGCACCTGGCCGGAGACGAGCGCGGTCTCGGCCTGCACGCCGGCGGGTTCGCTGAGCAGTTCCACGTCGAGGCCCTCGGCGTCGAAGTAGCCGAGCCGCTGGGTGAGCATCGCGGGCATGTAGATGACCTTGTCCAGGCCACCCACCATGATCTTGACCTTCTCGCCCTTGCCGTCGCCCTTGCTCCCGGAACCGCTGGACGCGGTGCTTGCCGCGTCGTTGGCACAGGCGGTGAGCGAGGAGACGGCGAGCAGGCCGGCGGCGGCCAGCGACGCGTATCTGGCGGACTTGCGCATGAGGGTTCACGTCCTTGTGAGAGGGCGGTGCGGGGATGAGAACAGGCTTGTGGGGGGCGTCTGCGAGGCTCGGTCAGCTGTCCGAGTCGGCCGGCTTCCACCGGAAGATGCGGCGCTCGGCGAAGGTCAGCAGGCCCTCGGCGACGAGTGCGACGACCGCGAGGATGACCATCGCGGCGTACACGCCGGCCGCGTTGAAGGTGCCCTGGGACTGGGCGACGAGCAGGCCGATGCCCTTGGTGGCCCCGATGTACTCGCCGACGATGGCGCCGATCAGGGCGAAGCCGAAGCTGACGTGGAGACTGGTGAAGATCCACGAGGTGGCCGACGGGATGACCACCTGAAGCGTGACCCGCCGGTCGCTGGCACCCAGGATGCGGGCGTTGGCGACCAGGTTGCGGTCGACCTCACGGGCGCCCTGGAAGGCGTTGAAGAACACCGGGAAGAAGACGAGCACCACTGCCGACGCGACCTTGGACGCCGGTCCGAGTCCGAACCAGATCACGAAGATCGGAGCTAGGACGATCCTGGGGATCGAGTTGAGCACCTTGATGTACGGACCAAGGACATCGGCGAGGAAAGCGATCCGCCCGAGCGCGATACCGAAGACGACACCGGCGATCACACCGATGATCCAGCCGACGAGCGCCTCGTACAGCGTGTACCAGATCTGCTCGCCCAGGGAGCCGAGCGCGGTGCCGTGCGCCAGCCAGGTGTAGATCTGGTCCCAGATCTTCGAGGGCATCGAGAAGTTGAACGGATCGATGACCTCGGCGCGGGACAGCACCTCCCACAGGCCGAGCACGGCCACGAGGAGCAGTACCCGCGAGGCGGCGACGACCGCCTTTCGTCTGCGGGCGGCCTGGGCCCGGGACTGCGCGCGGTCCGGCGTCTTGGCCGTGTCGGCGACCGGCGTGCTGAGGACGTCAGGCGACATCGGCAGCACCCCTCTCGCGGGTGATGCGGACCTCTTCGCCGAGGGACTCCCAGATCTCGCGGTAGATGTCGATGAATCGCGGCTCCAGACGCACCGACTCAACCTTGCGCGGCCGCGGCAGGTCGATGTCGAAGACCTGCTTGACGGTCGCGGGCCCGGCGGTCATGACGACGACCTTGTCAGCCAGCGCGATGGACTCCTCCAGGTCATGAGTGACGAAGACGACGGAGGCGCCCGTGCCCTCCCACAGTTCAAGGAGTTCGTCCGACATCAGCGCCCGTGTCTGGACGTCCAATGCCGAGAACGGCTCGTCCATGAGCAGGATCTCGGGGTCGTTGACGAAGGTCGCGGCGAGGGCGACGCGCTTGCGCTGGCCGCCGGAGAGCTGGTGCGGGTAGCGGTCCTCGAAGGCGGTGAGACCGACGCGGGCCAGCCATTCACGGGCCTTCTCCTTGGCCTCGGCCTTCGGTACGCCACGGAAGCGCGGGCCCGCCATGACGTTGGACAGGACGGAGCGCCAGGGGAAGGTGGCGTCCTGCTGGAAGACGAAGCCGACTTTGTCGCCGACGCCGGAGACCGGCTCGCCGGCCACCAGCACCTCGCCGTCGCTGGGCTCCTCCAGGCCGCTGACCAGGGTCAGAGTGGTGGACTTGCCGCAGCCGGTGGGGCCGACGACGGCCACGAACTCACCACGCCCGACGGTGAGGTCCAGCCCCCTGACGGCCGTGTGCAGACCCCCCGACGGGGTCTTGAAGATCTTGCTCGCGCCCCGCAGCTCGATGGCGGGGCTGGTGTCTGCGCTCATGGCCCGGGACGGTAGGTGTGGCCCCGGCCACAGCAGCAGTCTTCTGAGCGCAAGCCGTTCTTTTGCTCGCAAGAGCCTGTTGTGCTCATTTTGCTCGCGCTACAACTGCGGAGCCGAAACACGGGCTTAACGCTCGCCTGGCCTTGAGGAAATGAGGCCCCATGATTGACGTCCTGGTGGTGGACGACGACTTCCGTGTCGCCGAGATCAACGCCAAGTACGTGGGAAAGGTTCCGGGATTCCGGGTGGCCGCCCGCGCGCACAGCGCTGCCCAGGCCCTGGCCGCCGTGGAACGCGGGGGCATCGACCTGGTGCTGCTCGACCACTACTTGCCGGACCAGACGGGTCTTGAACTGGTCCACCGGATGCGCGAACAGGGCTTCGGCACCGACGTCATCATGATCACTGCGGCCAGCGACGTGACGACCGTGCAGAAGGCGATGCGACTTGGCGCCCTGCACTATCTGGTCAAACCCTTCACCTTCGCCGCACTGCGCAGCCGCCTGGACTCGTACGCCGCCCTGCGCCGCACCGTCGATCGGGTCGGCGGCCGGGGTCTGACGGGCCAGGAGCAGGTCGACCGGATCTTCGGCGCGCTGCGCACCGCGCCTCCGCCGAGTTCACCCGGACTGCCGAGCGGTCACTCCGAGCCCACCACGGACCTCATCTGCGGCGTCCTGCACCGCGCCGACCACCCGCTGTCGGCGCACGAGGTGGCCGCCCGGACCGGCCTGAGCCGCTCCACCGCCCAGCGCTATCTGCGCCACCTCGAACAGGCGGGCCGGCTGCGCCTTTCACTGAAGTACGGCGACACGGGGCGGCCGGAGCACCGGTACGCGTGGGTGGCGCCGTAACCGTTCCCGGACACATCGCAGGCGCCGCAGCAGCAACTCACCGTCCCGGCACGCGCACCGCATCTACACCGCCCCCGCGCCGGTCAACGACCGCACCTCGGTCTCCGCGTGCTTGGCCTCGTCCGGCACCTCGGTCGAGGTGACTGTGCCGAGCCAACCGGCCAGGAAGCCCAGGGGGATGGAGACGATGCCGGGGTTCTGCAGCGGGAAGTACTGGAAGTCGACGCCCGGGAACAGCGAACCCGGGCCGCCCGACACCACCGGCGACAGCAGCACCAGGCACAACGCCGGGATCAGCCCGCCGTAGACCGCCCACACGGCGCCGCGTGTCGTGAAGCCGCGCCAGAACAGCGAGTAGAGCAGCACCGGCAGGTTCGCGGACGCGGCCACGGCGAAGGCCAGACCCACCAGGAAGGCGACGTTGAGGTCACGCGCGAGCAGGCCGAGCGCGATCGCCACCAAACCGATTCCGACCGCCGCCACGCGCGCCACGGCGACCTCGCTGCGCGGCGCACCACGCTTGCGCCGCAGCGAGGCGTAGAGGTCGTGGGCCACGGACGCAGAGGACGCGAGCGTGATCCCCGCGACCACGGCGAGGATCGTGGCGAAGGCCACGGCCGCGACGATCGCGAACAGAACCGTTCCCCCTGTCGAGTCGGCACCGCCGCCCAGATCGAGCGCGAGCAGCGGAACTGCCGTGTTCCCCGCCTCGTTCGAGTTGCGTACCGCCTCCGGTCCCACGATCGCGGCCGCACCGAAGCCGAGAATGATCACCATCAGATAGAACCCGCCGATCAGCCCGATCGACCACACGACCGAACGGCGGGCGGCCCGCGCGGTCGGCACGGTGTAGAAGCGGGACAGGATGTGCGGCAGCCCGGCCGTGCCCAGCACGAGCGCAAGTCCCAGGCTGATGAAGTCGAACCGTGCGGTCCAGTCCCTGCCGTACTTCAGCCCCGGCGCCAGGAACGCGTCCCCGTGACCGCTGCGCTCAGCCGCCGTGAGCAGCAGCCGGTCGAGGTCCCCGTGGAAGCGCACCAGAACGAGCACGGTGAGCGCGATGGTCCCGGCGAGCAGCAGCACGGCCTTCACGATCTGGATCCATGTGGTGGCCCGCATCCCTCCGAATGACACATAGATCACCATGAGCGCGCCGACGCCGATCACCGTCCACGCCTGCGCCGCCCCGCCCGTCCGCCCGAGCAGCAGCGCCACCAGGCTGCCCGCGCCGACCATTTGCGCCACCAAATAGAGAACGGACACGGTGACCGAGGAAGTTCCCGCGGCGATCCGCACGGGCCGCTCGCTCATCCGCGCCGCCACCACGTCGGCCAATGTGAACCGTCCGCAGTTGCGCACCAGTTCCGCCACCAGGAACAGCACCACCAGCCAGGCGACGAGGAACCCCACCCCGTACAGCAGCCCGTCGTAGCCGAACAGGGCGATGAGTCCGGCAACGCCCAGGAACGAGGCCGCCGACATGTAGTCACCCGCGATGGCAAGGCCATTCTCCATCGGCGAGAACAAACGGCCCCCCGCGTAGAACTCCTCGGCGGAACCGTGCCGTTTACGACTCACCCACGTCGTGATCCCCAGAGTCACGGCCACAAAGGCGCTGAACAGCACTAGCGCCAGCGTCTGATGACGGTCCGTCACAGGTCGCCACCCTGGACTCCACGCGTCAGTTCCTGGGTGTCCCAGCGCAGTTCGAGCGCGGCCCGGTCCCTACGCAGCCGCGCGTGCCGGGAATAGGCCCAGGTGAGCAGGAACGTGGTGAGGAACTGCCCGAGACCCGCGACCATCGCCACGTTCACCGCCCCCGCCACCGGCCTTGCCATGAAACCCGGCGCGGTCGTCGCCGTGATCACGTACCCCACGTACCAGGCGAAGAAGACGGCGACCCCGGGCATCACGAACCGGCGGTACCGGCTGCGCACCTCCTGGAACGCAGCACTGCGCTGCACCTCGAGGTACACGTCACGCGCGCGAACGGCCGCCCCCTCCCCCGGTTCTCGCGCGGCCGGCACGGCAGGGGTCGGCGCACCCGTGCCGTCCAGCTCGCCCCAGCCCGAGGCCAGCGCGTCGTACCAAGGGTCTTCGTATCTCACCTCGCGGTGAGCCGAGCCGTGGTCTTCGTTGTTCTCGGCCGTACCGTCGGGACCGCCCCCGACTCCGTGGGGGCGACCGTAGCTTGACTGCATGCCCAAGGATGGACAGAACGGGAAGATCCCTGACTCTTCTTCCCCCGGCACTTCACCCCATCAGGTGACTCAATCCCCTGGTGGCCGCACCAGGCCCTTCCCGTACGCGTAACGCACCGCCTGCGCACGGTCCTTGAGCCCCGTCTTGGCGAAGAGGTTGTTGATGTGGGTCTTCACCGTCGCGGTGGAGACGTGCAGTCTGCGGGCGATCTCGTGGTTGCTGAGACCCTCGGCGATCAGCACCAGGACCTCCGTCTCCCGAGCCGTGAGCCCGTCGGGCGCCTCGGCGCGCGGAGGCAGCGGCTCGGGCTCCGACAGCCGCTCCAGCAGCCGCCGTTGGACACTCGGCGAGAGCCCGGCGTCCCCGGACAGCACGCTGTGCACTGCCCGCACGATCTCGTCGCCGCCCGCGTCCTTCGTGAGATAGCCGCGCGCGCCCGCTCTCAGCGCGGGGAACAGCGAATCGTCGTCGGCGAACGTGGTGAGCACCACGACCTGCGTACCCGGGTGCTCCGCCCGGATCCGCCGGGTCGCCTCCACACCGTCGCAGCGGGGCATCCGCAGGTCCATCAGGACCACGTCCGGGGCGAGTTCGGCGACCAGCTTCACCGCCTCCTCCCCGTCGCCCGCGGCCCCGACCACCTCAATGCCCGGCAGCAGTCCGAGCAACATCACGATGCCTTCCCGGACCACGGTCTGATCGTCCGCGACCACCACCCGCGCGGGCTTCCTGCCTGCCTCCTCCGTCATACGGGCACCTTCAACGTCACCACGAACCCCTCTTCACCCGGCCCGGCCTCCAGCGAGCCGCCCAGCAACTCGGCACGCTCCCGCATACCCAGCAGACCGTACCCGCCGCCCGATCCCGTGAGCTCGCCCGGCGTACCGTCCGAGTCCCGTACGTCGAGCGTCACTTCGCACTCGCCGTAGTCCAGCAGCACCTGGATCTTGGCTCCGTGAGCGTGCTTGCGGACGTTGGTCAGCGCTTCCTGGGCGACCCGCCGTACGGCCTGCGACGCCTCGGCCGGCAGCGCTCTGCGCTCACCCGTGACGGTGACCTCTGCGCCGTCGGCCGCGCTGACGAGACCGCTCAGGAACTCCTCCAGCGGCGTCAGCTCGCCACGCAGCGCGGAGAGAGCCTGCCGGGTCTCGGCGAGACCGTCCCTGGCCATTCCCCTTGCCGCCACCACCCTTTCGAGGATCTGCTCGCGGTCCGCGCCCCGCTCGATCAGCAGCCGGGCCGCCTCCAGGTGCACGAGCTGGGCCGAGAGGCTGTGCGCGAGTACGTCGTGGATCTCCCGCGCGATCCTGGCCCGCTCCCCCAGCGCCGCGGACTCCGCCTCGGCCGCTCTCGCGGCCCGCTCCTGGGCGAGCAGCCGCTGTGCCCCGCCCCGTGCCTCGGCGTCCAGCCGTAGGACGTATCCGGCGAGCGCCATGCCCGTCACCGTGGCGGCGGTGGTGAGCCAGACATCGTTGTTGATCGCGGAGAACGCGGCCAGGGCGACGGAGGCGATGGGCAGTGCCGCGCCGAGCGGGAGCCGCTCCAGCGCCGAGATGGCACAGCCGCACCACACGACCAGCGCCGGCCCTCGGAAACCGGTTGTCTGGGCCACCGTCGCCATGCCCAGCAGCAACGTGACCAGTACCAGGGACCCCCACAGCCGGTGCTGGTAGGTGGTCCGGAAGAAGGCCCAGGACAGGAACCCGGTCAGCAGGACCCCGCCCACCGCAGCGGCCGTGCCCCAGCCATGGACGTGGCGCGACTCGAAGGCGCTCCACAGCAGCAGCCCGATGACCACGAGTCGCACGGCCCAGGCGAGCTGACGTCTCGGCTTCGTGGTCCCCTCGCGGCCGAGCGCCTCCCGCGAGGGCCAGCGCGTCCAGGCGTTCTCCGTCACACGCGCTCCTTCCGCGCCGACCCGGGCATGGCGTCACCGTACGCCGTGGCCGGGGCGACGCCGGGGGTGAGGGACTGCGCCCGCCACATCAGAATCCCGGAGCGCACCAGGAGGGTTGCCGCGAGGGCCAGGAGCAGGGCGGAGCTGTCCTGGTGGACGCCGATCGTCGCACCGAGGGCGAACAGCCCGACCCGCAGTGCGATGCCGATGATCCAGACGACAACGCTCGACGTGGTGCTCTTGGTCCACACGACGCCGTCCGGCTCCACCCACACACGGGTCGTCCAGGCCCAGCCCGCGCCCGTGGCCAGGCCTATGAGCAGCTCGGCGGCGAGCAGGAGAACGGACTCGGTGCGGTGGTGGGCGTCGAGTATGCCCGGCTCACGCAGGGCCACGACCGCCAGGATCACGGGCACGATCCACCAGCGCCGGTCGGTGCCGATCGGACGGGCGCGGAACTGCCGCACGATCACCAGCACGACAACGGCCACGATCACCAACGCGTTGACGAGCCCGGACATCAGAGCCTCCGTGAGCGGAAGGAGATGTCGGCAGCGGTCGCTGCCGACACCCACGACGCTACGGAAATTCGCAGGTCAGCAGATCGGAGCCCGGGTGGATCGAGGGTGGAACCTCACGACGGTCCGTTCTCCACCCACGGGTGGAGAACCCGCCGCTGGTCCGCCGGGCAGGACGGAGCGGGCCGTAGTCGGGGGGCGCGCTACCTACCCTCGCCCCCGCCACCTGCAAAACCAGGCCGGCCCACGCCATCCCGCCACACCCAGCCTGCACCGAGCCAATCGGCCAGGGCCGGCGCAGCGCCTACGCGTCGATCCGCGAACGGTCCAGCGTCGCCGCCGAGCTGGAGATGAACTCCTTGCGGGGCGCCACGTCGTTGCCCATCAGCAGGTCGAAGACCTGTTCGGCGGCGTCGAGATCGGAGAGGTTGATCCGGCGCAGGGTGCGGTGGCGCGGGTCCATCGTCGTCTCGGCCAGCTGGTCGGCGTCCATCTCACCGAGACCCTTGTAGCGCTGGATGGAGTCCTTGTACCGAACGCCCTTGCTCTGCAGCTCCATGAGCTTGTCGCGCAGTTCGCGGTCCGAGTACGTGTAGATGTACTTGTCCTGGCCCTTCTTGGGCTGGATCAACTCGATGCGGTGCAGGGGTGGCACCGCGGCGAACACCCGGCCGGCCTCGACCATGGGCCGCATGTAGCGCTGGAACAGCGTCAGCAGCAGGCAGCGGATGTGGGAGCCGTCGACGTCGGCGTCCGTCATCATGATGATCTTGCCGTAGCGCGCCGCGTCGAGGTCGAAGGTCCGGCCCGACCCGGCTCCTATGACCTGGATGATCGCGCCGCACTCGGCGTTCTTCAGCATGTCCGTGACGGACGACTTCTGGACGTTCAGGATCTTGCCCCGGATCGGCAGCAGCGCCTGGAACTCGGAGTTCCGGGCCAGCTTGGCCGTACCGAGCGCGGAGTCGCCCTCGACGATGAACAGCTCGCTGCGCTCGACGTCGTCACTGCGGCAGTCGGCGAGCTTGGCAGGCAGGGAGGAGGACTCGAGGGCCGTCTTCCGGCGCTGCGCGTCCTTGTGCTGGCGGGCGGCGATACGGGTGCGGGCGGCGGCGACCGCCTTCTCCATGACCACCCGTGCCTGGGCGGCGGCGTCGCGCTTCGTGGAGGTCAGGAACGCCTTGAGTTCCTTGGCGATCACGGTGTTCACGATGCGGCGGGCCGCGGACGTGCCGAGGACCTCCTTCGTCTGGCCCTCGAACTGCGGCTCGGCCAGGCGCACGGTGACGACGGCGGTGAGGCCCTCCAGGGCGTCGTCCTTGACGATGTCGTCCTCGGCGACGCGCAGCAGCTTCTTGGCGCGCAGCACCTCGTTCATGGTGCTGGTCACCGCCGTCTCGAAGCCGGCCACGTGGGTGCCGCCCTTGGGGGTGGCGATGATGTTCACGAACGACTTCAGGGTCGTGTCGTAGCCCGTGCCCCAGCGCATGGCCACGTCGACGGCGAGTTCGCGGGTGACCTGGGTCGGGGTCATCTGACCGTGCTCGTCGAGGACGGGCACCGTCTCCCTGAAGGTGCCCTGCCCGGAGAGGCGGAGGACGTCGCAGACCGGCTTGTCCGTGGCCAGGTACTCACAGAACTCGCTGATGCCGCCGTCGAAGCGGAAGGACTCCTCGCCCTTGCTGCCACCCTCACCGAGACCGAATTCGTCCCGGACGACGATGGTCAGGCCGGGCACCAGGAACGCGGTCTGGCGGGCGCGCTGGTGAAGGTTGTCCAGCGAGAGCTTGGCGTCCTTGAGGAAGATCTGGCGGTCGGCCCAGTAGCGCACGCGCGTGCCGGTGCGGGTCTTGGGGATCTTCTTGGTCTTGCGCAGGCCGCTCTTGGCCTCGAACTCGGCGTCCGGGCCGTCGGCCACGAAGGCGCCAGGGACACCGCGCCGGAAGCTGATGGCGTGGGTGTGGCCGCTGCGGTCCACCTCGACGTCGAGGCGGGCGGACAGGGCGTTGACGACAGAGGCGCCGACGCCGTGCAGGCCGCCGGAGGCCGCGTACGAGCCGCCGCCGAACTTGCCGCCGGCGTGCAGCTTGGTCATCACGACCTCGACGCCGGACAGACCGGTCTTCGGTTCGACGTCCACGGGGATGCCGCGGCCGTTGTCGCGCACCTCCACGGAGGCGTCGTCGTGGAGGATCACCTCGATGTGGTCGCAGTACCCGCCGAGGGCCTCGTCCACGGAGTTGTCGATGATCTCCCACAGGCAGTGCATCAAGCCACGGGTGTCGGTCGACCCGATGTACATACCCGGGCGCTTCCGCACGGCCTCGAGGCCCTCGAGGACGAGCAGGTGCCGCGCGGTGTAGTTGGAACCGTCCCGGTCTGCTCCTGCCAGCAGCGCTGTGGACGGCACGGACGTATCGGCGGTCACGCGGTTCGCTCCTCGCTGAATTTCAGTTGGGGCCCTTCTGGGTAAGGGCACGGCTTCGGTCGCCGCCAAGAGGGTACCGAGGCCTGGTAGAGCCGTTGTAACGCCTACCCTCGTCTGGTGTCACACTAGTCCAGGGTCGCATAGGTGTTCGATCCCTCGATGGAGTGAAGTACATATCACGTTCCCTTCGAGGCATGAACCATTTAGGCTCCGGGCACGTCCTCATGCACAACCGGCAAGCCAGCCGGGGGGACGACGACCGATTGACAGCGCGAAACCGTAAGGCACATAAGACACGCAATACGGCTCATTCGCCGCCAACCGGCAGCAGACAGCCACCCGGGAAAGATTTTTTCGCGGAAGGGCCACGAGCGGGAACGTTTTCGGGCTGGTTGGATGTTGACCCTGGTACGACAGCTCGTCGAGCTAGAGAAGAGGCGACGTGACTACTGTTCTGACCCCCGCGAGCCCGTTGACGGCCGCCGACCGCTGCGACCGCTGCGGCGCCCAGGCATACCTGCGCGTCGTCCTGCTCAGCGGCGGTGAACTGCTCTTCTGCGCCCACCACGGCCGCAAGTTCGAGCCGGAACTCAAGAAGATCGCCGCTGAGATACAGGACGAGACGGAGCGGCTGACAACCGTTCCGGAATCTGCCTCCGAAGAAGAGCGCTGACACCTCGCATCAACGACGAGCCAGTTCCGGCACAGGCCGGTGAACGGGCGGCCGCTCCTTCCAGGATCGGCCGCCCGTCGTCGTACCTCACCGGGTCCAGGGACCGCCTCAGGCGCCCTTGTGTGAGCCCTCCTGGCCGGCGCTGCCACCGCTCCCGCTCAGCGCGCGTACGACCTCGGACACCCGGGTGTAGACACCGGGGCTCCCCGCCCGTCCACAGCCGTTGCCCCAGGACACGAGCCCGATCAGGCGCCCTTTGGCGACCAGCGGGCCTCCGCTGTCGCCCTGGCAGGCGTCGCGCCCGCCCTTGACCTCGCCGGCGCACAGCATGGAATCGGACCGGTACGTGCCCTCGGGGCCGCCCGGATAGGCCTGCTCGCACAGTTTGTCGGCCAGCACGCTCACACGTGCGGCGCGCAGGTGCCGCGGGTAGTCGCCGGCGCCGGTCGTGTCGCCCCACCCGTAGACCGTGGCGCCCGTGCCGGGCGTGTACGCCGGGTCGCCCGCCGTGGCCATGCCGATGACGGCGCTCTGCGGCAGGGACTTGGCAAGGGTGATCACGGCGAAGTCACCGGCGTTGCTCGCCGCGTCGTAGCCGGGATTGACCTTGGCGTCGCGCACGGGGATCTCCTCCCCCTGCGCCGACAGCAGGTCCGTACGACCGGTGATGACCCTGAGGTCGCCGCCCTGGTCCGGCCAGCCTCCCAGAACCTCGTCGGCCAGGCAGTGGGCCGCCGTGAGGACAGTCGTACGGTCGACGGCCACACCGCCGCAGAATTGTCCCGCCCGCGTACCCCCGAACCGGTCACGGCTGGCCAGCGCGACCGTCCAGGGGCTCTGGGAGACGTCGACGGGGAAACCGCCGACGACAACGCTGTCGGCGGCCACGGGAACCGCTGTGACCAGCGGTATGACGGCGGTGGTGGTCGCCGCAACCAGCGGCCCGATCAGTGCCCGCTTGATAGGACGAAGCATGCACGTTCCTCACTCTGGGTGCCTTTGGGACACTCAGAGTCATCCAGAGCGCCGCAATCCGCAGCACGAAGGCCTGGCCTCCCCGCGGGGAGGCCAGGCCTTTGACGTCGGACGACCGCGGCCTAGTCGAGGTAGTCGCGCAGCACCTGCGAACGCGACGGGTGACGCAGCTTCGACATGGTCTTGGACTCGATCTGACGGATGCGCTCACGCGTCACGCCGTACACCTTGCCGATCTCGTCGAGGGTCTTCGGCTGACCGTCGGTGAGACCGAAGCGCATCGAGACAACGCCCGCCTCGCGCTCGGACAGGGTGTCCAGGACGGAGTGCAGCTGCTCCTGCAGGAGCGTGAAGCTGACCGCGTCAGCCGGGACGACGGCCTCGGAGTCCTCGATGAGGTCACCGAACTCACTGTCGCCGTCCTCGCCCAGCGGGGTGTGCAGGGAGATGGGCTCGCGGCCGTACTTCTGGACCTCGATGACCTTCTCCGGGGTCATGTCGAGTTCCTTGGCCAGCTCCTCCGGGGTGGGCTCGCGGCCCAGGTCCTGGAGCATCTGGCGCTGAACGCGCGCGAGCTTGTTGATGACCTCGACCATGTGCACCGGGATACGGATGGTGCGAGCCTGGTCGGCCATGGCGCGGGTGATCGCCTGACGGATCCACCAGGTGGCGTACGTGGAGAACTTGTAGCCCTTGGTGTAGTCGAACTTCTCGACCGCGCGGATCAGACCGAGGTTGCCCTCCTGGATGAGGTCCAGGAAGAGCATGCCGCGACCGGTGTAGCGCTTGGCCAGGGAGACCACCAGACGGAGGTTGGCCTCCAGGAGGTGGTTCTTGGCGCGGCGGCCGTCCTCGGCGATGATCTCCAGCTCGCGCTTGAGCTTCGGCGCGAGCTTGTCGGCGTTGGCCAGCTTGTCCTCGGCGAACAGACCCGCCTCGATGCGCTTGGCGAGCTCGACCTCCTGCTCGGCGTTGAGCAGGGGGACCTTGCCGATCTGCTTGAGGTAGTCCTTGACCGGGTCGGCGGTGGCGCCGGCCGCCGCGACCTGCTGGGCGGGCGCGTCGTCCTCGTCCTCGTCGGACAGGACGAAGCCCGCACTCTCGGTGCCCTCGGGCTCGTCGCCGCCGCCCTTGGCCTCCTCGAGCACCTCTTCCTCGACGACTTCGGCGTCGTCCTTCTTGGCGGTGGTCTTCTTGGCCGCCGTCTTCTTGGCGACCGTCTTCTTCGCGACCGCCTTCTTGGCCGTCGTCGCCTTCTTGGCTACGGCCTTCTTGGCCGGAGCGGCTTCCTCGGCGGGATCGACGACAGCGGGTTCGGCGGGGGCGGCCGGGGCAGCCGTCGTCGCGGTGGCCTTCCTGGTGGTCACCGTCTTCGCCGCGACCGTCTTGGTGGCGGTGCGCTTGGCCGGACTCTTCGCTGCGACGCTCTTACGGGTGCGCTTGGGCTCCGCGGCACTGACCATCAGCGTCACACCCTCTTCCTCGAGGATCTGGTTGAGGCTGCGCAGTACGTTCTTCCACTGAGTGGCCGGAATCTGGTCAGCTTCGAAGGCCCGACGCACATCGTCGCCGGCGATCTGCCCCTCAGCCTTTCCCCGCTCAATGAGCGCCATGACAGAGACGGACTCGGCGATCTCCGGCGGGAGCGTACGGGATGTGCTGGCCGACACGAACAACCTCTCGGAACGTTGGAAAACGGCTTCCGGCCCCGTCCACTACAGACAGGAGCCGACCACCGGCCTGGGGATGGGCCGACGGCGCGGGCGGGAACCGGGAAGATGCACAGCGCCATTCATGGCGTCCGTATTCCCTCCGCGGCTGTCACCTCTTAGGTCATCGCGCTGGTCCCAAGAGCGTTACGCCCAATCTTCGTGGCCCGAGTCACACCCCGTAAGCGCTCAAAAACGGTCAGATACGGGCAGACGGTGTCTCCCGCGACCTTGGCCAGGGCCGCTCCGCCGGCTGAGCCACCTCGACGCACCGCCGGACCCCCCGGACTCCAGAGGATCCGGCGGGGTCCGGCAGCGGATGGTTCCCGGGCCCGGCGCTGCCACGGGAACGCGGCACACCCCGACCGCACCGCCCGCGGCGCGACGTCAGTGCTCGCGCGGCGCGGGCACCACGCGCTCCACCTCGGGGTGGACGGTGAGCAGTTGACGCATGGCGGTCTCGGCCGCCGCACCGTCGCTGCTACCGAGCGCGTCGACGATCCGCGCGTGCTGCGCCAGGGACACGTCGTTCGGCCGGTCACAGCCCGTGACCGGGCCGCCGGAGACCTGGAGGGCGGCGGAAACGATGCCGGAGAGGTGTTCCAGCATGCGGTTGCCGGCGATCTGGATGAGCAGCGCGTGGAACTCGGTGTCGGCGCGGGAGAAGGTGAGCGCGTCACCCTGTCCCATGGCGTGGCTCATGATCTCGACCATGTCGGAGAGGCGCTGCTGGACGTCCTCGCGCCCGTGCCCGGCGGCGAGGCGCGCGGCGAGCGGCTCGATCGTCCAGCGCAGCTCGCTCAGCTCACGGCGTTGGTCGTCGCGCTGCGGTCCGAAGGCCCGCCATTCGATGATGTCCGGGTCGAGGAGGTTCCAGTCGCTGACGGGACGCACGCGCGTGCCGACGTTCGGGCGGGCGCTGACCAGGCCCTTGGCCTCGAGGACGCGGAGGGACTCGCGGACGACGGTGCGGGAGACCTCGAATCGCTGGCCGATCTCCTCGGGCACCAGCGGGCGGTCCGCGCCCAGGTCGCCCGAGACGATCATCTGCCCGAGCTGCTGGACGAGTTGGCCGTGCAGTCCGCGTCCGCGGCTGCCCGCGGCGCGCCGGCCCACACGGCCCAGCTCGGGGTCCGCGCCGTCCCAGGAGGGTGTTGCGACGCGGTCGGGCACGGAGGCCTCGGTGTAGGGGTAGCGGTCGAGATCGCCCGGGCCGGCGAGACCTGAGTCTGCGGAGCGGGCGGCGGTCATCATGGTGTGCGCAAGGGTACTCACGGATCCTTTGTCGGCGTCGTCTCCAACTCCCTTGAGGTCTTTGGTGAAAAGCACACGAAAGGGTGATCGCTCACCCCGTCGCAATTGACGCCTTATCGGAAAGAAATGGCCTGTCTCCGGGGAGTTGTGCTCAGAGCAGGTTCCGAAGCGCGCGGACGGTCGTCATCGGACCCTGCTTCGCAGGGTCGTGAGCAGATACGCGCACAGGAGAGCGGTCAGTGACAACGTCATTGCGCTGCCCACGGGTTGGGCGAGAACCCGGGCTGCCCCGGCGAGGTAGCGTTCCCCTCCGAAAGGCCACTGCAGCAGGAAGACCTCCCGCATCCGCGCCGGAAGTCCCGCGGCCATCGACGCGCCCCGTCCCTGCAGGACCTTGTGCACCAGGGGTACGACCACGACGGGTACGGCGACCACCGCGGCGAGTCCGCCCGAAGTGGACCGGAAGACACCCGCGGCCAGTACGCCGGCCCAGGCGCATCCAACCACAAGCCCAAACCAACTCGCGCTCAGCGAAAGCCAGTCCGCAGGAACCTGCGCAAGCTCCCGTCCGTATACGACATAGAGCGTTTCGGCGTCGCAGCCCAGGGTGAGGAAGGCCAGCACCAGGGCCGTGGCCCCGGAGACGAGGAGTTTCGCGGTGAGCAGCCCCAGCCGACGGGGCACGCTGCCGCGATCCACCGCGAGGGCAGGGTGGCGGAACTCGTCCCCGAAGGCCAGAGCACCGAGCAGTCCGGCTCCGAGCGCGGCGGGTGGCAGGGGCACCTCCCGCGGCCAGGCCGCGAACAGCCGCGCCTGCGGGGTGTGGCCGATCCGGGCGAGGAGTACGGCGACGAGCGCGGACACCACGAGCGTGGCCCCGCAGATGACGAAGCCCGTGCCGATTCCGGCGGCGCGGCGGAGTTCGTAGCGGAGGGGGCGCAGGGGGCTGGGGGCGGGACGGACGGAGATGGGGGGCGGGAGGGGGGACGGACTGCCTGGAGTGAGCGCTTCCTCGGGACGTGCCGGAACCGTCTGGGGCTGGGTTCCGGTCGTGGACCGTCGACGGATCACCCGTGCGCCGCGCGTCGGCGTTCCCGGGGAGTGGGCGCCGGGCGACGGAGTGGTGCCCTCCTGCGCGTCGGCGTCACATGCGGCGGTCGGCGACGGACCCGCCGAGGGCTTGGGGTCGGCGGGTTCCTGGCCGTCACCGGTTGTCGGGACACCGACAGTCCGAACGGCTGCGCGCGGTCGCGGTCCCTGCGAGGGAAACGTACCGGCGAGCGACGACCGCACCGGCGTGGGCGCGTTGTCGGACACCTGGTCGTCGGCGGCTCTTGACGACTCCGTCGGCTGCGACCTTCGAGCGGCCTGCGAACACTCGTGGGCCGACAGGTCGCCGGAGGCCTGTCGCTGATCGAATACGACCGACTCTTCGGCAGGGCGCCTCGCTTCCGGAGGAACGGCTCCGGCACCAGGCCCCATGTCGCCCAGCTCGTCCGCGAGTTGGTGGACGAGGATGCCGTGACGGAAAGCCGTGTCACCGATGTCGGCGGTCGTACTGCCATACACCAGGAGACGGTTGCCGTCTTCGGTCACGACTTCGAGGGAGCGCTGGGCCGTACGAGCCTCTTTGGTGAGAAGTGCCGCGAGGCGCGCGGCGTACGGGCTGCGGACGGCGACGCGGGGACGCAGCCGGGTGCGGGCGAACTCCTTGGCTTCCTGGTCGGCGACGAGCCTGCCCTGGTCCAGGGTGACGACCCGGTCGGCCGTGCGCGCGGCCTCCTTGGGGTCGGCCGTGGTGAACAGGACGGTGCCGCCCTGGGCGGCATGCGCCCGCAGCATGTCGTGCAGCCAACGGACTTCATTGGCGGAGAGTCCGCGCGCGGGGGCGTCCAGTACGAGCGTGTGCGGATCGGGCAACAGGGCGCAGGCCAGGCCCACCCGTCGGTCCATGCCACGCGCCAGGGTGCCCAGACGTTCCTCACGCAGACTGACGAGGCCGACCACTTCGAGAACCTCGTCGGCACGCCGTACGGGGACCCCGGCGGCGGCGGAGAGCATGCGCAGGTGACTGCGGACCGAACGGGCCGGATGCCCGGGCACATCACCCAGGAGGACGCCGACTTCGCGCGACGGGTGGGAGATACGGCGCAGCGGACGGCCTCTGAAGTAGGTGATGCCCCGACCCTGTTGGAGTTCGAGCATCAGTCTCAGCGCCGTCGTCTTGCCCGCGCCCGGTGCTCCCAGGAGCGCGGTGACGCGGCCGGTGTGCGCCTCGAAGGAAACGTTGTCGAGGGCGGGGCGGCGCGCCTTGCGGGGATTGCTGGTCAGTCCAAAGGCCTGGATCACCTTCAGCAAGATAGCGCGCTACATCCCTTTTTCCAGGTATCACCCGTTCTGCTCGGTGAGGGTTCCTGATCCGGTCGGACCCCTGTTCGGCGCTCGGCAGTTCAGGCCGGTCCGCGGACCGCCCCCCGTCCTTTCGGTCCCGGCGACGACTGCCGCGCTGTCACACCTCGGGGCGCAGCATCGGCGGGTTGAGCAGCGTGGCACCGCCGGCACGGAAGAGCTGCGCAGGGCGGCCGCCCTGGCGTGTGGTGGTGCCTCCGGTGGGCACGAGGAAGCCTGGCGTGCCGGTCACCTTGCGATGGAAGTTGCGCGGGTCGAGCGCCACTCCCCACACCGCCTCATAGACACGGCGCAGCTCGCCGACAGTGAACTCGGCCGGGCAGAACGCGGTGGCCAGCGACGAGTACTCGATCTTGGAGCGGGCCCGCTCCACCCCGTCGGCCAGGATCTGGGCGTGATCGAAGGCGAGTGGCGCAACCGGCTCGCCGTCGCGCCCGTAACCGCCCTGCTGAAGCAGTTCCTCGACCGGGGCCCAGCGCGCATTGCTCGCATCGCCGCCGGCCCGGGGTGCGGGCAGGTCCGGGGCGAGCGCGAGGTGTGCCACGCTGACCACGCGCATACGCGGATCACGCTTGGGATCGCCGTAGGTCGCGAGCTGTTCCAGGTGCGCGCCGTTGTCCTGGGCGGGTGCGGCGGGGTCGTGGACGCACAGCCCGGTCTCCTCGTCGAGTTCGCGTGCCGCGGCCTGCGACAGGTCCTCGTCCGCCCGTACGAAGCCACCGGGCAGTGCCCAGCGCCCCTGGAACGGAGGCTCGCCCCTGCGAACCGCCAACGCGCACAGGGCATGGCGGCGCACGGTCAGCACGACCAGGTCCACGGTGACGGCGAATGGCGGAAAGGCTGACGGGTCGTAGGGCATGCCGCGATCATAGTCGTCTCCCTGACGATAAACACTCCCTTCGTCGGCCGCATCGATGGCTGATCCACGCGTGCCCGGTATGCGTCCCGCGTGCACGGTCCGCTCGCTGCTCAGGTCACGTCGTGCGAGGTCATGCTGGCAATTGTGGGCCCTGAGCCGCTTCACCTGACAGCGCGGCAGCAGACGCCGACCCAACCGGTCGGGGGCGGCACGGTGTTTCCGGACCGGCGATCGATGACTGCCGGTGTTGCCCGGAACCACCCGGCGCGAACAACGCGGAGTTGCCGGGACCGGGCGGTTTACGTCGGCGGCGGAGGGCGGGGGCGGCTGATGCACGGTGCGGCTTCTACGTTCTGTGCGCCTCATGCATGTGCGACGCCGGCTGAAGGGCCGCAAGCGGTTCACGACAGCTCGCTGCCACCGGCCGCCTTGCCACCAGCGATGGCTCACGCATCCCCCTCAGTGACGTTGGTCCCCGATCGTGTGCCTCCCGAAGAGGTGGAGCCGCGCCGCGTGTGGTCCTTCCCCGCCGCGCGCTTGCGCGTAGCACCACCAGGCCGCGAGGTACCGGGACGTGTGCGGCCCTCGGCCGAAGCACCGGCACCTGAGACGTCCGGCCGCGACCGACTGCCCTCCGCTCGCGCCGGACGGGGACGGCCGCCGTCGCCGGACCGTACGCGGCGGCGTCGCCGCGAGCCGGGCTCCGAGGAACCGTCGGGCGTCTCGGCGTCCTTCTCTTCCGTCCCGTCCTGCTCATCGGATGGCGCTTGGGTGCCTCCCTTGCGTTCCGCTCGCAGACAACGGCGGATCGCCTCCGGGTCGAGACCCTCGTTGCAGGCCTGGTGCAGAAGGCGTGCGAACAGGTAGTCCGGGTCCGCCCCCAGGGCCATCGCAAGGGCCTCCCTGGCCTCCAGGTCGTCGCCGGTCGACCAGGCCACCCAGCCGGCGAGGGTCAGTGGCGCGGCGGCGTGTTCGCCGTACGGTCCGACACAACGGCGGGCCAGGGCGCGCCAGAGACGCAGGGCGGGTACGGCCTCGTCGCCCTCCATCCACGCGGCGGCACGGTCACGGGTCGTGCGGTCCTGCAGGCCGAGGATCAGCGTCGCCGCCTCATCGTGTGTGAGCAGTTCGTCGTCGCGGAGATCGGCCGGGAATGTGCCGGGCACGGGCGCCGCCGCGGTGAACCGGCCGAGGACGCGCTCGGCGAGGTCGAGGGTCTCCTGCGCCACCCACGCACGGCTCGCCTCGTCGAGAATCCGGGGCACCAGGTTCATGCCCGCGGTGTCCAGGGCGATCTCCTGTTCCAGCGCGGCAGCCGTCTCCCAAGGGAGCAGCCTGGCCCGCAACTCGCGCAGGGTGCCACGCACCTGGATTCCGGCATACGTCGCCGCGGCCGCCAGTACGGACGTGCCGGACAGGCCCATCGGCGCCCCGTCGTCGGGACAGCATCCTTCGCTGGGGCAGCAGTACGACCAGAAGCGGCCGTCCGCGATGCACAGAGCCTCGATGACCGGTACGTCGAGGCGGCCGCACTCCGTGCGCAGTAGCTGGGCGAGCGGCTGCATGCGCCGCATGACGTCGCGGCCGGATTCGCCCTTCGCCGGTTCCTGGCAGACGTAGGCGACCATCTGCTCGGGCCGGGCTCCTCTGCGTTCGCTGCCGGCCACCAGACCCTGCGCCAGCTGCCGGGCGGCAGGCTCCCAGTCGTCCCTGCTCGCGGGGATGCCCAGCCGGGCGCGCCCGCCGAACCGGCCGCGTCCGCCGCGGTCGTGGAGGGCCACCAGCACGATGCTGTCCTCCGGGCGGTATCCGAGCAGATACGGCAGGGCGTCCGCCAGTTCGGCGGGGGTGCGCAGGGTGACCTGGTTGTCGTGCGCGGTGCGCGCGTCGGACATGTCGCCTCCCGGGATGCCTTCGTTTTCGGAGGGTCCAGTCGTTTCGCTGTGATTCGTCATGCCCAGACGATCTCGCGGATCATGAGATTCCGCTCGAGCCTGTGGATAAGTCCAAGCAGGGACACGACAATTGCGTGGCGCTCCCGGTTGTCCACAGGCGCCGCGCCCGATTGTCGGCGCCTTCCTGTTGTATGGGACGCATGGAGCACACGAGCAACGCGGACCTTCGAGCACAGGCCGACGCCGTCCTCGCCCGACTCGTCGGGGACGCCTCGGGCACGGCACGGCTGCGCGAGGACCAGTGGCGGGCGATCGAGGCGCTCGTCGCCGACCGGCGCAGAGCGCTGGTCGTCCAGCGCACGGGCTGGGGCAAGTCGGCGGTGTATTTCGTGGCGACTTCGCTCCTGCGGGCCCGGGGCAGCGGTCCGACCGTGATCGTCTCGCCGCTCCTCGCCCTGATGCGCAACCAGGTGGACGCCGCGGGGCGAGCCGGAATCCACGCCCGGACCATCAACTCCTCCAACACCGAGGAGTGGGACACCGTCCAGGGGGAGATCGCGTCGGGCGACGTCGACGTCCTGCTCGTCAGCCCCGAGCGCCTCAATAACCCCGACTTCCGCGACCAGGTGCTGCCCAAGCTGGCGGCCGCGACGGGACTCCTGGTGGTGGATGAGGCCCACTGCATTTCCGACTGGGGTCACGACTTCCGCCCTGATTACCGCCGCCTGCGCACCATGCTCACCGACCTGCCGCCGGGCGTGCCCGTCCTGGCCACCACCGCGACGGCCAACGCGCGCGTGACCGCCGATGTCGCGGAACAGCTCGGTACCGGTGGCGCGTCCGACGCGCTGGTGCTGCGTGGCCCGCTCGACCGGGAGAGCCTGACGCTGAGCGTGCTGCGGTTGCCGGACGCCGCGCACCGCATGGCCTGGCTGGCCGACCACCTCGACGACCTGCCGGGCTCCGGCATCATCTACACGCTCACTGTGGCCACCGCCGAGGAAGTCACCGCCTTCCTGCGGCAGCGCGGCCACACCGTCGCGTCGTACACGGGGAAGACGGAGAACGCCGACCGGCAGCAGGCCGAGGACGACCTGCTCGCCAACCGGGTCAAGGCCCTGGTCGCCACCTCGGCGCTCGGCATGGGCTTCGACAAGCCCGACCTCGGCTTCGTGGTGCACCTCGGTTCGCCCGCCTCCCCCATCGCCTACTACCAGCAGGTCGGCCGCGCGGGCCGCGGCGTCGAACACGCCGAGGTACTCCTGCTGCCGGGCAAGGAGGACGAGGCGATCTGGGACTACTTCGCCTCCCTGGCCTTCCCGTCCGAAGACCTGGTGCGCCGCACCCTGGACGTCCTCGCCCGCGCGGACCGCCCCCTGTCGCTGCCCGTCCTGGAGCCTCTGGTGGAGCTGCGCCGCTCCCGTCTGGAGACGATGCTGAAGGTCCTCGACGTGGACGGGGCGGTCAAGCGGGTCAAGGGCGGGTGGATCGCGACCGGCCGGCCGTGGACCTACGAGGCCGAGCGGTACGACTGGGTGGCGCGGCAGCGGAAGGCCGAGCAGCAGGCCATGCGCGAGTACGCGTCCACCACGGGCTGCCGGATGGAGTTCCTGCAGCGGCAGTTGGACGACGAGGGAGCGAAGCCCTGTGGCCGGTGCGACAACTGCGCCGGCGCGCGCTTCACCCCGGACACGTCCGTGGCCGCGCTGGACGCCGCCCGCGTCGATCTGGGCCGTGCGGGTGTCGAGGTGGAGCCGCGGCGCATGTGGCCGACGGGCCTGCCTGCGATCGGCATCGAACTCAAGGGGCGCATTCCGGCCAGAGAACAGGCGTCCGCGGGGCGCGCGTTGGGTCGTCTGTCGGACATCGGCTGGGGCAACCGGCTTCGGCCTATGCTCGCGCCGCAAGTGCCGGACGCACCCGTGCCGGACGATGTGGCGAAGGCCGTGGTGGGTGTACTGGCCGACTGGGCGAAGGGACCCGGCGGCTGGGCCCCCGGAGTGCCCGAGGCACAGCCCCGCCCGGTGGGCGTCGTGACCCTCGCCTCGCGCTCCCGGCCACGCCTGATCGACTCCCTGGGCGCGCGCATCGCGGAGATCGGCAGACTGCCACTTCTGGGTTCTCTGGAATACGCAGGGGAGGAGGTGCGGACCCCCCGCAGCAACAGCGCCCAGCGGCTGAAGGCCCTCGACGGCGCGCTGTCCGTACCTCCCGGCCTGGCTTCCGCGCTCGACGAGGCCCAGGGGCCCGTCCTGCTGGTGGACGACTACACCGAGACCGGCTGGACCCTGGCGGTCGCGGCCCGGCTGCTCAGGAAGTCGGGGGCGCCGGGGGTGTTGCCGCTGGTGCTGGCCGTTCAGGGCTGAGTGCCGGCTCCTGGCGAGCCGTGCCACACACGTGACGTATGCGCGTGTCGTGCTCGAACGGCCCAGGGGCCACCGGGGGACACTCAGGGTAGGGATATAAGCCACGCACCACCAGATAACATTCGGTGGCGCCAATTGCTCGTTGCCGCATCCAAGTTCGACAGCGAGAATTGAGGTCCGCTCCCCGCACGGCTCACCCATGATCCGGATGGCCTTCGCTGCGGTGGGCGCTCCCCCGAATCCGACCCTGCCCGCAGTGTGGGCGCGTAGCCGAAGGGAGGAACGTGACCTTCGGATTCGCTCCGTCCTCGGCGGCATCCTTGTCCACGTCCGCGGCCACCGCTTCCGCCAGCCGCCTGCTCGAACCGGCGGAGTGGGCCGCCGCCGGAATCCCACTGCTGCGCAACCCGCGTGAGGTCGTCAGCGGGCTGCACACGCGGCACCGGCCCAGTCTGGCGACCGCGGTCGTCGCCGTCCTCGATCCGGAGGAACGGCTGCTGGCGAGCGCCTCGTTCGTCCGCCGCCCGGCACCGGCCGACGGCTGGATGTTCCGAAATTCACTGCTGGCACAGTTGCGCCGGGTCATTCCTCACGACCTGCGGCGCCGCACTCCCGTACGCACTGCCGTGCTGCTCTACTGCCGCGAGGGGGACGCGCGTTGGACGGAGGAGGATGGCGCGTGGATGTGGGGCCTGCGTGACGCCTGCACCCTGCACGGGCTGCGCTGCGGGGCGTACATCACGCTGACCCGCGACGGCTGGCACGTGCTCGGCGAGGGCCGCGGCGGACGCCGTCCGAACGCGACCTCGGCACCGGAACCTTTCGCCACCTCGGACGCCCCACCACCGTTGCCCCGGACAGGCGGCGCCGTCTCGGAGGTCCTGCGCCGGGCGGCAGCCCGCTGACGACGGCCGGCTTCGTGCTCACGCTCCCTCGGGGCAGTGTCCCGAAGGGCGGCGCGGCATGCGTGTGCGACGTCGGTACGACGGCCACCACGGTCATGCCGCACGACTGAGGAGACCGACACCACAGGCGGGGTCGGGCCACCGACCCGCCTCGCCGGAGTCCCACGCAACTCCCGCGCCCAGCCGCCGGCTGGGCGGCCGTCCTCAGGAGGGAACGGCGACCACCACGCATCCGGGTACGCCAAGTGCACCACTGTGCCAGGTGCCGCAACAACGGCGCCTACGTCGTCCCCGGACGTGCCGGACGCGGCTCAGACGCCGGCGCCCAGCACCGAGTTGATCTGCTGCGGGTCGCCGCAGACGATCAGCAGGGCACCAGCCCTGGCATGGGCCAGCGGGAGGGCGGTGGCGGCAGCGGCGGCCGGACCACCATTGACGGCGACCACGACCACGGCACGGGACGCGGCACGGGAGGCCACGGAGGCGTCCGTGTAGAAGACGTCGTCACCGGCGTCGTGCTGCGCCCAGTAGGAGGCTTCACCGAAGGACATCTCGTGCTCGGCCCACGGGTGCGGTTGGCCGGTGGTGATCACCAGCACGTCACCGGGAGCTCTGCCCGAGTCCAGGAGCAGGTCCACTGCCTCCTCGGCGGCGTCGAGGGCACCCTCGACCGAGGCCGGGATCAGCTGGATCTGCGGGGCCCCCGCAGCAGCGGCGGGAGCGGCCGGGCCCGACGGGCCCGGCTTGGCAGCGGCCGTGTCGCGCGGTGACCGTTGCACCGGCGGCGCGGGCCGGAGAGGCCCGGGACGGCCGGGACGCGACGGAGCCGCGGGGCGGGGGCCGGGTACGGGGCGGGGGGTCGGCGCGGTACGGCCGCTGGCCGGCGTGGCGCGGGGACCCTGGGCACTCTCGTGAATCTGAGGCTCCTCGGGAATGAGAGGCATGAGCTGATATTTATCAAACGTTGGTGCAGCCGGCGCGGCCGGGTGGCACAACAGTGCGAGCAGAACCGTCAGAAGTCGAAGCCGAGCTGGCCCTCGATCTCCGGAACGCTTCCGTCCGCCCAGCTGCGGACCTTCTTGAGGTGCCGCCACTGGGGCAGCGCATCAAGATACGCCCACGACAATCGGTGGTACGGGGTGGGGCCCCGCGCTTCGAGTGCGGCCTTGTGCACGGGCGACGGATACCCGACGTTGTCCGCGAAACCGAAGTCTGCATGGTCGATACCCAGTTCGGCCATCATTTTGTCGCGCTGAACCTTGGCGATCACGGAGGCCGCCGCCACGGCCACACAGGACCGGTCACCCTTGATCACCGTGCGGACCTTCCAGGGGACTCCCAGGTAGTCGTGCTTCCCGTCGAGGATCACGGCGTCGGGGCGAACGGGCAGCGCCTCCAGAGCACGCATCGCCGCGAGCCGCAGCGCCGCCGTCATCCCCAGTTGGTCGATCTCCTCGGGGGAAGAGTGCCCCAGGGCGTAGGCGGTCACCCATGTCCGCAGTGTCTCCGCCAGTTCCGTGCGCCGCTTGACGGTCAGCAGCTTGGAGTCGGTGAGACCTTCGGGCGGTCGGCGAAGACCTGTGACCGCCGCACAGACGGTGACGGGTCCGGCCCAGGCACCGCGCCCCACCTCGTCGACACCGGCAATGACCTTCGCTCCGGTCGTGGCGCGAAGGGAGCGCTCGACGGTGTGAGTAGGTGGTTCGTACGGCATGGCGCCCTTAGCGTACGCCGCCGGGATCCTCGAGCGACACCCCGCCTGCCGGGGTGGGCCGATAGGCCACCGCGCCCCGGCGTCAGTCCCCGCTCGGCCGCAGTAGCGGAACCATCAACTGGTCGATCATCCCTTCGAGATCCTGATCACTCCATTCGCTGGCGCACATTTTGGAGCGGTACATCATCATCGCCGGAATCGCGTCGAAGACATACCCGTTGGCCGCGTCTCGGCGCACCTCGCCCCGTTCTATTCCACGGGTGATGACGTCACGGAGCAGCTTGATCATCGGCTCCACGACGCCACCGAAGATCACACCATGAAAGCGCTCGACCTGCGCAGGATCGCATTCGTGAATGACCGAACGCAGGGCGAAGCCTGGCCGCGAGAACATCGCCTGCCGCGCCTGGCGGCACAGGGCCAGCAGATCGTCGCGCACACTCCCGAGATCGGGTGCCTCTTCCATGCGCGGCAGTCCGGCCTGCAGCGCGTCAGCGACAAGGTCCTCCTTGGACGGCCAACGGCGGTAGACCGCGGCCTTGCCGGTCTGCGCGCCGGCGGCGACGCCCTCCATCGTCAGACCGTTCCAGCCGACCGTACTGAGCTGCTCCAGCGCGGAGTCCAGGATCGCGCGTTCGAGCACAGCGCCGCGCCGGCGGAGGGAGGCCGTCTGAGCGGGGGCGGCCGTCCAGCCCGAGGTAACCATCTGAGTCTCTCCAGCGAACAATGGAAGCGGGGATTCCGGTACAGGGGGGACGTGTCGCGCGGCATGAACGAGGAATCCGACGCGCGACATTGAGTTAAGTGAACGCTTGCGTTCTCTGTCGGGGAGTTACTACCGTTGGCGGGACAGTGAACGCGAGCGTTCACTAACGCCTTCGTGGGGGACCCATAGTGACAACCTCTCAACTGATCAAAGACGACATACCGGGAGCGGCCCGCCGGGAGGGGCACCCCGGCATCGCACTCACCGTCATCGCGGCCTGCCAACTCATGGTGGTACTCGACGCGACGATTGTGAACATCGCTCTCCCGCACATTCAAGAAGCGCTCAAGTTCAGTACCACAGACCTCACATGGGTGGTCAGCGCCTACACGCTGACCTTCGGAGGCCTGCTCCTGCTCGGAGCGCGTGCCGGCGACATCCTCGGCCGACGCCGGGTGTTCATGACCGGCATTCTGCTGTTCACGTTCGCCTCGCTGCTCGGCGGTCTCGCCCAGGAACCCTGGCAACTGCTCGCCGCGCGCGCCCTGCAGGGCATGGGTGGCGCGATCGCGTCGCCCACGTCGCTGGCGCTCATCACCACCACGTTCCCCGAAGGCCCGGAACGGAACCGGGCGTTCGGCGTCTTCGCGGCCGTGTCCGCGGGCGGTGGTGCCATCGGTCTGCTCGCGGGCGGCATGCTGACAGACTGGCTCGACTGGCGCTGGGTGCTCTTCGTGAACGTCCCGATCGGCCTGCTGATCGTCGCGCTCACACCGCTGTACATCAGCGAGTCCCAACGGCATCCTGGGCGCTTCGACATCGCGGGAGCGCTGACCTCGACGCTGGGCATGGCGTCCCTCGTCTACGGCTTCATCCGCGCAGCGGAGAAGGGCTGGCGCGACAGCCTGAGCCTCGGCTCCTTCGGCGCCGCCGTGGTCCTGCTGCTGGCCTTCGTCTTCACCGAGATGCGGGCCAAGGAACCGATCACGCCGCTGAGAATGTTCGCCGACCGCAACCGCTCCGGCACTTACGTGATCATGCTCAGCCTGGCCGCAGCCATGTTCGGCATGTTCTTCTACATCGTGCTGTTCGTGCAGAACGTGCTCGGCTACAGCGCGATCAAGGCCGGTCTCGCATTCCTGCCCGTGACTTTCGCGATCGCCGTCGGAGCGGGTCTCTCGCAGCGGTTCCTGCCCACACTCGGCCCCAAGCCCTTCATGTTGGTCGGCTCGACGCTCGTGGTGATCGGGCTCACGTGGCAGACCTTCATCAGTCCCGACAGCTCCTATCTCGGCGGCATCCTCGGGCCGATGCTCGTGTTCGGCTTCGGCATGGGCCTCAACTTCGTAACGGTGACCGTGACGGCGGTCTCCGGTGTGGCCCAGCACGAGGCGGGCGCGGCGTCCGGCCTGCTCAACGCCACGCAGCAGGTAGGCGGTTCGCTCGGGCTGTCCATCCTGACCACGGTCTTCGGCACGGCCAGCACGGACGAGGCGAAGAAGCAACTGTCGAAGTTCCTCGCCGACGGCTCGCCGGAGCAGAAGGCGGAGTTCGCCAAGACCCATCAACTTCCGGCGCCCTGGGGACATGAAGTGCTCGCACACGGCATCTCGACCGCGTTCATCCCCGCTGCCGCGATGGCCGTGCTCGCCCTGGCCACGGCCTGGCTGGTGATCAGGGTCCGCAAGAGCGATCTCGAAGCCCTCGCCGGCACAACGGGGCCGGGAATCGGCTGACCCGAACAAGTCCGTGCAAAACCGCGGATGGCCGGACCAAGCCCCAGGGACAGATGGCGAGGGCGACGGTCCGGCCATTCGCACTTCGGTCGCCAAGACCGAGAGGCCGACCAGCACCAGTACCAACACCACCAACGCCATCACCACACCCCCTGCCACCCGCGGGACCTCTTCTCCCTGCGCACCCATGCGTCGCACAGCTGATGCCACGACAACGCGCCACGGTCACGCAGAGTTCCCGACGGCCACAGAGAGTTCTCGAGCGGCATGGCGCACGGCCGTCAGACCGGCGTACGCACCCACTCCGGCAGTGTCTCCGTCTGCTCCACCCACTCGGCGGGCGGCGTCCCCGCCTTCCCGGCCGCGAGCACGCCGCCCACGATCGCGCAGGTGGTGTCCACATCGCCGCCGACCTGGGCGGTCGTCCAGAACGCCGCCTCATAGTCACCGAGAGCCCGTGCCGCCGACCAGAGGGCGAAGGGGACGGTGTCATGGGCGCTCGTGCGCCGTCCGCAGCCGAGCACGGCAGCGACGGTGCCGGCGTCGCCGTAGTCAAGCATGTCCCGGGCGCGCCGGAGACCGGCACCCACGGCGCTCTTGGGTACGAGCGAGATGACGCCGTCGAGGAGCGCCTCGGGGCTGGGCGGGCCGCCGGGTGAGGCCGCGAGCGCGGCGGCCGCGGCGACGGCCATGGCTCCGACGACGGCTTCGCGGTGCTGGTGTGTCGGGTACGCGGAGATCTCCGCCTGGTGCGTCGCCTGTTCCGGGTCGTCCGCGTACCAGGCGCCCAGCGGAGCGATCCGCATCGCCGCACCGTTGCCCCAGGACCCTTGCCCGTTGAAGAGCGCGGAGGCCAGCTCTCGCCAGTCGTCGCCCTCCCGCACGAGACGCAGGAGCCGGTTGACCGCAGGGCCGTAGCCGCGGTCGAAGTCATGGTGCTCGGCGAAGGAGAGGGCCAGGGCGTCCTGGTCAATGCGGCGGTGTGCGGCGAGGACGGCGACCACGGAGCAGGCCATCTCTGTGTCGTCCGTCCACTGCCAGGAGCCAGGCGGCAGCTCGCGGTGCTGCAGCAGCGGATAGTTCGCCGGGACGAAGAACTGGGAGCCCAGCGCGTCCCCCACCGCCAAGCCGCGCAGGCTGGTCAGGGCGCGCTCCAGGCGCCCGGGAGAAGAGGAGTCAGCGGTCATCGCCCTGCCACTCTATCCGGTGATCCAGTACGGCAGCGGGTCCCGCCAGCGCTCGAAGGGCCGGTCGAGGGTGTACTTGCCGTCGTCGCCGAGAACGAGCATGCGCGTCTCGCCGTTCCCGGGATTCGAGAGCGATTCGAATTCCGCGACCGTCCAGTGGAACCACCGCATGCAGAACAGCCGCATGGCCAGACCGTGGGTCACGAGGAGCACGTTGGGCGGATGGTCGGGGGCCTCGAAGCTGCGGAACAGGCTCTCCAGAAAGCCGCCGACCCGGTCGTACACGTCGGCGCCGGACTCGCCCTGCGGGAAGCGGAAGAAGAAGTGTCCGTAGGCGTCGCGGTAGGCCTTCTGGAGACGCACGTCGTCGCGGTCCTGCCAGTTTCCCCAGTCCTGCTCGCGTAGCCGGGGCTCCTCACGCACGCGTATGAGCTCGGGGTCGAGGTGGAAGGCGCGGAAGGTCTCGTGCGTACGGCGGTACGGGGAGACGTACACGCTCACGCGCTCGCGGCCGAACACCTCCCGGATCTTCTTTCCGGTCTCCTCCGCCTGCTGCCATCCACGCTCGGTCAGGGCCAGAGCGTGGTCGGGTTCCCGCTCGTACACGGAGTCATCAACATTGCCCGTTGACTCGCCGTGCCGGACAAGGACGATGCGCCGTGGTCGTGCCATGCCAAAACCCTAGATCGGGTGACGGCCGATCGCGGACCCGTACGCGCTCCATACGGCGTAGGTCACATGAGTCCTGCATCACGGACAACGCCGGGGCGCACGATTCACGCGTCCAGATCTCAAACCGTCCAGGTCGGCTCCAGGTCCACGATGTCACCCGTGAGCCCTGCCACGTCCGCCTCGGTCTGGGCCCGCAGGGCGAGGCGTTCCACGCGCTCGGTGCGGTACTTGCCGTGCTCTGCCGCCGACCGCCACATCGACAGAACGAGGAACTCGTGCTCGGGCGCCTCGGCGAATATGCCACGGATCATGCCGGGCGAGCCGGCCATCGCGGGGTTCCAGACCTTCTCCTGCATCAGCGTGAAGTGCTCGACACGCTCCTCGTGGATGCGGCAGTGGGCGACACGGATCAGGTCGGCGTCCGTGAACCGCGGTTCGAATCCGGTCTTCACGTCGAAGCGGTAATCGAACAGTTTGACCTGGCTGTCCTTGAAAGTGCCCGCCTGGGCGGCCGCGAGCCGGTCGTGCGAGCGGGCCATGAAGGAGTCGTAGAAGGCACGGCTCTCCCAGAAGGCGAAGATGTGCGCCACACCGGCGCGCTGTCGGCTCCAGCCTCCGCCCTGTCCACGAAACCCCGGCTCCCCCAGAAGCCCCGCCCACTTTCGCTGCCCCCGCTCGAAGCCGCGGCGGTCCACCACGGTGCAGCGAATCCACTTGACCAGCACCGCGCCATCGTAAGGCCATGGGGCGTGGCGTCGGTCACGCTCCGCGGAGATCACCCGCGCATACGCCCCCGCGCGCGTGGCACGATGGACAATGTGCCCTGGCTACCGGGGAGTTGGGGCAGCACGGAAAAGGGGAGGCCTGGTGAACGGCTTCAGCAAGGGAATCCGCAGGGTCGAGGTCGCACTCAAGTGGGATCCGAGTCCGGCGGGGCAGCCGCCCACCGATCTGGACATAGTCGCCGCGACCTATCTGGCGAACGAACCGTACGGGGCACCGGCGTACCTGGTGCACTTCGACAGCCGTTCGCCCGACGGCACGATTTTCCTCAACCGGGACAGCAAGGACGGCAAGGGTTTCGGCTGGGACGAGGTCATGATGCTGGAGCTCGACCGGCTCGATGTCCGGTACGCGCGCGTGGTGGTGGGTGTCGTCATCCAGCAGCGGGACACGGACCGGACCTTCGTCAACGTGCTCAACCCGGCCGTGCGGGTGCAGGAGGGCTACACCGTTCTCGCCGAGGACGACTTCGGTTCCGTTCTCGGGGCGACGGCCGCGACAGTCGCGGAGTTCGAGCGCGCGGAGCCCGGAGGGTGGAACTTCAAGCCCTCCGTCCACGGCTTCGAGGACGACCCCGCGACCTTCTCCCGGACCATGGGCCGGCTGGGCAGGCCCTGACGTTCAGCCCATGTAGGGGGCGACGATCGCGAGAGTGTCGGCCAAGGCCTTCAGAACCGCTTCGCGGTGGGTGAGCGCGTGCGGCGGCTCGTCGGTGTTGCGTGTGCTCAGGCCTCGGTCCGCCAGGACGTAGAGCATGCGCAGCGTTCGCATGGTGTTCGAGGCCCAGACGGGCACCGACCCGGGTTCGCCGGTCCGGAAGGCCTTGGCGACGGGTTCCAGCCACTGTGCGGACTGGGCCTCGGTCAGGCCGGGGTGGCTGAGGATTTGAGCGAGGGCGTACGCGAGGCGGTCGTCCTCCTGCGCGTCGAAGATGTGGCCGGTGGGGGCCAGGAGCCGGGCGACGGCGGATTCGGCGAGCGCGAGCGGCTCCTGTCCGGGGCGCCGGGCCAGGGCGGCCAGCAGGTCGGCGCCGTGCGCTGCGGCGTGCACCCAGCCGAGCACCGGGTCGTATCCGCGCAGATCCGTTTCTGCTGGGTACCAGCCGGCGAAGGCGCGCCACCACTCCTGCCGCCAGGCGCCCGACTCCACGATCCGGGCCAGGACCAGCGGCGCGAAGGCGCGGGCCTGAACGCCGGGATCCGTGAAGTGCGCGGCCACACGGTCGCCGAGCAGGTACCGCTCCGTCGCGTCCAGAGCCGGTATCCAGCACACGGCCGTGCGATACGCCCCCTCGTCGCGCACCGCGGGGTCCGGGGCACACAGGTCCACGACGAGCGCCTCGAGGGCCACGGCGCGGGCCGGCCCGGAGAGTTCGCGGATGTCACCGTCGTACCGCTGCGATGTGGTCATGCGCGGAGGGTACGGGGCGAACCACCGTCGCGGTTACCAAAAGTTCCGGCCGCTGTCACGACCACGGAAAGAGGGCACGGGAGCGCATGCCCGACGCTCCTCATTCCGTCGAAGCGCTTCTCGGGATGGGCGTGTACAGCTGACAGATCGTCAGTCAGCGGTCCAGCCCGGGACCGTCGGCAGCACCGTTTCGGCAACTCGCAGCAGCGCCGTGTCATCTGGCATCACGTCGTCCTGACGCCAGATGACGATCTCGAAGGAGCCGCCGCCGTCCTTCGGCGTCCTGGCGACCAGCAGGCTGCGCGCGATGCCGCCGGGGCCGGTGCCGACCTTGCTGCCGTTGAAAGTGAATTCGATGGTCCGGCTCGAGTAGAGAGCCGCCGGGTGCCCCAGAATGGTCGTCTTCTGCGTGGTCGCACCCAGGAAGTCGGCCAGTTCGGCGACCGGGAGACGGTCCTCGGAGGCAGAAAGCTTCACAGAGTAGGTATCGAGCGTGACGGTCGCCTCCGGTGCGGCGATCTTGGTGCCGCTCGCCATCGTGACCGAGCCTTCGTTGCCGTCGGCGGTCCGTGCGTACTCCGTCGGCGTGCCGAGGAGTTCGGGCAGGTCCTGGCGGTTCAGCGCGGTGCACAACCGCGCGCCGGAAACGTGCTTCGCCGACACGAAGCCATGCGACTTGGAGCAGGCAGCCGGCCCACGGTCACCGCTCACGGTCGCCCGATCGAAGACTTCCCCCAGCCCCCACATACCCCCCAGGACGCCGCCGACCAGCACCACAGCGGCGACTGCCTGAGCCCCCGCGTTCATGCCCTTTTTCGACTCATTGAGATCGTCCGTCATGTCCCCCACCTGCCCTGCGCGCCCGATGCGCGCCGGGGGAGCCTAACCCGGTGATCGTTTCGTCGGAAAGCGGAATTCGTCCGTAGGACCGAAACGCCGAGGGTGGTGCAGCCGGAACACCAACTGCACCACCCTGACCAGCTAGTTCACGCCCGGCAGGCGGCCGTGGTCAGCTGCAGCCGCTCGTGGAGCCGCAGCCCTCGCAGATGTAGCAGGAACCGGCCCGCTGCATCTTCGTACCGCACGAGAAGCAGAGCGGGGCGTCAGCCTGGATGCCCAGCTGCATCTCCACCAGCTCGGCGCTGGTGTGGGCCTGCCTCGGGGCGGGATTGGCCGCCTCGACCTCGGCCTTCGGCGTGGCGACCGCCTTCAGCTCCTGGGCGCGCGGCGCCGACTGGGCCAGGCCCTCGACGTCGACCTCGTCATCGGCGGACTCGTACGAACCCGTCTCCAGGTGACGCTGACGCTCCTCGGCGGAGTGAATGCCGAGCGCGGAACGCGTCTCGAAGGGCAGGAAGTCCAGCGCCAGACGGCGGAAGATGTAGTCGACGATCGACTGCGCCATCCGCACGTCCGGGTCGTCGGTCATACCGGCCGGCTCGAAGCGCATATTCGTGAACTTCGAGACGTACGTCTCCAGCGGCACGCCGTACTGGAGGCCGACCGAGACGGCGATGGAGAAGGCGTCCATCATGCCCGCGAGCGTCGAGCCCTGCTTCGACATCTTCAGGAAGACCTCGCCGAGACCGTCGTCCGGGTAGGAGTTGGCGGTCATGTACCCCTCGGCACCACCGACCGTGAAGGACGTGGTGATCCCCGGACGGCCCTTGGGCAGGCGCTTGCGGACCGGGCGGTACTCGACGACCTTCCCGACCGTCTCACGGATGGTGGCCTCGGCCTTCTCCGTGATCTCGGCCTTCTCCTTCTCCTTGGTCTTGGCGGAGAGGGGCTGGCCCACCTTGCAGTTGTCGCGGTAGATCGCGAGCGCCTTGACGCCCATCTTCCAGGCCTCGAAGTAGATCTCCTCGACCTCCTCGACGGTCGCCGACTCCGGCATGTTGACCGTCTTGGACAGGGCGCCGGAGATCCACGGCTGGATCGCGGCCATCATGCGGACGTGACCCATCGGGGAGATGGCGCGCTCGCCCATGGCGCAGTCGAACACCTCGTAATGCTCGGTCTTGAGGCCAGGAGCGTCGATCACGTTGCCGTGCTCGGCGATGTGGGCCACGATCGCCTCGATCTGCTCCTCCTGGTAGCCCAGGCGGCGCAGGGCCTGCGGGACGGTGCCGTTGACGATCTGCATCGAGCCGCCGCCGACCAGCTTCTTGAACTTGACCAGGGCGAGGTCGGGCTCGAGACCGGTGGTGTCGCAGGACATCGCGAGACCGATGGTGCCGGTCGGGGCGATGACGGACGCCTGGGCGTTACGGAAACCGTTCTTCTCGCCAAGGCGCAGCACGTCCTGCCAGGCCTCCGTGGCGGCGGCCCAGATCGTCGTGTCCAGGTCGTCCATGCGGACGGCCGTGGTGTTGGCGTCCGCGTGCTGCTTCATGACGCGCAGGTGCGGCTGCGCATTGCGGGCGTAGCCGTCGTACGCGCCGACGACCGCGGCGAGTTCGGCGGAGCGCTTGTACGACGTGCCGGTCATCAGGGAGGTGATGGCGCCGGCGAGAGCGCGGCCGCCGTCGGAGTCGTACGCGTGGCCGGTCGCCATCAGCAGGGCGCCGAGGTTGGCGTATCCGATGCCGAGCTGTCGGAACGCGCGCGTGTTCTCACCGATCTTCTGGGTCGGGAAGTCCGCGAAGCAGATCGAGATGTCCATCGCGGTGATGACGAGCTCGACGACCTTGGCGAAGCGCTCGACGTCGAAGGACTGGTGGCCCTTGCCGTCGTCCTTCAGGAATTTCATCAGGTTCAGCGAGGCGAGGTTGCAGGACGTGTTGTCCAGGTGCATGTACTCGCTGCACGGGTTCGAGCCGTTGATACGGCCGGACTCCGGGCACGTGTGCCAGTGGTTGATCGTGTCGTCGTACTGGATGCCCGGGTCCGCGCAGGCCCAGGCGGCCTCGGCCATCTTGCGGAACAGGGCCTTGGCGTCGACCTCCTCGATGACCTCCCCGGTCATCCGCGCGCGGAGGCCGAACTTGTCGCCCTGCTCGACGGCCTTCATGAACTCGTCGTTCACACGGACCGAGTTGTTGGCGTTCTGGTACTGGACGGAGGTGATGTCCTCGCCGCCGAGGTCCATGTCGAAGCCCGCGTCACGCAGGGCGCGGATCTTCTCCTCCTCCTTCACCTTGGTCTCGATGAAGTCCTCGATGTCGGGGTGGTCGACGTCGAGGATGACCATCTTCGCGGCGCGGCGGGTGGCCCCACCGGACTTGATGGTTCCTGCGGAGGCGTCGGCACCGCGCATGAAGGAGACCGGACCGGAGGCGTTGCCGCCCGAGGACAGCAGTTCCTTGGAGGAGCGGATGCGGGAGAGGTTCAGGCCGGCGCCGGAGCCGCCCTTGAAGATCATGCCCTCTTCCTTGTACCAGTCGAGGATCGACTCCATGGAGTCGTCGACGGACAGGATGAAGCAGGCGGAGACCTGCTGGGGCTGCGGGGTGCCCACGTTGAACCACACGGGGCTGTTGAAGCTGAAGACCTGGTGCAGGAGGGCGTACGCCAGCTCGTGCTCGAAGATCTCGGCGTCGGCGGGCGAGGCGAAGTACTTGTAGTCCTCACCGGCCTTCCGGTACGTCTTCACGATCCGGTCGATCAGCTGTCGAAGACTGGTCTCGCGCTGCGGGGTGCCGACGGCACCGCGGAAGTACTTGCTGGTGACGATGTTGACCGCGTTCACCGACCAGAAGTCGGGGAACTCGACGCCACGCTGCTCAAAGTTGACCGAGCCGTCGCGCCAGTTGGTCATGACGACGTCACGGCGCTCCCAGGCCACCTCATCGTACGGGTGTACGCCGGGGGTGGTGTGGATGCGCTCGATACGCAGCCCCTTGATGGCCTTGGCGCCCTTGGCTCGGGAACCTCGTGCCGGACCGCTCGCCGTCTCTGTCATGCCGCCTCCCTCTACGGGCAAAAACGCCCTGAAGTGCCCCGATGTTCCCGTGGCACGGTGTTCTGTCGTGTGTTGCGGGCACCCTCACGCTGCCGCCCGCAACAGTCCTCGATCGCCGCCGTCCGGCCGGATCCGGGGTCGCCGCCCGGCTCCCGCCAACCGGTCAGTCGGCGGCGTGGGCGGGCACGGGGACCTGGTCGGTCCCGCCGCGCCCGCGTTCGTCTTCCTGACTCCCCGCTCCCGTGTCTTCGTCGTCCACGGCGGGGCCTCGCGTCGCTTCCCTCAGTTCCGCGATGGCGGCCTCGAAGTCCTCGAGCGAGTCGAACGCCCGGTAGACGGAGGCGAATCGCAGATACGCGACAAGGTCGAGCTCCTGCAACGGGCCGAGTATGGCCAGTCCCACGTCATGGGTGGTCAGCTCGGCGCTTCCCGTGGCCCGCACCGCCTCCTCGACCCGTTGGCCGAGCTGGGCGAGTGCGTCCTCGGTGACAGGCCGTCCCTGGCAGGCCTTGCGGACGCCGTTGATGACCTTGGTACGGCTGAACGGCTCCGTGACTCCGGATCGCTTGACCACCATGAGCGAGCACGTCTCCACGGTCGTGAAACGACGGGAGCAGTCAGGGCACTGGCGGCGCCTGCGGATCGCCGTGCCGTCGTCGGTCGTACGGCTGTCGACGACGCGGCTGTCGGGGTGCCTGCAGAAGGGGCAGTACATGATCTCCAACCCTCCTCACAGCAGACTCAACGGCACCGACGGACCTCTTGGGCCCCTCGGAGCAGCCCCAAGCATAGGCGATCTCGGAGCCGTCGAAGACCCGGGGACCACAACTTGTGGGCTGCTGCCGCAATCCAACCACTAGATGTGGGGATTGGTTCATACATTGAGGCTATGCGCGTGTCGCGCGCGCGTGAATCGGCACCGCAGAACCGCGCCACTCCCGGGAACACATACACGCACGGCCGTATCGCGTCGGGAGTTACGGAGATACCGTGGGCGCCGCACAGAGGACGCGTGGGACTCCGGCACAGAATGGGGACCGGCTCCCGGTCGACGGGATCCCGGATGGCAGACTGGGGAAACAACCCACGAGGTCATCACCCCGGCGGTGAAGAGTACAACAATGAGCGCTTTTGTCCGCCAGGTACCGCGTTAGCCATACACCCAGACACATGATCGCGTCAGGTGAACCACGATTTTTCACTCGAACGTGTGTTTGGCGCAACCTTTCGAAAGCAACTACCGTTGTGCAGCAGGGAGACCATCGAGAGGGGCCGACGTGACCACGACCGCAGACAGTGCCATCATCACTGCCCAGGACCGCTCCCAGGGCCGACTCGAGCCGGTGCATGCCATGAACGAAGCCGCGAATCCCGAGGCGCACAAGCGCTCTCTGCCCGGCCGACCTCCAGGTATCAGGGCGGACAGCTCGGGACTCACCGACCGGCAGCGCCGAGTGATCGAGGTCATCCGGGACTCCGTGCAGCGTCGAGGCTATCCGCCGTCGATGCGGGAGATCGGTCAGGCCGTCGGCCTCTCCAGCACTTCCTCGGTCGCGCATCAGCTCATGGCACTGGAGCGCAAGGGATTCCTGCGCCGCGACCCGCACCGCCCGCGCGCGTACGAGGTGCGCGGCTCCGACCAGGCGGTGACGGTGCAGCCCACGGACACCGCGGGCAAGCCCGCCGCGTCGTACGTGCCCCTGGTAGGCCGCATCGCCGCAGGTGGCCCGATCCTCGCCGAGGAATCGGTCGAGGACGTGTTCCCGCTCCCCCGCCAGCTGGTCGGCGACGGTGAGCTGTTCGTCCTGAAGGTCGTCGGCGACTCCATGATCGAGGCCGCGATCTGCGACGGCGACTGGGTCACCGTCCGCCGCCAGCCGGTCGCCGAGAACGGCGACATTGTGGCCGCCATGCTCGACGGCGAGGCCACCGTCAAGCGCTTCAAGCGCGAAGACGGCCACGTCTGGCTCCTCCCGCACAACTCGGCCTACGAGCCGATCCCCGGCGACGACGCAACCATCCTGGGCAAGGTCGTCGCGGTGCTGCGGCGCATCTGACGGCTGCGTCGGACGGGCTGGTGCCCCGTCCCCTGACCGGGCCCCGGAACCCCTGCGCCGGTTCCGGGGCCCTGTGCTGTACGAGACCCGGTCATCACCGGATTTCCCTCGAGGGTTGGCCTGTCCCGGGGACGGGACAGGCCACCCCCCCCACCCACGCATAACCCGTGCGCGCCCCCCCGGCGCGCGCGGCCCCCCCCCCGCCGCCCCCGGTGACGGCCGGGG
>NZ_JBIAQV010000019.1:0-66178 GCF_042889305.1 Streptomyces sp. NPDC002619 | reverse complement strand
GGCCCCGCACCCCCGCCGCCGGTGCGGGGCCCATGGGCTCTACCCCCCCGGTGAATCCCGGCTTTCCCGGGGGGGGTGGGCCGGCCCGGGGGCGGGCACCGCCCAACCCTCGATCACTTCTCTTCCGTCTGCCGCGCCACCGCGTCGATCGCGGCCAGCGACCTGCGGACCTGGTTACGGTCCGTGGTGTACCAGAAGTCGGGCAGTGACGCCTTGAGATAACCGCCGTACCGCGCGGTGGCCAGCCGCTGGTCCAGTACGGCGACCACCCCGCGGTCCCCCGAAGCCCGTACGAGGCGGCCGGCGCCCTGAGCCATGAGCAGCGCGGCGTGTGTGGCGGCCACCGCCATGAAGCCGTTGCCCCCGGCGTCCTCGACCGCCTTCTGGCGGGCGCTCATCAGCGGGTCGTCGGGGCGCGGGAACGGGATCTTGTCCACCACGACCAGCTGGCAGCTGGCGCCTGGGACGTCTACGCCCTGCCACAGCGACAGCGTGCCGAACAGACAGGTCTTCGGGTCCGCAGAGAAGTTCTTGATCAACTCCCCCAGGGTCTCCTCGCCCTGAAGCAGGATCGGGAACTCGGGGATCCGCGAGCGCAGTTCCTCCGCGGCGAGCTGGGCGCCCCGCATGGAGGAGAACAGGCCGAGTGTACGGCCGCCGGCCGCCTGGATGAGCTCGGTCAGTTCGTCGAGCATGTCGGCGCGATCGCCGTCCCGCGCGGGGCGCGACAGGTGCTTGGCGACATACAGGATGCCCTGCTTGCGGTAGTCGAAGGGCGAGCCGACGTCTACGCCCTTCCACTTCGGGACGTCTTCACCCTCCGTGCCCTCGGGGGCGAGCCCGAGGGAGGCGCCGACGCCGTTGAAGTCGCCGCCGAGTTTGAGGGTCGCGGAAGTCAGAACGACAGATCGGTCGGCGAACAGCTTCTCCCTGAGGAGACCGGAGACCGACATGGGGGCAACACGCAGGGAGGCGCCGAAGCGGTCGTGGCGCTCGTACCAGACGACGTCCCACTCGGAGCCGTTGACCACACGCTCCGCCACGTCGTGCACCGTCTCCACGGAGGCCAGTGCCTGCTTGCGAACCGCGTCCTCGTCCTGGACCGACTTGTCGCGGGTCGTGCCCAGGGCGGAGATGACCGTACGTGCGGCGTCCCGCAGCGCCATCAGGGCGTAGGCCAGGTCCTCCGGGATCTCCTCCAGGCGGCCCGGCAGCGCCAGCTCCATCAGTCGCTCGAAGCCCTCGGCGGCGGTCTGGAGCTGGTCGGCGGCCTTCTCGTTGACGAGCTTCGCCACGCGACGCACTGCGCGGTTGACCTGGCCGGGCGTGAGCTCACCGGTGGCGACGCCGGTGACCCGCGAGACCAGCTCGTGCGCCTCGTCGACGATCAGCACCTCGTGCTGAGGGAGCACCGGAGCGCCCTCGATGGCGTCGATGGCGAGCAGGGCGTGGTTGGTGACGACGACCTCGGCGAGCTTGGCCCGCTCACGGGCCATCTCGGCGAAGCACTCGGCGCCATAGGCACATTTCGACGCACCGAGGCACTCCCGGGACGACACCGACACCTGTGCCCAGGCACGGTCGGAGACACCGGGTGTGAGGTCGTCGCGGTCACCGCTCTCGGTCTCGTCCGCCCAGTCGCGCATGCGGAGCAGGTCCTGGCCCAGCTTGCTCGTGGGCGCCGCGGCCTCGAACTGGTCGAAGAGGCCCTCCTCCTCGTCCTGCGGCACTCCCTCGTGAAGACGGTGCAGGCACAGATAGTTCGACCTGCCCTTGAGCATCGCGAACTCCGGGCGGCGGCGCAGCAGCGGGTGCAGCGCGTCGACCGTGCGCGGCAGGTCGCGCTCCACCAGCTGGCGCTGCAGCGCCAGGGTCGCCGTCGCCACGACGACACGCTCCCCGTGCGCGAGCGCGGGCACGAGATAGCCGAGCGACTTTCCGGTGCCGGTGCCGGCCTGGACCAGCAGGTGGGATCCGTCATCGATCGCCTCGGCGACCGATTCGGCCATGGTCACCTGGCCGGGGCGCTCCGTACCGCCGACAGCTGTGACGGCGGCATGCAGGAGTTCGGGGAGTGAGGGCTTCGTCATAGCCCGACCACCCTACGACCCGCCACTGACAAAGGGGTGATCAAGGCTCTGACGACGGGTGGGATCACGGGTGGGGCTCCTGGGCGGGGGGCGAGGGCGGAGGCGAATGAGGACGAGGGTGGAGGCGAGTGGGGCCGGGTCGGCGAACGTGCTGGCGGGCGTGTGTCCAGGTCAAGGAGCCGATTGCTCGGCCTGGGAGAAATGCGGGGAGAGCCGCGGGGAGAAATACCTTCGGGCGGAATGGGAACCGGGCCGGCCCGAGCGGTGTACCAAATGTGAAGGCGTCGTCACGCGGCGCTACATCAGATCACGCAGGGAGCGGTCTCGGATCATGAGGGCGGCCCGTTTGGCGGGCAGGTCGACCTCAGCGGCGAACCGGAAGCCTGCGGTGAGGAAAGCGGCGACGGAGGGGGTGTTGCGAAGATCGGGTTCGGCGACGACACGTACGCAAGCGGGACGCCGGTCCAGTACCAGGTCGGCTACGGCTCGGAGCAGGACGGAGCCCAATCCCCGCGCTCGGTCGGCGACCCCGCCGACGAGGAGGTGGATCCCGGTGTCGTGCGGGCGGGCCGGGTAGTGACGGGCCAGTGGATCCAGGTCCGCGCGATAGATCTCCCAGTAGCTCATCGGGGTGCCGTCGAGCATGCCGACGCACGGAACGCTGCGCCCGTCGCCCGTGAGTTGGGCGCGCAAGTGGTCCTCGGTGCGTGACGTGGGGCCGGCCAGTTCCCAGAAGGCGGCTACGGCAGGGTCGTTCATCCAGCGGCTGATGAGCGGGACGTCACGGTCAAGGCGGACGGGGACCAGTTGGAAGGGTCCTGCGGGGGTGACGGTGGGGCCCCAGGCTCCTACGTGGTCCAGGAGGTCGTCTTCCATCGCAGAGAGGGCACCGTCGCCGGCCGTCGCTCCGGCGAAAAGGGCGATGAGCTCGTCAGGGAGACGCAGGTCCAGCGTGTCCTCGCTATCTCCGTCGGAACCGTGCCGGCCCGGATACCCCGGGACGGTGACGGAGACGTGGCCGTCGTCGGCGCTCGCGTCAGTGGGAGGCATGGCGCGCTCCTCTCAGGAGCCGAGGTGGGTCATGTTCCTCGGAAGTGAATGAAGTCGATTCGGTTCGGTTCAGGAGTGAAGGGGGTTGGCGATGGTGACGTAGATGGACTGGGTGTCCACGGGGCCTACGAGCTCGTCGAGGCCGTGCAGCCGGGTCAGCAGGTTCGCCTTGCACCGCAGGACGGGTGAGTCGAGCAGGCGGGCGGGCAGGGACGTGCGCAGAGGGGCGGGCCCCGAGGCGACTTCGGTGAGGAACCGGCGGAAGGCGGCGAGCAGCAGCGTCTCGTCGGCGAGACGCTGGGAACCGAGCGCGCCGATCAGACCGAACACGTTGTTGATGGCGAGGTAATAGGCGAACCGTTCGTCGGTGACCTCGTCGGAGACGAACGTGTCGCTGCGCTCGCCGATGCCGGGCAGCCGGTCGTCGAGTTCGGCACGCCGGGACTCACGGAAGTAATAGCCCTGGTTGTCGCGGTACCGGCCGCCCGCCGGCCAGCCTTCGGCGTCCAACAGGAGCAGCGTGTTCTGCTGGTGCGCTTCGAGTGCGACACCGGCCTCGCTGTCCAGCCACAGCACCGGACGCACGACCTGCTCCAGGTAACGCAGGAACCACTCCGTGGCGACAGCCCCATGGGGTCGGCCCGTCCGTTTGGCAAGCCGCGTGACGACGAGGGCGAGACGGGATCGGAGGGGTGGTGTCCTCGTGGACCCGGGGTCATCGGCCAGTGCGACACGGCCGACAGCCGGATGACCAGAGGGCCGGAGCGAGACGAGACCGGCGACGCAGGAGACGTCGTCGGACGGGAGGAAGGGGTTGTGCCTGATCATGAGGTCGAGCCCGGGGACGGGCAGGCCGTCGTGGCCGTCGACCGCCAGCCAGGCAGGGTCGCGAACGATGTCGAATCCGGGGTGCACGGCCTGCCACTGCTTGGACAGGCCGCTGCGCAGCAACCGGTGGACCTCGACGCCACGGTGGAGTTCCTTGCGGAGGTTCTCGCGGCGGGAGTTGGTGATCCGAAGTCCCAGCGACAGTTTGAGCATCGCGGGGGCGCCGGACTGATGGACAGTGCGTACGGAGGAGGTGGGATGCCAAGAAGTGCCGAACGGGCCCAGGTCCCGGAGCAGCCCGGCATCGAGCAGGGCCGCGGTCTCGGCGCGGTGCCGGACCTCTCGTGACTGCCAGGGGTGCAGGGGCAGGGCGGCGTAGCCGTCGGGAAGCGGCAGGCCGGGGCCGGCGAGCCGTGCGGTGAGGTGGTCCGCCGGAACGGGACGGCCGCGGTCCGTCCAGGCCGAGTCGGTTGCGAGCAAGGAAGGGGCGACAGCCATCCAGTGCAGGGGAAAGGAGCCGCGCAACTCTGGCGAGTACAGGCGGGCTTCGGCCTCGGTCAGGCCTTCGCGGCTCTTCGGCGTCGGGTGCAGCGGGTGTCCGAGGAGCAGGGCCTGTTCGGCGCTGAGGAAGAGGTCGCGACCGTCGGCAGGCCGCTCACGCCGGTCACGCCGGTCACTGATGAAGGTGACGGTACGGCGCACGGAGTCGGCCACCCTCGCGACGAGGTCGCCGCCGTTGGTGGTCATGCCCCCCACAGGGGTGGCCGCTGCGTCGGCTACAGGGTTCACCGCTGCGCCGCCGGTGCTGGTACCAGTGCCGGTGCGGGTGAGCGTCTCCCTGGTGAGCAGCGCGGCGAGCGTGACCGCGTCGACCGGGGGCGCGTCGTCCGGTGCGTCGGCGAGGCATGGGAGACCGAAGCGGTGCCAGCCCGTCGGGGACCAGTGGTGGACCGGTGCTGCGAGGGCCGTTCCACTGGCCGGGAGGGGGATGTGGAGGGTGCTGGAGTCCGGTGCGGGGATCTTCGTCTCCCGTACCCAGCAGCGGAGCAGGTTCTCCACGGCCGCGGCCTGGGCGGCCGTGTGGGGGTCCGGGTGGTCCAGGAGGTCGGGGGCAACAGTCGAGCGGTCCGCCTCCGGGATTCGGTGCTGCTGTTGGGGGACCGGCCCTGCCGGCGCGGTCATCGGAGCCTGTGTGCCTGGGAAGTTGTCGTCAGCACTGTGCGAGTAGTCGGTGGCTGTGGGGGTGGTGTTCAAGACTGTTCCTCGATGCGGTTCGGGCTCACGCGGCCGCTTCCTGGTACGGGACGGACCGAACGGAAGCAGTGCTGCAGAGGCTGGGCAGCCGTGACGTGCCGGCGCGGCTGATGTCGGGGCTCGCCGAGCTACCCCGTCCGGCCGGCACGGCGCTCCGGATGCCGGGGGCGACACACCTGGTCCGTGTCGCCGCCGGCCACGGCTGCCACTGCGTCAGTGAGTCGGTCCAGGACTGCTGCCGCTTGTTCGTCACTGATCGTGAGAGGAGGGAGCAGCCTGACGACACTTGAATGACGTCCGCCGAGTTCCACAATGAGGCCGCGCCGCAGGCACTCCCGCTGGACTGCGGCCGCGCGTTCCGGAGCGGCGGGGCGCGGGACGCGGCGGGGTTCGTGCTCGCTGCTCCGGTCGATCGGGGCGTTGTACGAGGCATCGGGCGACGCGTCGTAGGAGCCCTCGTCGATCCCCTCGTGCAGATCCGCCTCCACGCCTCCCTCCGGATCCGGATCCACCAGCTCCACGCCGATCATCAGCCCGCGCCCCCGGACGTCGCCCACGCATGCGAACTCCCGCTTCAGTTCGTGCAGTTGGAGCAGCATTCGGGAGCCGAGGTGCGACGCGCGTTCGGCCAGACCGTTCTCGCGGACGTGGGTGAGGGTGGCCGTGCCGGCGGCCATGGCGAGTTGGTTGCCGCGGAAGGTGCCTGCGTGGGCGCCGGGTTCCCAGACGTCGAGGTCGTCGCGGTAGACCACTACCGCCAGCGGGAGGCTGCCGCCGATGGCCTTGGACAGAACCATCACGTCGGGGGTGATGCCGCTGTGCTCCACGGCCCAGAAGGTGCCGGTGCGGCCGACTCCGGTCTGGATCTCGTCGGCGATCAGCGGGATGGACCGGTCGGCGGTGATCTTCCGCATACGGCGCAGCCAGTCGTCGGGGGCGGGGATCACCCCGCCCTCGCCCTGGACGGGTTCGAGGATCATTCCGGCGGGCAGAGGCACGCCCGACTTGGGGTCGTCGAGAAGGGACTCGGTCCAGCGGGCGCCGAGTTCGGCGCCGCGGGGGCCGCCGACGCCGAAGGGGCAACGGTAGTTCTGGGGGTACGGGAGACGGGCGACCCGTACGTCGCAGGCGCCGCCGGATGCGGCGAGGGCGCCGGCGGTCATGCCGTGGTAGGCGCCGGTGAAGGCGAGCATTCCGGTGCGGCCGGTCGCCGCCCGGACCAGTTTGAACGCCGCTTCGACGGCGTCCGTGCCGGCCGGGCCGCAGAACTGGACGCGGGCGTGGTCGGCGAGGCCGGGAGGGAGGGTGCGGAACAGTTCGGTGATGAAGGCGTCCTTGACGGGGGTCGCCAGGTCGAGGACGGAGAGGGGGGCGCCCGAGTCGAGAACCTTGCGGATGGCTTCGAGGACGACGGGGTGGTTGTGCCCGAGGGCGAGGGTTCCGGCGCCGGAGAGGCAGTCGAGGTAGCGGCGGCCGTCGGCGCCCTCGATGGTCAGCCCGCGGGCGCGGACCGGCACGATGGGGAGGGCGCGCGCATAGGTGCGCGCCGAGGACTCGCGCGCCGACTGGCGCCTGAGGATCCCCTCATGCGCTCCCCCGCACGTCTCCCCGGTCATCGACTCGGTCACGGCCACGGTTCCCTGTCCTCCCGCTGTGCAGAGGCGAGTTGATCCCGGGGACCGGGCGCCGGGCATGGGCAGCAGTCCCCCCACCGCTACAACCCCGGACCGCTCACGGGGTTACGGGTTGACTCAAGATCCTTGCCGTGACGGAACTGTTGCCGTTCGGTCGGAAGTCCCCCACAGCGAGCGCATAGTGTGTGGTGCCGTTCCCGGACGTCAGTGAGACCGAGACCGACGTGAACTGCACATGGGTGCGGGGCACTTCACGGGCGCGGCACCCAGTTCCTTTACCACAGGGGGAGTCAAGACCATGCGATCCATACGGCCGTCGTTCACCGTTCGCCGGGGGAGGAGCGCGCCCCGCAGAACCTCCCCCGGACTGGCGGCCTTCGCTCTCGCCTCGGTGCTGGCGCTGACCGCCACCGCCTGCGGCGGCGGCAGCAGCGACGACAACGCGGGCGGGCAGGCGTCCGCCTCCGCGACCAGTGGTGACACCGCCGACGGAAAGATCCAGATCCCGGACGACATCAGGGACAAGCTCAAAGAGCACGGGATCGACATCGACAAGTGGAAGAACGGCGCCTGGAAGAACTGGGACAGGGACGACTGGCTGCGCGAGGCCAACGATTTCATCAACCCGATCATCAAGGGCCTGTGGGACCCGGACCGGATGCGGGACGCCGATGACCCGGACCGGGGTGTCGACGACAACGACCTCTCCGGTGACCAGGGCGTGACGGACCCGACACCGGCTCCGGTCAAGGCGCAGGCGGTGCGGCCGCCGTACCACAGCAACGCGGCGACGGCGGGCAAGGTGTTCTTCGACTCCCCCGAGGGCACGATGGTCTGCTCGGCGACCGTGGTGGAGGACCCGGCCCACCCGGGCAAGTCCAACCTGGTGTGGACGGCGGGTCACTGTGTGCACGCCGGCAAGAAGGGCGGCTGGTACCGCAACATCGCGTTCGTGCCGTCGTACAACGACAAGGGCATGACGGAACAGCAGTTGCAGACCGCCACCAAGGAGCAGGTCGCTCCGTTCGGCGTGTGGTGGGGTGACTGGGCGCAGACCTCCCAGCAGTGGATTGAACAGGGCGGCGAGACGGGCGGGGACGGTGCCTCGTACGACTACGCGGTGATCCATGTGACGCCCGAGCAGGGCGGCGGTGGCAAGTCGCTGGAGGAGACGGTCGGTTCGGCGCTCCCGGTGAACTTCGGGGCTCCTGCGGTGCCGAAGGTGGAGACCCTGACGGCGACGGGCTACCCGGCGGCGGCGCCGTTCGACGGGCAGGCGCTGTATCAGTGCCAGGACAAGCCGGGGCGGCTGTCGATCAACAAGGCGGATCCGACGATGTACCGCATCGGCTGCACCATGACGGGCGGTTCGTCGGGTGGTGGCTGGGTGGAGAACGGTTCCGACGGCAAGCCGGCGCTTGTGTCCAACACCTCGATCGGGCCGGTGAGTTCGGGCTGGCTGGCGGGTCCGCGGCTGGGTGATGTGGCCAAGGGTGTGTACCAGGCGGTCAGCAAGAAGTTCGCCGGGCGATAGCCGGTCGGCAACGGCCGGGGGGCACAGCGGAGTCCAAGGCGGCGGCGAGGTGCCGCACGGGAAACCTTCACTGCCTCGCCGGCGTTCGGCCAGTGGTGGGCGGACTGGGCGTCCACCTCGGACCAGTGGATCCAGGGCGGCTCGGAGACGGGCGGCGCGGGTGCGGCGTACGACTACGCCGTGCTGCACGTGAAGCCGGAGTCCGGGTCGAAGTCCCTGGAGGAGACCGTCGGCGCTGCGCTCGACGTCGACTTCTCCGCGCCGTCCGCGTCCGAGGTGGCGAGTATGGGCGCCTGGGGGTACCCGGCCGCGCCGCCCTACAGCGGGCTGAAGATGTTCAGGTGCATCGACCGGCCGGGGCGGCTGTCGCTGAACCCCGCGCCGCCGACGATGTACCGCATCGGCTGCACGATGAATGGCGGCTCGTCCGGCGGCGGTTGGTTCCGGGTGGTGGACGGCAAGACCGTGCTGGTGTCTAACACCACGATCGGGCCGACCGACAACACCTGGCTCGCGGGCCCGCAGCTGGGCCAAGTGGCCGAGGAGCTCTACCAGAACATGAGCAGGGCGTACGGCGGTCGGTGACACCGGCACGCTGAAGGCCCGCTCCCCGGCGGCAAGCGGGGAGCGGGCCTTCGTGCGAAGTGCGTCAGAGCGCGGGAGCTGGCACGTACGGCGCGAGATCCGCCGCCAGTTCCTCGTGCACCCGCACCTTGAGCAGCGTGCCCTCCGCGGTGTGCTCCTCGGAGAGCACCTCGCCCTCGGTGTGGGCACGGGCGACCAGCTTGCCGTGGGTGTACGGCACGAGCGCCTCGATCTCGACCGAGGGCCGGGGCAGCTCGTTGTCGATGAGCGCGAGCAGTTCCTGAATGCCCTGACCGGTGCGGGCCGAGACCGCGATGGAGCGCTTCTCGATCCGCAGCAGTCGCTGGAGCACCAGCGGGTCGGCCGCGTCCGCCTTGTTGATCACGACGATCTCGGGCACGCCGGTCGCGCCGACGTCCCGGATCACCTCGCGCACGGCGGCCAGCTGCTCCTCCGGCACCGGGTGCGAGCCGTCCACCACGTGCAGGATCAGGTCGGAGTCGCCGACCTCCTCCATGGTGGAGCGGAACGCCTCGACCAGGTGGTGCGGCAGGTGCCGTACGAAGCCGACGGTGTCGGCCAGTGTGTACAGGCGGCCGCTCGGGGTCTCCGCCCGGCGGACGGTCGGGTCCAGGGTCGCGAACAGGGCGTTCTCGACCAGGACTCCCGCGCCCGTGAGGCGGTTGAGCAGGGAGGACTTGCCGGCGTTGGTGTAGCCCGCGATGGCGACGGACGGCACCTTGTTGCGGCGGCGCTCCTGGCGCTTGATCTCGCGGCCGGTCTTCATGTCCGCGATCTCCCGGCGCATCTTCGCCATCTTCTCGCGGATCCGGCGCCGGTCCGTCTCGATCTTGGTCTCACCGGGACCACGGGTCGCCAGGCCACCGCGACCGCCACCCATCTGCCGGGACAGCGACTGACCCCAGCCTCGGAGCCTCGGCAGCATGTACTGCATCTGCGCGAGCGCCACCTGCGCCTTGCCCTCTCGGGACTTGGCGTGCTGGGCGAAGATGTCCAGGATCAGGGCCGTACGGTCGATGACCTTGACCTTGACGACGTCCTCGAGCTGGATCAGCTGGCCGGGACTCAGCTCACCGTCGCAGATGACAGTGTCCGCGCCCATTTCGAGGACGATGTCCCGCAGCTCGAGCGCCTTGCCGGAGCCGATGTAGGTGGCCGCGTCGGGCTTGTCGCGGCGCTGGATGACACCGTCGAGCACGACGGCGCCGGCGGTCTCCGCGAGGGCGGCCAGCTCGGCGAGCGAGTTGTCGGCGTCCTGCGCGGTTCCCGAGGTCCACACCCCGACGAGTACGACCTGCTCCAGGCGGAGCTGTCGGTACTCGACCTCGGTGACGTCCTCGAGCTCGGTGGAGAGGCCCGCCACGCGGCGCAGGGCCGCGCGCTCGGAGCGGTCGAACTGGTCGCCGTCCCGCTCTCCGTCGATCTCGTGGCTCCAGGCGACGTCCTCTTCCATCAGGGCATCGGCCCGAAGACCTTCGGGGTAGGCGTGCGCGAAGCGCTTGGTGTCCTGGGAAGAGGAAGAAGAGGAGGTCATTGGGTCCTTACGTGGTTGTGGAATCCGATACGGGCGACAACCTGAACAACGCACGAGCACCCTGGGAGATTCCCGCGCTCCGTGCCGCGCCGACCTCAAGATGGTCGCACGGCACGGCCCGTCTCGTCACCGTCTTATTGCGCGGCAGACTTCTCCGGCGGCGTGGCCTTCCAGTCCTTGTGGCCTGGCATCGGCGGGGTCTTCTCGCTGTACAGCCAGGCCTTGAAGAACGCGCTCAGATCGCGTCCGGCGATGCTCGAGGCGAGGCGTTCGAAGTCGGCCGTGGTCACCGTGCCGTCGCGGTGCGTCTGGGCCCAGACCCGCTCCAGCCGCTCGAAGGCGGGCTCGCCGATCTCCTGGCGCAGGGCGTACAGCACCAGGGCTCCGCCGTCGTAGACGTTCGGCCGGAAGATCCCGATCTTCTGGCCCGCCGCGGGCGGCTTGGGCGCGGCGGGCGGACCGCCGGACCGGCGCCAGCGGTCGGAGACGCTGTAGGCCGCCTTCATGCGGTCGGCCATGGGCTTGTGCCCCTTCTCCTGCGCGTACAGGGCCTCGTACCAGGTGGCGTGGCCCTCGTTCAGCCACAGGTCGGACCAGGTGCGCGGGCTGACGCTGTCGCCGAACCACTGGTGGGACAGTTCATGCACCATGATCGACTCGACGTACCACTTGGGGTAGGCGGGCTCGGTGAACACGCCCTTCTCGAAGAGGGAGAGGGTCTGCGTCTCGAGTTCGAAGCCGGTGGCGGCCTGGGCCATCAGCAGGCCGTACGTCTCGAAGGGGTAGGGCCCGACCTTGCTCTCCATCCAGGCGATCTGGTCGGGGGTCTTGGCCAGCCAGGGTTCGAGGGCCTTGCGGTCGGCGGTGGGCACGACGTCACGGACGGGCAGTCCGTGCGGTCCGGTGCGGTGCAGCACGGTGGAGTGGCCGATGGACACCTGGGCGAGCTCGGTGGCCATGGGGTGCTGGGTGCGGTACGTCCAGGTGGTCGAGCGGCCGACCTTGTCGACGCCGGTCGGCAGGCCGTTCGCGACGGCCGTGTAGCCGTTGGGGGCGGTGACCCGGATCGTGAACATCGCCTTGTCGGACGGGTGGTCGTTGCACGGGAACACCAGGTGCGCGGCGTCGGCCTGGTTCGCCATGGCGAGGCCGTCGGTGGTGCGCACCCAGCCGCCGTCCCGGTGCTTGGCGGGCCTCGGGTCGCTGGTGTGGCGCACGGTGATCCGCGTCCAGTTGCCCCGGAGCAGCGCCCGCTTCGGGGTCACGACCAGGTCGTCTCGGGCGCTGGTGAAGGCGGCGGGGCGGCCGTCGACCTCGACGGACTCGACCTTGCCGTGCGCGAAGTCGAGGTTGATGCGGTCCAGGCTCTTCGTCGTCCAGGCGTCGATGGTGGTGACGGCCTCGAGGGGCTTGTCGTTCGTGCCGGGATAAGTCAAGGACAGGTCGTACGACGCGACGTCGTATCCGGGGTTGCCCAGATACGGGAAGAGGCGGTCGCCGATGCCCAGCGGGTCGGCGGGGGTGCTCGCGGAGACGAGGCAGACGGAGACGGCGGAGGCGAGGAGGGCGGCGGTGCGGTGCCGACGGCTCCTGCCGGCCGACAGGGGCGGCTTGGGCGGCCGGTTGGTGCGGGGGGTGAGCAGCATGGACCACCGCTACCAGCGCGCGCCTGTGCTATGGCGGAGACGCGCGCCCGGCGCACCCGAACGGATGGGCGTGGGGCGCGTCCGTCAGGAGGGCTCCGTCAGGAAGCCGATGTCTGGTGCTGCGCTCGCCCCACGTCGTACACGCCCGGCACGTTGCGCATGGCGCGCATGAGGACCGGGAGGTGGGCCGCGTCGGGGAGTTGGAGGGTGTATGTGTGGCGGACGCGCTGCTGGCTCGGCGGTTCGACCGTCGCGGAGACGATCTCGGCGCCTTCGAGGGCGATCGCTTCGGTGAGGTCGGCGAGCAGATGGGGGCGGCCGAACGATTCGGCGACCAGCGTGACCCGGCACGCGGTGGTGTCCCCCCAGCGCACGCCGATCTCCGGGCGCCCCCCGCTCTTCATACGCGCCACCGCGGCGCACTCGACGCGGTGCACGGTCACCACTCCCCCGCGCACGGAGAAGCCGGTGACCTCGTCGGGCGGTACGGGCGTACAGCATCCGGCGAGCCGGGGCGTGGCGCCGGGGCGATCCACCAGGACTTCGGCGTCTCGGGGGCGGGCCGGGGCGCCCGCGCCTTCTGACGTGACACGGCCGGCCGTGGCGGCACGCGTGACGGAGTCCACTGCCCCGGCGCGCTCCGCCCCACCGCCGATCCCGTCGCGGAGCCCGCTCCTTTCGGCCTGTTCCGGATCCGTGTCGTCGTGCACCGGATGTGCCGCCAGCCACCTCTGGATGGCGATCCGGGCGGCCGGGGTGTGCGCGTGGTCCAGCCATTCCCTGGAGGGTTCGGAGGCCGGGTCCTGGCCCATCAGGAGCTGAACGCTGTCGCCGTCCTTGAGGACCGTACTGAGCGTTGCCAGGCGGCCGTTGACCCGGGCGCCGATGCAGGCGTGCGCGTCCTCGCCGTACTGCGCGTACGCGGCGTCCACGCAGGTGGCGCCCTCGGGCAGGCCCAGGGTGCCGCCGTCGGGCCGGAAGACGGTGATCTCGCGGTCCTGGGCGAGGTCCTCACGCAGGGTCGACCAGAAGGTGTCGGGGTCGGGCGCGCCGCGCTGCCAGTCGAGGAGGCGGGAGAGCCAGCCGGGGCGCGTGGGGTCGGCGCGCTCGCCGTCGGCAGGGACGCCCTCGCCGCTCTGCTCCTCCGCCGGAGGGGCGTAGGGATTGCCCAGGGCGATGACACCGGCCTCGGCGACCTTGTGCATCTGGTGGGTACGGATGAGGACTTCGGCGACCTGGCCGTCCGGGCGCGCGACGGCCGTGTGCAGCGACTGGTAAAGGTTGAACTTGGGTACGGCGATGAAGTCCTTGAACTCGGAGACGACGGGCGTCATGCACGTGTGCAGCTCGCCCAGGACGCCGTAACAGTCCGCGTCCTCGTTGACGAGCACCAGCAGGCGGCCGAAGTCGGCGCCGCGCAACTGTCCGCGCTTGCGGGCGACGCGGTGCATGGAGACGAAGTGCCGGGGGCGGATGAGGACTTCGGCCGGGATGTCCGCGTCGCGCAGGACGGTGCGGACCTCGTCGGAGATCTCGGCGAGGGGGTCGTCGGCGCGCGTGGCGTTGTCGACGATCAACTCCCGCGTGTGCTCGTACTCGTCGGGGTGGAGGATCGCGAAGACGAGGTCCTCCAGTTCGGTCTTGAGGGCCTGGACGCCGAGCCGCTCGGCGAGCGGGATGAGGACGTCGCGGGTGACCTTGGCGATGCGGGCCTGTTTCTCGGGGCGCATCACTCCGAGGGTGCGCATGTTGTGCAGCCGGTCGGCGAGTTTGATCGACATCACGCGGACGTCGTTGCCCGTGGCGACGAGCATCTTGCGGAAGGTCTCGGGCTCGGCTGCCGCGCCGTAGTCGACCTTCTCCAGCTTCGTCACCCCGTCGACCAGGTAACGAACCTCCTCGCCGAACTGTTCCCGCACCTGGTCGAGCGTCACATCGGTGTCCTCGACGGTGTCGTGGAGCAGAGAGGCCGTCAAGGTCGTGGTCTCGGCCCCGAGTTCGGCGAGGATGAGGGTCACCGCGAGGGGGTGTGTGATGTACGGCTCGCCACTCTTGCGCATCTGGCCGCGGTGCGAGGACTCGGCCAGCACATAGGCGCGGCGCAGAGGTTCGAGGTCGGCGTCCGGGTAGTGGGCGCGGTGGGCCTCGGCGACGTGGCCGATGGCGTCGGGCAGTTTGTCACGGGCGGGTGAGCCCAGCAGCGCGGCCCGGCCGAGCCGACGCAGGTCGATCCGGGCGCGGGCCTTCTTGCGCGGCGCCGCAGGGGTGACAGGGCCTGGGTTCGCGGGGTTCGTGGCCTCCGCACTCATGGGCACCTCCGGCTCGTGGACCGGCGGACGGGGCCACGGGGCATACGCGGCTCAGGGATGGCGACGTTCCCCCGTCCGTGCCGGTGCTTGATGCTACCGAGCCCAACACGTGCGACTGACCGCCTCCCGCCGAGCGTGAAACGGATCACCCAATCGAGCGACGATGCGGAGGTTTACGGTTTTGCGCCAGGTGACTGGCCGTCGGCCGTGGTTTCGATACGCCCCTGACGCCGGGAGCCACGGATCCGGGTGTCGCGGGCTGTCGTGGCCGCGGTTCGCGCGGTCAACGGGCCGCGTTTTCCAGCCACTCGGCGTCGATCTCTCCTTCGGCGACGATCACGGCGGGGCCGGTCATCTCGACCTCGCCGTCGGGCCGCTCGATTATGACGAGGCGTCCGCCGGGCACGTCCACGGTGTACGTCGCAGGGGTGCCCGTGACGGCCGGGTCGGCGCCGTCGCGGCGGGCGGCGGCCACGGCGACGGCGCACGCGCCCGTGCCGCAGGAGCGAGTCTCACCGGCGCCGCGCTCGTGCACACGCATCGCCACGTGCCGGGGGCCGCGGTCGACCACGAACTCGACGTTCGCGCCGTCCGGGTAGGCGCCCTCCGGGCCGACGGGCGGCGGGGTGAACAGGTTGCCGGCGTGCGCGAGGTCGTCGACGAAGGCGACCGCATGCGGGTTGCCCATGTTCACGTTGCGTGCGGGCCAGCTGCGCTCGCCGACGCTCACCGTGACGTCCCCTTCAAGGAGGCGCGCGCTGCCCATGCCGACGGTGACGTCACCGTCCTTGGCGATGTGCGCGCTCTTCACGCCCGCGCGCGTGGCGACCGTGATGTCGCCCTCGGTGACGTGTCCGGCGTGCTGGAGGTAGCGCGCGAACACGCGCACGCCGTTACCGCACATCTCCGCGATGGAGCCGTCGCCGTTGCGGTAGTCCATGAACCACTCGGCCTCGGCCGCCATCGCCCTGGCCTCCGGATGCGCGGCCGACCGCACCACGTGCAGCACGCCGTCACCGCCGATGCCCGCACGCCGGTCGCACAGCGCGGCGACGGCGGCCGGGGTGAGGTCGAGGGCGTTCTCTGGGTCCGGGACGATCACGAAGTCGTTCTCGGTGCCGTGACCCTTGAGGAAGGCGATCCGCGTGCTCATTCCTCGATCGTACGGGGTCGGTACGACAACCTCGTACGGCGTCGGTACGGCGTCCCGGTCGCCGGTGCGGGGCCGGCGCAACGGACTCGGGGCGGCGGCGGGCGGGCCGGCGAGGCGAGCGGGTGCGCCGGCTCAGCGCAGGCGGGCCACGCGCCAGACGGCGAGGACCGCGACCACGGCGACGACGAGGACGTACGCGAGAACGACCCGCCAGTCCGGTCGGCGTCCGGAGCCGCGCGGGGGCAGACCCGGGAGGGCGTAGCCCACGCGGCGGGCGGCCATCATGCCCCAGCCTGCGGCGCAGGAGCAGATGAGCAGGCCCAGCATCGCGATGACGGCGCCGCTGTCGCCGAAGTCGAAGGCGAGCGGGAAGGCGAACATCAGGGAGCCGACGGCGGCGAGGCCCACGATGGGGGCGAGCTGCCAGATGCGCAGCCGACGCTGCGGCCGCAGTTCGACCTCGACCTCCGGGCCGCCCGCGAACATCTCCTCGGGCTCCGGGCCGTCGGCGGTGACACCGCCCACCGTGTCGTCGGGTCCGTCGGGGCTCAGGCGGTCCTCGTCCTGCCCCGGCCCATCACCGTCGGTGGTGAGGTGCTCGGTGCCTTGTGCGGTGTCGCGAGGGCCGGCCTCCATCGCCACGCGCCCTCCCAACTCGGACTCCACTTGGTCGATCGAAGCTCGATGATGGCATGGCGCCGGAGGCCTCGATGACCGGCGGCGCATCCCGATGCCATCACGTGATCAGGCTGTGACCGGTCGTTCGATCAACGTCAGCGCCAGGTGCGGAAGTTCCGTCCGGTCCGCCGTGGCGCCACTCAGCCAGTGCACCCGGGGGTCGCGCCGGAACCATGAATCCTGACGGCGCGCGAAGCGTTTGGTGGCGCGCACGGTCTCGGCCCTGGCCTCCTCCTCGGTGCACTCCCCGGAGAGGGCCGCGAGCACCTGCTGGTAGCCGAGGGCGCGCGACGCCGTGCGCCCCTCGCGCAGGCCCCCCGCCGCCAGCACGCGCACCTCGTCGACGAGCCCCGCGTCCCACATCCGGTCGACGCGGAGCGCGATGCGCTCGTCGAGCTCGGGGCGGGCCACATCGACGCCGATCTGGATCGTGTCGTAGACGGAGTCGTGGCCCGGGAGGTTCGCCGTGAACGGCTGGCCGGTGATCTCGATCACTTCCAGGGCCCGGACGATACGGCGTCCGTTGCTGGGCAGGATCGCCCGGCCGGCCTCGGGGTCGGCGGCGACGAGGCGGGCGTGCAGCGCCCCGGAGCCGCGCAGCGCCAGCTCCTCCTCCAGCCGGGCCCTGACCTCGGGGTCGGTGCCGGGGAACTCCAGGTTGTCCACTGCTCCGCGCACGTACAGGCCCGAGCCGCCGACCAGGATCGGCCAGCGGCCCCGGGCGAGCAGGTCGTCGATCCGGGCGCGGGCGAGCTTTTGGTACTCGGCGACGGAGGCCGTGACGGTGACGTCCCAGATGTCCAGCAGGTGGTGCGGGACGCCGCCCCTCTCCTCGGACGTCAGTTTGGCGGTGCCGATGTCCATCCCGCGGTAGAGCTGCATGGAGTCGGCGTTGATGACCTCGCCGCCGAGCTGCTGGGCCAGGAAGACGCCCAGATCGGACTTTCCGGCCGCGGTGGGGCCGACGACGGCGATGACGCGGGGGGTGGGGGCTGCACTGCTCACCGCACCAGTCTCCCAAACCTCACGGCCACTCCTCGAACGGGTTACGTGACGGCATGCGGTCGGCTTCGTTGCCCGTGGCGAGTGCCCGCCGCCGGTTTCGGGGCGGTGACCCGGGCGGCGCGATCGGACGCACCGGACGACGCGGGATTCCGTCCGCACGAGTAACGTATGGAGTGGATATGGGCGTTTTTGCACGACTTCTCCGGAAGTCCAGGGCCACGGAGGAGGCGTCGGCCGCCGAGGCGCGGACCGGTACGGAGCCGGCCGGGCCCGAGGCGGAGGAGGCTGCAGCTGCGGAGGAATCGGCACGGACGACGGCGTCTGCCGAAGGCGGGACCGAGGACGCGACGGCACGAGCGGAGACGGAGTCCGTCGAGGGCGTCGCCAAGGAGAGCGCCGAGATTCCCCAGCAGCATTCGGCCGACGAGGTCGCGGACAGCACGGCCCGCGAGGGCGCCCGCAGGTAACTGCCCCGCGAGGGAAGGTGGACCGATGGGTCTGATGGACAACGTGAAGGCCAAGCTCGCCCCGGCCAAGGACAAGGTGTCGGACCTCGCGCAGCAGCACGGGGGCAAGATCACACACGGCATCGACAAGGCCGCGAAGGCCGTCGACGAGAAGACCAAGGGCAAGTACAGCGAGAAGATCCACACCGGCACGGACAAGGCCAAGCACGCCATGGACCGGCTCGCGCACAAGGGCGGCCCCGAAGAGGCAGAGGGCACGACGCCCACGCCCCCCGAGACACCGCCTCCGGCTTCCTGAACGGCACGACTTATGACACGCTGACCGGCGGACGGCTGCGGAGCACTACAGCTCCCGGCCGCCCGCCGTTTCCGCGCCTGGAACCCGGCCCGCCCCGCCCCCTGACCCCTAGGACCAGCTCGCGACCACGTATCCCACGCCGTACGGCGCGTCCTCGTACAGCAGGGAGCCCGCCAGTGCCGCATCCTCCGCCGCTCCCGCCAGGACCTGCCAGGCGGAACGGCCGGCGGCCCTCAGTTCACGGGCCAGGTCCGGGTCCAGTGCCTCGATGGCCCGTACGTCCGCGGAGCCCAGCGCTCGGGCGACCTCCGCGTCGAACGGGGCCGCCCGCTCGTCCAGATAACCCGGTGCCTTGAGCGTGCGGCAGGCGCTGGCGTCGCCCATCACCAGGAGTGCCATCCGCTCGGCCCTTGCAGCGATTTCCCTTCCCACTTCGATACACCGCTCGGGCGCCAGCGGTTCCGCCACGCCGAGTCCCTCGATCGGGGCGTCCGCCCAACCGGTGCGCTCAAGGAGCCATGCCGCGACGACCAGCGACGTCGGCAGCTCGCGGTCGGAACCGGCGGCGGCGCCCTCGTCCCGGCCCAGTCGCACATCGACGTCCACGCCGAAGCCTCGGAAGGAGCCCCGGGTGCCCTGCGGACAAGGCCCGAGACCGCTCTCCTCGGCTGGCCCGACGACCACCAGCCGGTCGGGGCGGGCGGCGGCAAGTACGCCGAGCGCGTCCATGCACGCTGCACGCGCGGCGTCCAGCTCGGCGGCGGCACCCGCGGCGACCTCGGGCACGAGGAGCGGCGGGCAGGGACAGACTGCGGCGGCGACAAGCATGATCGGCAGAGTAACCCCGTCCGACGGCCCGGCGTCACCCCTCGACGAGCACGAGCACGTCGGAGGTGTCGATGCGGGTGCGCCGAGCGCCATGAGCTTGGCGTCGCCGGCCGTCACGCGCGCGTGCCGCACGCTCGGTGAGCTCCTCGCCGTACGAAGTGCGGCAGCCCACCCCAGCGGCGGCCGAGGTCAGTCGCAGCCGCAGCCGCTGCCCGAGGCGACCGGCAGCGGCTCGGGGGCGCCGATCTTCGGCAGGCCGAGCATCACACCGGCCGGCTTGGCGGCCTCGGCGGCGTTGCGCTTCTCCCAGGCGTCGCCCGCGCGCGTGCGGCGCACGTCGAGGACCTGGCCCTCGGCGAGGAGGTGGTGCGGGGCGGCGTACGTGATCTCGACCGTGACGACGTCGCCGGGACGCACCTCCTGCTCCGGCTTGGTGAAGTGGACCAGGCGGTTGTCGGGGGCGCGGCCGGAGAGGCGGTGCGTGGCGCCGTCCTTGCGGCCCTCGCCCTCGGCGACCATCAGCTCGAGCGTGCGGCCGACCTGCTTCTTGTTCTCCTCCCAGGAGATCTCCTCCTGGAGGGCGACGAGACGCTCGTAGCGCGTCTGGACGACCTCCTTGGGGATCTGGTTCTCCATGGTCGCGGCCGGGGTGCCGGGGCGCTTGGAGTACTGGAAGGTGAAGGCCTGCGCGAAGCGTGCCTCGCGGACCGCGTGCAGCGTCTGCTCGAAGTCCTCCTCGGTCTCGCCGGGGAAGCCCACGATGATGTCCGTGGTGATCGCGGCGTGCGGGATGGCGGCGCGGACCTTCTCGATGATCCCCAGGTAGCGCTCCTGGCGGTAGGAGCGGCGCATCGCCTTGAGGACCGTGTCCGAGCCGGACTGCAGCGGCATGTGCAGCTGCGGCATCACGTTCGGCGTCTCGGCCATGGCGGCGATCACGTCGTCGGTGAAGTCGCGCGGGTGCGGGGAGGTGAAGCGGATCCGCTCCAGGCCCTCGACGTTCCCGCAGGCCCGCAGCAGCTTGCTGAACGCCTCGCGGTCGCCGATGTCGGAGCCGTACGCGTTGACATTCTGCCCGAGCAGCGTGATCTCGGAGACGCCCTCGCCGACCAGGGCCTCAACCTCGGCCAGGATGTCGCCGGGGCGGCGGTCCTTCTCCTTGCCGCGCAGGGCCGGGACGATGCAGAAGGTGCACGTGTTGTTGCAGCCGACGGAGATCGAGACCCAGGCGGCGTACGCGCTCTCGCGTCGCGTCGGCAGTGTTGAAGGGAACGCCTCGAGCGACTCGGCGATCTCGACCTGCGCCTCTTCCTGCACGCGCGCGCGTTCCAGCAGCACCGGCAGCTTGCCGATGTTGTGCGTGCCGAAGACGACGTCCACCCAGGGCGCCTTCTTGACGATGGTGTCGCGGTCCTTCTGCGCGAGACAGCCGCCGACGGCGATCTGCATCCCGGGGCGCGAGGCCTTCTTCGGCGCCAGCCGGCCGAGGTTGCCGTAGAGCCGGTTGTCGGCGTTCTCGCGCACGGCACAGGTGTTGAAGACGACGACGTCCGCGTCCCCGTCCGACCCCTCGGGCGCACGTACATAACCGGCCTGTTCCAGCAGCCCGGACAATCGCTCGGAGTCGTGGACGTTCATCTGGCACCCATAGGTGCGCACCTCATATGTTCGCTCAACGTCCACGGCCTGGCTCCGGTCGATGCTGCTCATGCCATAAGGGTAGGCGGTACATCGGGCAGCCTTCGCCTCCGTAGCCGCACCGCAAGATCCGGTCCAGGCGCGATGAGTATCCGGGTCCCCCTGGCCCGACGCCCCGCCACGCCTCGACTTGCGGCGATACGCGACCACGGTGAACCCTCCGGCGATGAGAAGCCTGCGGCGCTCAGCCCAGTCAGACCGCTCCCAGAGCTCTGCGTAGTGCTCCCCCGTTCCAGAGGATCCGTCCTTCGAACGGGACAGCTGAAGAGCACTGCCTGCCCGAGTGGCTGAACGAGGGCGCCACGGTCGTCGATGGCCACGGCGTCGGGGCATCGTGCAGTTCATCGGCGAGTGGGAAGACCCCGCCACCCGGCGCGTCACCGACCGCGCGATCTTCCTGCGCCCCGAGGGCGGTGGCACGGAATGGATCGTGGCCGACCACCGCACCCTCGCCAAGGGCTGACCATGCTTCCCTCCGGCCAGGGGCGGGCGGGTGGTCGTCGTGGTACTGAAGAACCAGGGCTACGGCGGCGACCCCGAGCAGGGCGAGGCCCGCGAGGGTCTGGCCGCAGGCCGTCACGATCGCCCGGCCCCGGCCCGCCAGCAGAGCCGTCGCCAGCACCGCGAGGCCGAGTACGGCGAGACCGACGGCCGGTGCGGTCATGCTGACGTCGGAGTTGTCGGCGCCGGCGTCGAAGAACGCATATCCGGCCTGAGCCAGAGCGTAGAGATACGTGATCAGGGCCACCCCCGCGTCCAGCGCGAGCAGGAGGAGCGCGAGGACGACGTCCGCCAGCGGGTGCATGCCTGAGCGTCCTGACGTGGGGCGTGCATGTGCTGTGGACATGGCACCAGTGTCGGAGGGTCGGTCACGAAGTGCCTGAGTACGGATACTCAATACCGGCCTCGGCGGAACGCCATGAACTCAGGTTGGGACAGGGCCGGAACGAGCGGTGTCAGGCACCGCCGGATCTCCAGCCCTGGCGGCGCAGGACCTCCGACACGTCCGGCGCCTCGTAGTGCTCGCCCTTGAGCACCTTCCCGTCCGACCGGCGGGCGACCTGGCCGTCCGGGCCCAGCTTGCTCATGTTGGCGCGGTGGATCTCGGCGATCACGGCGTCGAGGTCGATCCCGTGGACCAGCGCCGTGCCGTACGCGATGTACACCACGTCGGCCAGTTCGTGTGCGAGCCGGTCCAGCGGGCCGGTGACCGAGACCTCGGCGACCTCCGCGGCCTCTTCGGCGAGCAGTTCCCCACGGTGCGCGGCCAGTTCGGGGGACACCTCGGTCGGCGTACTGCGGGCGTCGAGGCCGAAGGCGAGGTGGAACTCACGGACTGGGTCGGCGGGCGAGGTGCTCATACGGCGACTGTAACGGCCGCCTCCGACAACGCCGCTCCTGAGCCCCGCCTGGCCAGGACCCTGGCCAGGCTGGCAGGATCGCGCGCATGTCCAAGGTGCTCCCCCGGATCAGCAGGCGGCACGCGCTCCGGGGCACGGCCGCCGGCGGCGTCGCCCTCGGGCTGCTGCTGTGGTGGCTGCTGCCCCTGGGCGAGGAGCCGCCGAGCGGGACGATCACTTTCAGCACGGGGACGTCGCGCGGGGTCTACCAGGAGTACGGCGAGCGGCTGCGCACCGAACTGGACCGCGACATGCCGGGTCTGACGGTGAAGCTGCAGACCAGTGCCGGTTCGCAGGAGAACGTCCGGCGCGTGGCGACCGGGGAGGCCGACTTCACCATCGCGGCGGCCGACGCGGTGGAGACGTACGAGATCGCGGGCGCGGCCGGGGCGGACAGGCTGCGCGGTGTGGCCCGCCTCTACGACGACTATGTGCAGGTCATCGTGCCGGACGACTCGCACGTCAAGTCCATCACGGACCTGAGGCACAGGCGGGTGGCGATCGGGCTGCCCAACTCCGGTGTGCGGCTGATAGCGAATCGGGTGCTCAGGGCCGCGGGCATCGACCCCGAGAAGGACATCACGCCGATGTCGGACGGCATCGACACCGGGCCCGACCGGCTGATGCAGGGTCGGATCGACGCATTCTTCTGGTCGGGCGGGCTGCCCACGAACGGGCTGGTCCAGCTGGCCCGGAAGTTCCACTTCCGGTTCGTTCCGATCGACACCGACCTCGTGGCCACGCTGCACCGCCAGAGCGACGCGGCCCGCTACTACCGGGCCACCAACATGCCGGAGTCGGCCTATCCGTCGATCCAGCAGGGGTCCACCGTGCCCACGATCGCGGTGTCCAATCTTCTGATGACCCGTGAGGACATGGATCCCCGGCTGACCGAATGGGTGACCCGCACGGTGATCAAGAGCCGCGACGGCATCGGCGCGCACGTCCACTCCGCACAACTGGTCGACCTGCGCACGGCGATCTACACCGACCCCCTGACCCTGCACGAGGGCGCGCGACGGTACTACCGCTCGGTGAAGCCCTGACCCGGCCGGCCCTCAGCCACCGCTCCTCGGCACCGTCACCGTCACCTTGAGCCCCTTCGGCTCGTGGTGGTCGTACGAGAGTGAGCCGCCGCCCGCCGAGAGCAGGGCCCGGGTGATGGACAGGCCGAGGCCCGAGCCCTTCACGTTCTGGTGGCGGCCGCTGCGCCAGAAGCGGTCGCCGACGCGGGCGAGTTCCTCGTCGGTGAGGCCTGGGCCGGTGTCGGTGACCACGACGGCCGAGGTCTCGCCGTTGGAGGAGACGGTGACCTCGACGGTGCCGTCCTCGGGGCTGAACTTCACCGCGTTGTCGATCACGGCGTCCAGTGCGCTGGACAGCGAGATCGGGTCGGCCCACGCGGTGGTGGGCGGGCACTCGCCGGTCAGCCGGACGCCCTTGGCCTCGGCGGCCGGTGCCCAGGCGGCCACCCGCTCGGTGGCGAGCTGGCCGATGTCGGTCAGCCGCAGGTCGGCGTCGGCGTGCTCGGCCAGCGCCAGGTCGAGCAGGTCGTCCAGGACCTGCGCGAAGCGCTTGCCCTCGGTGCGGACCGAGGCGATCTCCTCGTTGCCCTCGGGCAGTTCGAGGGCGAGCAGTTCGATGCGCAGCAGCAGCGCGGCAAGGGGGTTGCGCAGTTGGTGCGAGGCGTCGGCGACGAAGGCGCGCTGCTGCTCCAGCACGTCCTCGACGTTGTCCGCCATCTCGTTGAACGACCGGGCGAGCCTCTGGAGTTCCGGCGGGCCGCCGGCCGCGGCGACCCGGGACTTCAGACGGCCGCTCGCGATGGCGTGGGTGGTGGCGTCGAGGATGCGTACGGGCCTGAGCACCCAGCCGGTCAGCCGCAGCGCGGCGCCGACGGCCAGCAGCATCGCGGCGATCTCGCCGGCGCCGATGAGGAGCCAGCCGCGCAGGGTCCGCGAACGCATCTCCCCGGTCGGCGAGTCGGTGACCACGACGGCTACGACGTCGCCGTCCCTGATGACCGGCGACGCGACGACGAGTCGGCTGCGCTGCCACGGCCACACCTGTGCGGGGTCGTGGCTGCGCCGGCTGAGCAGGGCCTCGTCGAACGCGTCGCGCACCTCGCCCGTGCGGGGCAGGAACCAGTCGGCGGGGGCGTTGGCCATCGCGGAGTCGTTGCGGTAGAAGACGCCCGCGCGGATGCCGTACACCTCGTAGTAGCTGTCGAGTTCGCGGCTGAGGGTCTCCCTGCGGTCGTCCACGGTCGTACGGCGGGATCCGCTGGGGCCGTCTGTGACGGACTGGGCGAGCACCGCGAAGCGCGCGGTGTCGTCGATCCGGTCGACGACCACCTTCTGCTGCTGGGCGGCGGCGACACTGGCGGCGAGCGGGAGGCCCAGGGCGAGCAGGACGGCCGCCATCAGGACGATGAGCAGCGGGAGGAGACGTGTGTGCACCCGTGCCCGCTAGGCGGCCGGTGTGACGAGCCGGTAGCCGACGCCGCGGACGGTCTCGATCAGGGCGGGCATGCGCAGCTTGGCGCGCAGGGAGGCGACGTGCACCTCGAGAGTGCGCCCGGTGCCCTCCCAACTGGTGCGCCACACCTCGCTGATGATCTGCTCCCGGCGGAAGACCACGCCGGGGCGCTGGGCGAGCAGCGCGAGGAGGTCGAACTCCTTGCGGGTCAGTTGGATTACCGAACCGTCCACGCTGACCTGACGGGTGGGTAGTTCGATGTGGACGGGGCCGAGGCGCAGCGTGCTCTCGCCGCCCGGTGCGACGTCCTCCTGGACGGTGCGCCGGCTGACGGCGTGGATGCGGGCGAGTAGTTCGCCGGTGTCGTACGGCTTCACCACATAGTCGTCGGCGCCCAGGTTGAGGCCGTGGATGCGGGAGCGGACGTCGGCACGCGCGGTGACCATGATGACCGGGGTGCTGGTCCGCTTGCGGATCTTGCCGCAGACCTCATAGCCGTCCTGGTCGGGCAGGCCCAGGTCGAGCAGGACCACACCGAAGCCGGCGCTCTCGGGCACAAGCGCCTGGAGGGCCTCCTCGCCGCTGCGGGCGTGCGTGACGTCGAACCCGTGCCGTGCCAGAACCGCGGACAGGGCGGCGGCGACGTGGTTGTCGTCCTCGACGAGCAGCAGTCTCATTCCGGCCCCCTCCGGTTCAGCCGTCGTACGGTCTCACTTCGCGGCCGCCTTGTAGAAGGCGCGCGCACGCGCCTGTGCACCAAGGAAGTCACGCCGATGGACAAGGACGGCGTCAAGAGGGTTCCGGTTACCCATGACTTCCGTTACCCGGCCGATACGCGGCCAGGTCGCCCCTACTACGACACGTGTCCGATTGCTATCGGATCGTAATGCTCAGATTCCCCTCAGATGTAATGACGCTGGTCGCATAGGGTTACTACTGTCCTCCGAAACCGAGGAGGACGGAGCCTGAGAGCGATGACCGAAGTATCGGTGGCCAAGGAAGACGTGGCCGCGACAGGCGATCTGGTCGTCCTGAAGAGCGTCAACAAGCACTTCGGCGCGTTGCATGTACTCCAGGACATCGATCTGACGATCGCCCGCGGTGAGGTCGTGGTGGTCATCGGGCCCTCGGGGTCCGGGAAGTCCACCCTGTGCCGCACCATCAACCGCCTGGAGACCATCGACTCGGGCACCATCACGATCGACGGGAACCCGCTGCCCCAGGAGGGCAAGGAGCTGGCCCGGCTGCGGGCGGACGTCGGGATGGTCTTCCAGTCCTTCAACCTGTTCGCGCACAAGACCGTGCTCGACAACGTGATGCTGGGCCAGATCAAGGTCCGCAAGGCCGACAAGAAGCAGGCCGCGGAGAAGGCCCGCGCCCTGCTCGACCGGGTCGGCGTGGGCACCCAGGCCGACAAGTACCCCGCGCAGCTCTCCGGCGGCCAGCAGCAGCGCGTCGCCATCGCGCGGGCCCTCGCGATGGACCCGAAGGTCATGCTCTTCGACGAGCCGACCTCGGCCCTCGACCCCGAAATGATCAACGAGGTCCTCGAGGTCATGCAGCAACTCGCCCGCGACGGCATGACGATGATCGTCGTCACCCACGAGATGGGGTTCGCACGATCGGCTGCAAACCGAGTGGTCTTCATGGCGGACGGCCGCATCGTCGAACAGGCTGCGCCGGACCAGTTCTTCAGCAACCCGCGCAGCGACCGGGCCAAGGACTTCCTGTCGAAGATCCTCCACCACTGAGAGCGCCGTCCACTCTCGGCACGGCCCGCGTCACCCGCCCGACGGCCCGCTTCTCCTCACCAGACAAAGGATGTTCACCATGAAGCTCCGCAAGGTCACCGCCGCCTCGGCCACCGTGCTCACGCTGGCGCTCGCCCTCACCGCGTGCGGCGGCGACAACAAGGACTCGGGCAGCAACTCGGGCGGCGGCAACAAGATCAAGATCGGCATCAAGTACGACCAGCCCGGTCTCGGTCTCAAGCAGCCCGACGGCTCGTTCGCCGGCTTCGACGTGGACGTCGCCACCTACGTCGCCAAGGAACTCGGTTACCAGCCGAACCAGATCGAGTGGGTCGAGACGAAGAGCGCCGACCGCGAGAACGCCCTCGCGCGCGGCGACGTCAAGTTCATCACGGCCACCTACTCGATCACCGACGAGCGCAAGCAGAAGGTCGACTTCGCCGGCCCGTACCTGCTCGCCCACCAGGACCTGCTCATCAAGACCGGCTCGGACATCTCCCAGGGCACGGACCTCAACGGCAAGAAGCTGTGTTCCGTGACCGGCTCGACCTCGGCGCAGAACGTGCAGAAGACGATCGCCCCGAAGGCCAACCTGAAGGAGTACAGCGGCTATTCGGAGTGCATCGCGGGTCTGCAGAGCGGCGCCGTCGACGCGGTGACCACCGACGACTCGATCCTCGCGGGCTTCGCCGCGCAGGACAAGTACAAGGGCCAGTTCAAGCTCGCCGGCCTGAAGCTGAGCAACGAGAACTACGGCATCGGTGTCAAGAAGGGCGACACCGCGACCGAGGACAAGATCAACAAGGCGCTGGAGAAGATGGTCAGCGACGGCTCCTGGCAGAAGGCCGTCGACGCCAACTTCGGTCCGGCGAACTACAAGAACGAGCCGGCCCCGAAGATCGGGCAGATCGTCCAGTAGCGCAGCCGCGCCGACGCAGGAATCCGGCAGGTAACGCACGGTTCCACGGGCACGCCGCCGCCGACCGCTTCCCGGGCGGCGGCGCGCCCTGCCCTCCACGTACGCCACACACCCGGAAGCGCGGGAGATCGTGTTCGACTTTCTAGAAGGCTACGACGTCCTCGGGGCGTTCTGGATGACGGTGAAACTCACCGCCCTCTCCGCCGTCGGCTCCCTGGTCTGGGGCACCGTGCTGGCCGCGATGCGGGTCAGTCCGGTCCCGCTCATGCGCGGGTTCGGCACCGCCTACGTCAACATCGTCCGGAACATCCCGCTGACGGTCATCATCATCTTCACGTCGCTCGGCCTCGCCGACATCTTCGGCGTGACCATGGGTGCCTCCGACGACTTCAAGCTCCAGGGCTTCCGCCTCGCGTTGCTCGGTCTCGTGGCGTACACCGCCGCCTTCGTGTGCGAGGCGATCCGCTCCGGCATCAACACGGTGCCGCTCGGCCAGGCCGAGGCGGCCCGCGCGATCGGGCTGAGCTTCACCCAGACCCTGCGGCTGATCGTGCTCCCGCAGGCCTTCCGCGCGGTCATCGGCCCCCTGGCCAACGTCCTGATCGCCCTCACCAAGAACACCACCGTGGCGGCCGCCATCGGCGTGGCCGAGGCCGCCTCCCTGATGAAGACGATGATCGAGAACGAGGCCCAGACGCTGGCCATCGGCGCGGTGTTCGCCTTCGGCTTCGTGGTACTGACCCTGCCGACCGGTCTCATCCTCGGCTGGCTGGGCAAGCGACTGGCGGTGAAGCGATGAGCTCCGTTCTCTACGACACTCCAGGACCCCGCGCCAGGCGGCGCAACGTGGTCCTCTCCGTCGTCTTCCTCGCGCTGCTCGCCCTGGTCGTGTGGTGGCTGTGGCAGAAGATGGACGACAAGGGCCAGACGAAGTGGGACCTCTGGGAGCCGTTCACCACGGCCCAGGCCTGGACGACGTATCTGCTGCCCGGACTCGGCAACACCCTCAAGGCCGCCGCGCTCGCGATGGTCATCGCCCTCCCCCTGGGCGCGCTCTTCGGCATCGCACGCCTGTCCGACCACCGCTGGGTACGCGTTCCCGCGGGCGCGGTGGTCGAGTTCTTCCGGGCGATCCCGGTGCTGCTGTTGATGCTGTTCGCCAACGAGTTCTACGTCCGCTCCACGGACATCGGCAGCGACGAGCGCCCGCTCTACGCGGTCGTGACCGGTCTGGTGCTCTACAACGCGTCGGTCCTCGCCGAGGTCGTCCGCGCCGGCATCCTGGCCCTGCCCAAGGGGCAGACGGAGGCCGCGTACGCGATCGGCCTGCGCAAGGGCCAGACGATGACCAGCATCCTGCTGCCGCAGGCCGTGACGGTCATGCTGCCGGCCATCGTCAGCCAGCTCGTCGTCATCGTGAAGGACACCGCGCTGGGCGGTGTCCTTCTCCAGTACTCGGAACTGCTGAACGCGCGCAGCACGCTCGCGGCCAACTACGCCAACGTCATCCCCAGCTTCATCATGGTCGCGATCATCTTCATCGTGGTCAACTTCACGCTGACCAGCTTCGCGAGCTGGCTGGAGGGCAGGCTGCGGCGCAGCAAGCGCGGCACGGGCGCGGTCCTGACCGGCGAGGACGTCGAGGAGCTCAACGCGGCCGAGGTCGGGGGCACTTTCGGCGCCGGGGCCGGCGGCACGATCTGACGATCGTTCAAGTGGCGTGACCCGTACGGAGGCAGTGGCCTGATCACCACTGCCTCCGTCACTTGACGCAAACACCGGCAATGGGTTGCATACGTTCTGTGATCGTGCACCCCGCTCCACTTTCGTGTTCACATGCGTCCGCAAGGACACCTCTGCGGGCAGGGGGCGCCACGCCGTGGACCCGGTGATCATCGTCGGCGCGGGGCCCGTCGGGCTCACGCTCGCCCTGGCGCTGGCCCGTCAGGAGGTGCCGTCCGTGGTCCTCGACGAGGGCCCCGGCAAGGACGAACCACGCGCCGCGCGCACCGTCGTGCTGCGCGAGGACACCGCCGCGCTGCTGGAACGGCTGAGCGGCGTCCCGCTCGCCGGGGTGGGGCTGCGCTGGGCCGGATGGCGGTCCATGCGGCGCAGGCAGGTGCTGCGCGAGGTCACCTTCGACGAGACCGAGCCCGGCCCGTTGCACATCGCCCAGCATGTGCTGACCACCGCCCTGCGCGCCGCGCTCGACCGGGAGCCGCTGGCCAAGGTCGCCGTGGACAGCCGCCTGGACGCGGTCGAACAGGAGCGTTCGGGCGTCACGGCCCACACCCGCGGCCCCAAGGGCACCTGGTGGCGCGGCAGTTACCTGATCGGCTGCGACGGTCCCCGCTCGACCGTGCGCAAGCTCCTCGACATCCGCTTCCCCGGCCGTACGGCGGTGGAGCGGCACGCCGTGGCCGCGCTGCGCACGGAACTTCCGTGGCCCGACCGGGCGTTGCTCCATCGGATGCCGCCGTGGCGGACGTCCTGGCCCATGGCCGGGGAGGTGACCGCCCGCCCCCTCCCGGACGACGTGTGGCGCCTGGACTGGCTGCTGCCGCAGGGCAAGGACCTGGTCACGCCCGAGCTTCTGGTGGCCCGGGTCCGCGAGACCCTCGCGGGCTGGGCGGGCGGCCCCACACCGCCGTACGAACTCCTCGACACGGGAGTTCACACGGTGCACCACCGGCTGGCCCGCCGCTGGCGCGTCGGCCGTGTTCTCCTCGCCGGGGACGCGGCCCATCTGCTGGGCACGCTCGGGACGCAGGGCCTCGACGATGGGCTCAGGGACGCCGACAACCTCGCCTGGAAGCTGGCCTCGGCCTGGCACCACGGCCCGCACGAGGCGCTGCTCGACAGCTACCAGACGGAGCGGCGCGGGGTCGTCGCCGCCCGGCTGCGCGCCGCCGACCAGGCGCTGCCGGTGCTGCGCGGCGGTGGCGGGCTGCGCGCGTACGTCCCCGGCACCGCCCGGGGCCACGACGCACTGTTCAGCGACGGCCACCTGGGGCGCGGGGCGCTCGGCACTCCCGGGGTGTACACCGGCTCGCCGCTCGCTCCCCGGCACCTCGAGGCGGAGGTCCCGGTCGGCACGACGCCCGGCGCCCAGGTGACGGACGTGCGGGTCACGGCGGAGGACGGTTCCTTCGTACGGCTGCGGGACCGGCTCGGCCGGAACGCGCTGCTGGTCGTCCTGATCGCGCCGGGCACGGGCGTGTGGGACCGCAAACACTGGGTCACCGCGGGCGTCATGCCCCGGCTCGCGGCCGCCGTGACGGCGCTGCCGTACCCCGCGGAGCTGCTCGTCGCCGAGAGCTACCCGGGAGCGCCCGCACACACCGTGCTCCTCGTACGGCCGGACGGTCACCTGGTCACCGCGCTCAGCGGGGTTCGCCCGGCCGACCTGTACGCGGCGGCCGAGGCGACGCTGGGCGGGGCCGCGAAGACGGAGGCCGAGGCGGAGGCCGGAGCGGGCTCCGGCGCGCGTTGAGCGCAGGTGGAGTCACGCTCCGGTCCACATAGTGACGGTCAGTTGACCGGCGTGCATCGGCATGGTCTACTCCGCATCGTGACCGACACCTGTGTGCACCTGTGGCGGAAGGTCCATCTGGACCTCGTCCGCTATGCAGGCTGCGTGTGTCGCCCGTCCTGCTGAATTCGCATCCCCTTTCACCCGCGCGCGCCGCCGACTTTCAGATCCCTGCCGCGCGCTTTCCGCGAACGCTCATCAGGACGGTGTACGTGTCTGTCTCCTCCTCTGTTTCCGCCTCGGCCGACGACACCCCCGCGGCCGTGTCCGCCCCGGCCGCCGGCTCCGCTGCCGTTTCCGCTCCGACGCAGGCGGACCTCCTCGACTTCGTGCGGTGGACGGCCGCCGACGCCGAGCTGGTCGCCTCGCTCCCGCTCGACCCGGAGGGGCGCACCTGGGTGCGGCTCGAAGGCCCCGGCGGCAGCGAGGCCTGGCTGATCGGCTGGCCGCCCGGAACCGGCACCGGCTGGCACGACCACGCCGAATCGGTCGGCGCCTTCCTCACCGCGTCCGGCGAGTTGAAGGAGAACTCGCTCGCCGCCCGGCTGCCCACCGACGGCTGGCAGACCCTGGAACTCACCGACGGCGTGGACCGCGAACGGCGGCTGTCGGCCGGGAAGGGCCGCGCCTTCGGACAGCACCATGTCCACGAGGTCCTCAACGAGTCCACCGACGAGCATGCGATCTCGGTGCACGCCTACTACCCGCCCCTGCCCCGCATCCGCCGCTACAGCCGCACCGGCCAGGTGCTGCGCCTGGAGCAGGTCGAACGCCCGGAGGACTGGCAGTGAGCGCGGCGGGCGAGACTCCCGTCGGCATCGACGAGTTGCTGGAGCGGGTACGCGAGGGCTACCACCGGATCGATCCGCGAGAGGCCTACGACGCGGTTCAGGCAGGGGAGGCCCTGCTGGTAGACATCCGGTACGCGGCCCTGCGCGAGCGTGACGGGCTGATCCCCGGCGCGCTCGTCATAGAGCGCAACGAACTGGAGTGGCGCTTGGATCCCCAGGGCAGCCACCGCACGCCGGAGGCCACCGGCCACGACCTGCGCGTCGTCGTCATCTGCAACGAGGGCTACGCCTCCAGCCTGGCGGCGGCGTCCCTCCACCAACTCGGCCTGCACCGGGCCACGGACCTGGTCGGAGGCTTCCAGGCGTGGAAGGCGGCGGGACTGCCGGTGACGGCGTGATCGGCCGAGGCCAGTCCGGCGACGGCGCCTGACAGGCGGGGTTCCCGAGGGGGCGGTCGGCGGCGCGGACGGTGCGTTCAGTGCTCCTCGCCGTCGAGGAACTCCGTGTCCTCGCCCTCCGCCTCCAGTGCCTGGCGTACGACTCGCAGGGCCATGCCCTCGGAGTAGCCCTTGCGGGCGAGCATGCCGGCGAGGCGTCGTATCCGCTTGTCGCGGTCGAGGCCGCTGGTGGAGCGCAGCTTGCGCTCGACGAGTTCGCGGGCCGTCGACTCCTCCTGCTCGGAGTCGAGTCGGCCGACGGCCTCCTCGATCAGCGACGCGTCGACGCCCTTGGTCCGCAGCTCCTGGGCGAGCGCGCGCCGGGCCAGCCCCCGGCCGTGGTGCCGGGACTCCACCCAGGCGCCGGCGAACGCGCTGTCGTCGATCAGGCCGACCTCCTCGAACCGCGACAGCACATGTTCCGCCACGTCGTCCGGGATCTCCCGCTTGCCCAGCGCGTCCGCAAGCTGCTTCCGCGTGCGCGGGGTCCCGGTGAGCAGACGCAGACAGATCGCCCGCGCCTGCTCAGCCGGGTCCCCTGGGGGCTCCTCCTTCTCGGCCCTCGACGAGGAGAAGGAACCTCCGTCTTCACCGGACGGCTCGCCGAAGCCTCGCCGCCGGCGCCCGCGCATGCCACCGTCCTGGCCGCGCGTGCCCCGACCGCCCCGGCGCGAACCGCCCCGCGGCCCGTCGCCGTGCGGGTCGCTGCCGTACCGGTCATCGCCGTACGGTTCGTCCGGACCGTTGCTGCCGAAGGCGTCCGTGCCCCCGGCTCCGGAGACGTCCGCCCCGCCGCGGGGCCCGTCCCCGTACGACCCGTCGCCGAAATCGCCGTCACCGAACGCGCTGTCGCCGTCCGCCCCGTGGCCCTCCGTGCCGTCGCCCGTCCAGGCAGGGCCGACGCCACCTCTGCCGCGCCGCTCCCGCGGAGCGTCGAGGTGCGCGTACTCGGCCCAGTCGGTTCGTCGTGTCACGGGTCAGCTCTTGGCTGCGGCGGCCTTGGGCTTGGTGGCCTTGGCGGCAGCGGGGGCGGGTACCGTCTTCGCGGCATCGCCCGTGGCCGTGGCCGTGGCCGCCGCGTCCGCGCCCGGCTCGGCCGCGGGCTCCTCCGGCCGCACGCCGACGCCCAGCTTCTCCTTGATCTTCTTCTCGATCTCGTTGGCCAGGTCGGGGTTGTCCTTGAGGAAGTTGCGCGCGTTCTCCTTGCCCTGGCCGAGCTGGTCGCCCTCGTACGTGTACCAGGCGCCGGCCTTGCGGACGAAGCCGTGCTCCACACCCATGTCGATCAGGCCGCCCTCACGGCTGATGCCCTGGCCGTAGAGGATGTCGAACTCGGCCTGCTTGAAGGGCGGCGCGACCTTGTTCTTGACGACCTTGCAGCGGGTGCGGTTGCCGACCGCCTCCGTGCCGTCCTTCAGGGTCTCGATGCGGCGGATGTCGATGCGCACCGACGCGTAGAACTTGAGCGCCCGGCCACCCGTCGTGGTCTCCGGGGAGCCGAACATCACGCCGATCTTCTCGCGGAGCTGGTTGATGAAGATCGCAGTGGTCTTGGACTGGTTGAGCGCGCTGGTGATCTTCCGCAGCGCCTGGCTCATCAGACGGGCCTGCAGACCCACGTGACTGTCGCCCATCTCGCCCTCGATCTCCGCGCGCGGGACGAGCGCGGCGACGGAGTCGATGACGATGAGGTCGAGCGCGCCGGAGCGGACGAGCATGTCCACGATCTCCAGCGCCTGTTCACCGTTGTCCGGCTGGGAGAGGATCAGGTTGTCGATGTCGACGCCCAGCTTGCGCGCGTACTCGGGGTCGAGGGCGTGCTCGGCGTCCACGAAGGCGACCTGGCCGCCGGCCTTCTGCGCGTTCGCCACCGCGTGCAGGGTAAGGGTCGTCTTGCCGGAGGACTCCGGGCCGTACACCTCCACCACTCGGCCACGCGGCAGGCCGCCGACGCCGAGGGCGACGTCGAGCGCGGTCGACCCGGTGGGGATGACCTCGATGGGCTCGTTCGGCCGCTCGCCCAGGCGCATCACCGCGCCCTTGCCGAATTGCCGTTCAATCTGTGCGAGCGCGGCGTCGAGCGCCTTCTCGCGGTCGGTTCCTGCCATGGGTTCCACCCGGTTTGCTTGAGTCGATCGCTTCACGTCAAAGACGCTAACGCCTGCCACTGACAATGCGCCCCGACGCCGGCCCGGCCTGTGGACAACTGGGGTCCTTCTCCACCTAAACCATGTCGAAATACCCGTCGAGAGCCTCGCCTGAGCTTCCATAAGAATGGATGTTCGATTTTCGTGTCAAGCAGACCACGCGGCACTGCGGGATGTCTCCCGTGCCGCGGTGTCTCCCCTGCCGCGATGCGGGAAGGGCGACGCAGGTCACATTCGTCCATGTCACAACTGGCGGGGGCTGTTCAGTCCAAGAGGTGGAACCACCGACAACGACGACAACGACACAGGAGTGCACCGTGGAAGCTCGGTTGAACCTCATGGCCAGCCCGGTCGCGGCCAGGGCCATGAAGCACATCGTCGCGGCGGGCAAGGCGCTCGCGGACTCGACGCTGCCGGCCGCGACGCGCGAACTGGTGATGCTCCGCGCCAGTCAGATCAACGGCTGCGCCGGATGCATCGACATGCACACCAAGGACGCCGCCGCGGCCGGGGAGAGCGCGGTGCGCCTCAATCTGGTCGCGGCCTGGCGCGAGGCCAAGGTCTTCACCGACGCCGAGCGCGCCGCGCTGGAGCTGGCGGAGCAGGGCACCCGCATCGCGGACGCGGCCGGCGGCGTCACGGACGAGGTATGGGCCAACGCCGCCAAGTACTACGACGAGGACCAGCTCGCCGCCCTGGTGACCCAGATCGCCGTCATCAACGCCTTCAACCGCGGAAACGTCATCACCCAGCAGCCCGCCGGCGACTACCAGGTCGGCCAGTTCCACTGACGGGACGGTAGTGGCCGCCGGCGCCACCCGGCGCCGGCGGCCACACCTCGGGGAGGCTCTGCATGACTCCGGGCCGTCCACCGGCGGGAGGGGCGGGAACGTGGGACGGTCCGCCACCGAGACCGGTCGGTCCCGATCCGCGCGGCCGGGCCGGCCAGCGGAACATGACCATGGCCGCCCCGTACTTCCTGATGCTGTGGGGAGCCGGTTTCTTCACGGGGGGCGCCGTGCTGCTCGTCGGCACCTTGTGGGGCTGACCACCGGCCTTGCGCGCGCGACGCTACTTCCCGTGGCGTACGGCGAGTGTCTTCGGCCGGACGATGACCGCGCGGGGCGCTCCCGGAAGCCTGAGCGCATGCCTCGTCCACGCTCCGCCGAGCGCCTCTGTCATGCGACCGGTCTGCTTCTCGTCCTCTCCGGTCTCGCGCACCTCGTGGTGTTCGCGGTCGACGGTGGCCCCTGGGACGGTCCCGTCTCCTGGCGCAAGCCTGTCACGTTCGGGCTCTCCTTCGGGGTGACGCTGATCGCGGTCACCTGGGTCACGTCGTATCTGCGCGTCGGACCACGCCTGCGCACCGTCCTGCTCCTCGTGTTCGCCGCCGACTGTGTCGTGGAGGTCGGCGGCATCACCCTCCAGGCATGGCGCCGGGTGCCCTCGCATCTCAACATGGAGACGCCCTTCGACACGGCTGTGTCGATAACGCTCGCCGTGGGTGGCGGGGTCCTCGTGGTACTGCTCACCGTCTTCGCCGTCGCATCCTTCCGGCACCGGCCGACGGGTCCCGCGGGCATGCCCCTCGCGGTGCGTGCCGGCTTCGCGGTCCTGCTCGTGGCGCTGGCCTCGGGTGCCGCGATGATCGCGCGCGGGGTGGTGCTCACCCGGACCGGCCACCAGGAGGCGGCCTACCACTCGACGGCCCCGCTCAAGCCGCTGCACGGCGTGAGCCTGCACGCCGTCCTCGTCCTCCCGGCCCTGGCGTGGCTCCTGTCCCGCACCCCTTGGAGCGAACGGCTCCGGTGGCGCGTCGTGGCCGCGGCGACCGGCTGCTACGCGGTCGCGGTCGTGATCGCCGGGGTGTGGGCGGTCATCACCTACTGAAAGCCCTCAGGAAGAGCCCTCCTCCAGGGCACCTTCCTCGGGCTCCGCCGCCCCCGGCCGTCGTGCCCACAGTTGCTGCGCGCGCGTGAGCAGACCGGGTTCGGCCGTGCCGCGGCTGCGGTGGCCCTGCACGCGGGGGTCGTCCGTGACGTCGTACCGCTTCACATAGGCGCCCAGGAAGGCCTGCAGCGTGGCGACCGCCGGGATTGCGATCAGCGCGCCGACGGCGCCCAGCAGCGCGGTGCCCGCGATGACCGACCCGAAGGCGACCGCGGGGTGGATGTCGACGGTCCTGGAGGTCAGCTTGGGCTGCAGCATGTAGTTCTCGAACTGCTGGTAGACCACGACGAAGATCAGCACCCACAGCGCGTACCAGGGGTCGACCGTGAACGCGATCAGCATGGGCAGGGCGCCCGCGAGATAGGTGCCGATGGTGGGGATGAACTGTGAGACGAGGCCCACCCACACGCCGAGGACAGGCGCGTAGGGCACGCCCAGGGCCTGCAGCAGGATGTAGTGCGCGATTCCGGAGATGAGCGCCATCAGACCGCGCGAGTAGAGGTAACCACCGGTCTTGTCCACAGCTATCTCCCACGCGCGCAGCACCTCGGCCTGGCGGGCGGGCGGCAGGACGGAGCACAGGGCTCGGCGCAGCCGGGGACCGTCGGCGGCGAAGTAGAACGAGAACAACGTGATCGTCAGCAACTGGAACAGACCGCCGAGCACCTGGGCGGACACGTCGAGCACGCCGGCGGCACTGGTCTGCGCGTACTTGCGCAGCGAGTCGGAGTGCAGCAGGCCCTCCTGGACGTCGACCCGTCTGAGCTCTGTGTTGAATGTCTCGTTGACCCAGTTGATGACCGAGTCGAGATACCCGGGGAACCCCTCGACCATCTTGATGATCTGCCCGGCGAGCATGGAGCCGAGCAAGGTGACGAATCCGGCGGTCAGGATCAGCAATCCGAGGAAGACCAGGAAGGTCGCGAGGCCCCTGCGCATGCCGCGCTCGGCCATCCAGCTCACCGCGGGCTCTATGGCGAGCGCCAGGAAGAACGCGATGAGTACGTTGATCAACAGGCCGGTGAGCTGGTGGAAGGCCCAACTGCCCAGCTGGAACACGGCGATGAGCGCGAGCGCGAGCACCATGGCGCGCGGCAGCCAGCGCGGCATGCGGGCGCCCGGCGCGGCGGCGCCCTCGGCCGGGGGCCGGTCGGGCGGTGTCGTACCGAACGTGGATGCGTGCTGGGCGAGCTGCCTGGTGTCGTCAGTGGGTGCCACGGTGCAAGTCTCGCCCATGCCACTGACAACCCGCTGCCGCCCTGCGATCTTCGTTACCGGTCAGTGCTTCTCCCCCGGCACGTCCATGACGGTGCAGACCACGCGCCACACGTCCTTGGCGTCCCAGCCGGCGTCCAGTGCCTGATGCACCGTGCGTCCGCCGAGCTCCGCCATCACATGATCGCGCGCGAAGGTGTCGGCGTACCCTGAACCGAAATGTTCCGCCATCCGCTGCCAGAAGACCGTCAACCGCATGAACCCAGTATCCCGCTCCTGCGAGTGGGCCCTTCTCGGGACCGCTTGCCACGGGTGCTTTCCGCCCTACGGTCTGACCCATGGCCGAATCAGGAGCTTCCCCGCTCCCCCCTACTCCCCCGGCGCGCACCCCGCTCTTCCGCGCCGAACAGTTCGTCTGGCTCACCGCGCGCGTGCTGGAGCAGCGCCTCTTCGCTCACCACTTCCTGAACGGCGGCGCCGATTCGGTGGAGACGGCGCTGGACGCCTACCGCAACGACGACGGCGGGTACGGGCACGCGCTGGAACCCGATCTGCGCGGCCCGGTCAGCCAGCCGCTGCACACCGGTCACGCGCTGCGCATCCTGGACGCCATCGGGCGGTGCGGCGGCCAGCGGGTGGAGCGCGTGTGCCGCTATCTGACGTCGGTGTCGACGGCGGACGGCGCGCTGCCGGCGGTCCATCCCGGCCAGCGCGGCTATCCGGTGGCGCCGTTCATCCCGGTCGTGGACGACCCGCCCAGCGAACTCCTCGCCACCGGGCCGGTGGTGGGGGTGCTGCACCACAACGAGGTGTGGCACGCCTGGCTGTTCCGGGCCACCGACTTCTGCTGGCAGGTCGTGGAGTCCCTGGAGAAGTCCCACCCCTATGAGGTCGAGGCCGCGGTGGCCTTCCTGGACTCGGCACCCGACCGCCCGCGCGCGGAGGCGGCCGCCGACCGGCTGGGCCGCCTGGTGCGTGAGCAACGGCTCGCGGCGCTGGATCCGGAGCGCCTTGCGGAGTACCCCGTCGCGCCCGGCTACGCCCCGGGCGAGCACCACTTCCCGCACGACTTCGCGAGAACTCCGCGCTCCCTCGCGCGCGCGTGGTTCACGGACGCCGAGATGGAACGCTCCCTGGACTTCCTCGCCGGCGAGCAGTGGGAGGACGGCGGCTGGCCGATCCGATGGCGCCAGTGGGCACCGGGCACTGCCCTGGAGGCCCGTCCCATCGTGACGATCGAGGCGCTGCGCGCCCTCAGGGCGTACGGCCGCTTCGTGGGCTGATCCGGACGCACCGGGTCACCCACGAGGGCCCGGGACCCCAGCCGTCACCCACCCAGCGCCCGCACTCCCGCCGTGACCAGCACGGCCGCCGCGACGACTAGCAGGAACGGGGCGCGCAGCACCAGTGCGACGGCGGCCGCGGCGAGCCCCGCGGCCCTGGCGTCCAGCACGAGCGCGTGCCCGTCGGCGAACGTCTGCTGGGCCGTGAGGGCGGCGAGCAGGGCTACGGGCAGCAGTGCGGCGAGCCGCTTGACCAGCGGCCGCTCCAGGGCGCCCGCGGGCACGAGCAGCCCGGCGAGCTTGACGGCGTAGCAGCCGATAGCGGTCGCGCCAACGGCGATCCAGGTGTTCAACGTGCGTCCTCTGGTGCGTCGTTACGGGGCTGTCCGGTCGGTTCGTCGTTGCGGGTACGTCCCGCGCGGCGCCCCTCCACGAAGAGGGCGACCGGTGCGGCGAGCGCGGCGACGAGGACCGGTACTCCGGCGGGCAGGACGGGGAGCAGGCCGAGTCCCAGCAGCATCGCGAGGCCGGCGACCGCGCGCTCGACAGTGGTCTTCAGCATCGGCGCGAGCAGCGCAAGGAAGACGGCGGGCCCGGCAGCGTCGAGGCCCCACGCGCCCGTGTCACCGATCGCCTTGGCACCGAGGGCGCCAAGCAGCGTGGTGAGGTTCCACAGCAGGTACAGGCTGAGCCCGGTGACGGCGAAGCCGAGGCGGGCTGCGCGCCGGGTCGGCTGGGCCAAGGACACCGCGGTGGTCTCGTCGATCACCCACTGGGCGGCGAACGGCCGCACCGCGCGCGGGAGGGCCAGCAACTGCGAGAGGCGCAGCCCGTAGAACGCGTTGCGCACGCCCAGGAAGAAGGCGCCCGCGGCGGCCGTGAGCGGACTGCCGCCCGCCGCGAGCGCTCCCACCAGGGCGAACTGGGAGGCGCCGGTGAACACCAGGAGGCTGAGCGCGCAGGTCTGCAACAGGCTCAGCCCGCTGCCGGCCGAGGTCACCCCGAACGCGAAACCGGACAGTCCTACGGCGACGCCGACTCCGAGGGCGTCCCGGACGACGGCAGCGTCCGGTTTCCCTCCGTCGCCTGCGCGTATGTCTGCGAGAGCTGTCTGTTCTGCCACGCCTCGGACGGTACGAGCAGTCGCCGCCCGGCGTCTTGTACGTTCTTGCGCTCCCGCTGGTAGGCCCCCGGCGGTACGCCGACGATCCGGGCGAAGTGACGGTTGAGGTGCGGCTGGTCGGTGAACCCGACTGCGACGGCCGCCTCCGCGGGTGTCGTGCCCGCGTCCAGCAGTTGCCGCGCCCGGCGCACGCGCGCGTCGGTCAGCCAGGTGTGGGGCGGCATGCCGTAGACGTCGCGGAACGCCCGCAGCAGCGCGAAGGGGCTGGTGCCCAGGTCGGCTGCCAACCGCTCCAGGGTGGGCGGCTCGGTCATCCGCTCCTCCAGCACGGCACGCGCGCGTGCCGCGAACCGGGCCCCTGCCGTCCGCACCTCGCGCCGGGGCAGCGCCCCGCCGTTCAGCCGCAGCAGCCGGGTCACCGCCACCCGCAACAGGGTGTCGGCGGCGAGCGCGTTGCCCTCGTCGGCAGCGCGGAGCACCTGATGGACCAGGCCGACCGAGTACGGATCGTCGAGGACGGGACTGACGAAGCCTGGAGTGCCCTTGATCCCGGTGGTCTCGGCCGCGATCTCGCCCACCACCTCGGGCGACGGGTAGACCGCCCCGTACCGCCAGCCCTCGGGAATCCCTGCCCGTCCGGTGTGCGGGGTGTCCGGATTGACCAGCGCGAGCGCTCCCGCCCCGGCGTACACGTCGGACCCTCCGTGGTGGAAGACCTCGACGCCGTCGGCGATGGCGGCGATCACGAAATGCTCGTGGGTGTGCCGGACGAACGTCTTGCGGATGTACCGGGCCCGCAGCAGATCCACGCCCGGCAGGTCCGCGTACTGCCAGTGCCGTGCCCGCTCGCCCGAACCCGCCATGCGCCCATTGTCCGCCACACCGGCGACGCCCGGCGCCCCCGTCCACCAGGCGAACACGGCAGGGTCGAGGACGTTTTTGCAGGTCAGGCCGATTGTCAGAGCGTGGGTGCAGGATGGACGCATGGTCAGCTCCGCACACCGAGCCCTCGACGGCTTCTCCCCCGCGACCCGCGGCTGGTTCACGGGGGCGTTTTCCGCGCCCACCGCGGCCCAGGCCGGCGCGTGGCAGGCCATCGGCCAGGGCTCCGACGTGCTGGTCGTGGCCCCGACCGGCTCGGGCAAGACGCTGGCCTCGTTCCTCGCCGCCCTGGACCAACTGGCCTCGACCCCGCCCCCGGCCGACCCGAAGAAGCGCTGCCGGGTCCTGTACGTCTCGCCGCTCAAGGCCCTCGCGGTCGACGTCGAGCGCAACCTGCGCAGCCCGCTGACCGGCATCCGCCAGGAGTCGGTGCGCCTGGGCCTGCCCGAGCCCGAGGTCAGGGTCGGCATCCGCTCCGGTGACACCCCGGCCGCCGAGCGCCGCGCACTGTCCACGCGCCCGCCGGACATCCTGATCACCACCCCGGAGTCCCTGTTCCTGATGCTGACGTCGGCCACGCGCGATGCGCTGACGGGTGTGGAGACGGTGATCCTGGACGAGGTGCACGCGGTCGCGGGCACCAAGCGCGGCGCGCATCTGGCGCTGTCCCTGGAGCGGCTGGACGAGTTGCTGCCGCGGCCGGCCCGCCGTATCGGTCTGTCGGCGACCGTCCGTCCGGTCGACGAGGTGGCCCGCTATCTCTCGCCCCGCCGCAAGGTGGAGATCGTCCAGCCGGAGTCCGGCAAGGAGTTCGACCTCTCCGTGGTCGTCCCGGTCGAGGACCTGGGCGAGCTGGGCGGCTCCCCGGTGGCCGACGGCACGGAGGGCGCGGAACGGCCGTCGATCTGGCCGCATGTCGAGGAGCGGATCACCGACCTGGTGCAGGCCCACCGCTCCACGATCGTGTTCGCCAACTCCCGGCGTCTCGCGGAGCGCCTGTGCAACCGGCTCAACGAGATCGCGTACGAGCGGGCGACCGGTGAGCCCCTGGACGAGCACCACTCCCCGGCCGAGCTGATGGGCGGCTCGGGCGCGGCACAGGGCGCACCCCCGGTCATCGCCCGCGCGCACCACGGCTCCGTCTCCAAAGAACAGCGCGCCCTGGTCGAGGAGGACCTCAAGGCGGGCCGTCTCCCGGCCGTGGTCGCCACCTCCAGCCTCGAGCTGGGCATCGACATGGGCGCCGTCGACCTCGTCGTCCAGGTGGAGTCCCCACCCTCCGTCGCCTCGGGTCTGCAGCGCGTGGGGCGCGCGGGACACCAGGTGGGCGCGGTCTCCACCGGCGTGGTCTTCCCGAAGTACCGCGGCGACCTCGTGCAGGCCGCCGTGGTCACCGAGCGGATGCGCACCGGCTCGATCGAGTCTCTGAAGGTGCCCGCCAACCCGCTGGATGTCCTGGCGCAGCAGCTGGTGGCCATGACGGCGCTGGACACCTGGCAGGTCGACGACCTGCTGGCCGCCGTCCGCCGCTCCGCGCCCTTCGCCTCGCTGCCGGAATCGGCGTTCACGGCGGTCCTCGACATGCTCGCGGGCCGCTATCCCTCCGACGCCTTCGCGGAGCTGCGCCCGCGCGTGGTGTGGGACCGCGTCGCCGGTACGGTCACGGGCCGTCCCGGCGCGCAGCGCCTCGCCGTCACCTCCGGCGGCACGATCCCGGACCGCGGACTCTTCGGGGTCTTCCTCGCCGGCGCCGATCCCAAGAAAGGCGGCGGCCGGGTCGGCGAGCTCGACGAGGAGATGGTCTACGAGTCCCGGGTCGGCGACGTCTTCACGCTCGGCACCAGCTCCTGGCGCATCGAGGACATCACGCGCGACCGCGTCCTGGTCTCCCCCGCCCCCGGGGTACCCGGCCGCCTCCCCTTCTGGAAGGGCGACCAGCTGGGCCGTCCGCTCGAACTGGGCCGCGCGGTGGGCGCGTTCCAACGCGAGGTCGGCTCGCTGCCCAAAGACGACGCCCGCCTGCGTCTGCTGGCCGCCGGGCTCGACGCGTGGGCCGCGGACAACGTGCTGTCGTATCTGGACGAGCAGCGGGAGGCCTGCGGGCACGTCCCGGACGACCGGACGATCGTCGTGGAGCGCTTCCGCGACGAGCTGGGCGACTGGCGCGTGGTCGTCCACTCCCCCTTCGGCGCCCAGGTCCACGCCCCCTGGGCCCTGGCGCTCGGCGCCCGCCTGTCCGAGCGGTACGGCATGGACGCCCAGGTCATGCACGCCGACGACGGCATCGTGCTGCGCCTGCCGGACGCCGACCTCATGGGCCTCGACCTCCTCGACCAGGAGCCCATGAAGGCGGGCACGGAATACGACGCGGACCAGGCGCCGGTCGGCGCGGCGGACGTCGCCTTCGACAAGGGTGAGGTCGACCAGATGGTCACCGACCAGGTCGGCGGCTCGGCCCTGTTCGCCTCCCGGTTCCGTGAGTGCGCGGCCCGCGCGCTGCTGCTGCCGCGCCGCAACCCCGGCCGGCGCACACCGTTGTGGCAGCAACGTCAGCGCGCCGCCCAACTGCTCCAGGTGGCGAGCGAGTTCGGCTCGTTCCCGATCGTCCTGGAGGCGGTCCGTGAATGCCTCCAGGACGTCTTCGACGTCCCTGGGCTCGTCGAGCTGATGGGCGACATCGAGTCCCGCAAGGTGCGCCTGGTCGAGGTCACCACCCCCGAGCCGTCGCCCTTCGCGCGATCCCTGCTGTTCGGATACGTCGCCCAGTTCCTGTACGAGGGGGACTCCCCGCTCGCCGAGCGCCGCGCCGCCGCGCTGTCCCTGGACTCGCGGCTGCTGGCCGAGCTGCTCGGCCAGGCGGAGCTGCGCGAACTGCTCGACGCGGAGGTGCTGACCGAACTGGAGCAGGAGCTCCAGTGGCTCACCGAGGACCGCCGCGCCAAGGACGCCGAAGGCGTCGCCGACCTGCTGCGGCTGCTCGGCCCGCTCACAGACGCTGAACTGGCCGAGCGCGGCGCCGAACCGCACTGGGCGAAGGAGTTGGCCGGAGCCCGCCGCGCCATCCGGGTCCGCGTCGCCGGCGCCGACCACTGGGCCGCGATCGAGGACGCCGGCCGCCTGCGCGACGCGCTCGGTACGGCGCTGCCGGTCGGTGTCCCCGAGGCCTTCACCGAGCCGGTCAAGGACCCGCTCGGCGACCTCCTCGCCCGCTACGCCCGCACCCACGGCCCGTTCACGTCGGCCACCGCGGCGGCCCGGTTCGGCCTGGGCGTGGCGGTGACCGAGGGCGCCCTGCGGCGACTGGCCGCGAACGGCCGTGTCGTACAAGGGGAGTTCCATCCCGCGGGCATCGGCCAGGAGTGGTGCGACGCGGCCGTACTGCGCCGCCTGCGCCGCCGTTCCCTGGCCGCACTGCGACATGAGCTGGAGCCGGTGCCGCCGGCCGCGCTGGCGCAGTTCCTGCCGCAGTGGCAGCACCTCGGCAAGGGGCACGGGCTGCGCGGCGTCGACGGACTGGTGCGCGCCGCCGAGCAGTTGCAGGGCGCGTCCGTGCCCGCGTCCGCGCTGGAGAAGCTGATCCTGCCCTCGCGCGTGGCGAACTACACGCCGTCGATGCTCGACGAGCTCACCTCGGCGGGCGAAATCGTCTGGGCCGGGGCGGGCGCCCTGCCCGGCAAGGACGGCTGGGTCTCCCTCTACCTGGCGGACGCGGCTCCCCTGCTCCTGCCGCCACCCCACCCCCTGGAGCTGACCGCGCTCCACCAGTCCGTCCTGGACGCCCTCTCCGGCGGCTACGGCTTGTTCTTCCGGCAGATCGCCGACCAGGTCCGGGCCACCACCCACCCCGACGCGACCGATCCCCAACTGGCCGACACCGTCTGGGACCTGGCCTGGTCCGGACGGCTCACCAACGACACGCTCGCCCCGATGCGCTCCCTGCTGGGTTCCGGCCGCACCGCGGGCGCCACGGCCCACCGCGCCAAGCGCACCGTTCCGCGCGGCCGCTACGGCTCACTGACGACCGCCGCCCGCCCCGCCTCGCGCAGCGGCCCGCCGACCGTGGCCGGCCGCTGGTCCCTGCTCCCGCTCCGCGAGCCGGACACCACCAAGCGCGCACACGCCCTGGCCCGTACTCTCCTGGACCGGCACGGCGTGGTGACCCGGGGAGCGGTCGCGGCGGAGGGCGTCGAGGGCGGCTTCTCGGCGGTGTACCGGATCCTGTCCGCCTTCGAGGAGAGCGGCCAGGCGCGGCGTGGGTACGTCGTGGAGGGGCTCGGCGCCGCCCAGTTCGCGATGGACGGAGCCGTGGACCGACTGCGCGCGGTGTCCAACGCCCGCGACCGGGGCGAAGCCCTGCCGGGCCCGGACTCCGGCGGCTCCCAAGACTTCGGCAGCGGCGCCCCCGCCGCGTTCGACCTCACCGGCCCCACCGACCTCGACGGCGACTTCGACTGGCCCCCGAACAACCGCACTTCACCGGGCGACTACATCTCCCCGAAGGACTTCGCAACGCCCGGCCACGGAGGCCCCCGAGGCGGCACCGACGGCTTTGGCGGTACCGCCTCCCCGTACGGCACCTCCTACGGAAACCACCGCAGCCGTACCGCCGCCTCCCCCGACACCCGAGCCGTCGTCCTGGCCGCCGCCGACCCCGCCAACGCCTACGGCTCCGCCCTCCCCTGGCCCGAGCCACCCACCGGCGCCGGGCACAAGCCGGGCCGCAAGGCAGGCTCCCTGGTGGTGCTCGTGGACGGTGAGCTGACGCTCTACATGGAGCGCGGCGGCAAGACCCTGCTGGCCTGGCCCTCCGCTCCCGACACCACGGCCACCGACGACCCCCGTCTCCGCCCCGCTGCCGAGGCGCTGGCCGCGGCCGCCCGAGCGGGCACCCTCGGCACGGTCACGGTGGAGCGCGTCAACGGCGCCTCGGCCCTGACCTCCCCGCTCGGCACCCTCCTGGAGACGGCGGGCTTCATAGCGACCCCGCGCGGCCTGCGCCTGAGAGCATGAGACCGCCCGCCCACAGCCCCGGTGCTCCCCCCGTGTCACCCTTGAGCCATGCCCGAAGGTGACACGGTCTGGCAGACCGCGAGGCGGCTGCACGGCGCGCTCGCGGGCCGGGTGCTGACCCGCAGCGACCTGAGGGTGCCCAAGTACGCCACGGCCGACCTCACCGGCCGCACGGTCCTCGACGTCACCCCGCGCGGCAAGCACCTGCTCACCCGTATCGAGGGCGGCCTGACCCTGCACTCGCACCTCCGGATGGACGGCTCCTGGAAGGTGTACGAGACGGGCCGGCGCTGGAGCGGTGGCCCCGCCCACCAGATCCGGGTGATCCTCGGCACCGACGACAGCACCGCCGTCGGCTACCGCCTGCCGGTCCTCGACCTCCTGCGCACCACCGACGAGTCCCGCGCCGTGGGCCACCTCGGCCCCGATCTGCTGGGCCCGGACTGGAACCCCGAACTGGCCCTGGCCAACCTCCTCGCGGATCCGGCCCGCCCCCTCGGCGAGGCCCTGCTCGACCAGCGCAACCTCGCCGGAATCGGCAACATTTACAAGAGCGAGCTCTGCTTCCTGCTCGGCGCTACCCCGTGGCTGCCCGTGGGCGCGCTGCCCGCCGGCCGCGCCGCGCAACTGCCCGCCCTCGCCCAGCGGCTCCTGGAGGCCAACCGCGACCGTCCCGTCCGCAGCACGACGGGCCGGCGCGGCCAGGACCTGTTCGTGTACGGCCGCGCACCCCGCCCCTGTCTGCGCTGCCACACCCCGATCCGAGCGGCCGACCAGGGCGACGGCTCTCGGGAGCGCCCCACCTACTGGTGCCCGTCCTGCCAGCACGGCCCCGCCCCGGCACCGGGCTCCCCGCAGACCCGCAGAATCCGCCCCCGTACAATCAATTGACGATCCATCAGACACGCTCGTACGGTCCCCTCATGCCCGTCAAGGCGTACGACCTCAGCGGACGCACCGCATTCGTCACCGGCGCCGCCAGCGGCATCGGCCGGGCCTCAGCCGTCCTGCTCGCCGAGGCGGGCGCGACGGTGCACTGCGCCGACCGGGACAAGGAGGGCCTGCACGGGACGGCCACCCTCATCAAGGACCGGGGCGGCACGGCATACACCCATCTCCTCGACGTCACCGACCGGGCGCAACTGCGGCAGGCCGTCCGGTCCTGCGAGCGGCTGGACGTGATGGCGGCGATCGCCGGGATCATGCACAGCAGCCTGGTCCTGGAGACCCGCGACGAAGATCTCGACCGGGTCCTGAACGTCAACTTCAAGGGCGTGCTGTACGCCTGCCAGGAAGCGGCCCGTCTGATGCTCGCCGGCGGCACCCGCGGCAGCATCGTCACCATGGCCTCCGGCGCCGTCGACACCGGCGGCCCCGGGCTCCTCTGCTACGGCGCCGCGAAGGCGGCCGTGGTCCAACTGACCAAGACGCTCGCGACCGAGGTCGGCCGGCACGGCATCCGGGTCAACGCGGTCGCCCCGGGCTGGATCCGCACGCCCATGACCGACCGTCACGACGGCGAGCAACAGGCGCACACCGAGGCCCTGATGGCCCGGATGTCACCGCTGGGCCGGGTCGGCGAAGCGGACGACATCGCACACGCTGTGCTGCATCTGGCGTCCGACGCCTCGTCGTTCACGACGGGTCAGATCCTGCGCCCGAACGGGGGTGTCGCGATGCCTTGGTGACGTCTCCCGCCCGCCAGGCCGCGACCCAACGCTCCGGCCCGACGGCGCCCGCGGCCAGCGCCTTCGGCACACAGTGCACCGGCAGCAGACTCAGTCCCCACCCCCCGGCCACGACGGCCCCCTCCACCAGGCCGGTGTCCGCCCCCAGCGCGATCCGCAGCACGGCCCACCACCACACGGCCCCGAAGCCCAGGGCGATCCCCGAGCGCACTGTCCGCCGCACCATGCCCGTCACCTCCCGCCGGGACGCTAGACCGCGGCCCTCACCACGAGGGAGGGCGCACCAGGGGCACACGAACGCACCGCCGGCGGCCCGGCCCGGGTCGGCACCGCGTCACTCACCGGGGCGCTACGCGTTCTCGGCCTGGAACATCCAGTGGTGTTTCTCGAGGTCCGCCGTGATCCCGATGAAGATGTCCTGGGTCACCGGATCCGCCTCACCCGTCGCCAGGACCCGCTCCCGCATACGCGCAATGACGGCACCCAGCGCGTCCACGAGCGTCCCAACGGCGTCCGTGTCCTTGACCCAGCCCGAGGGCGCCGGTCCTATGCCGCTGCTGGAGGCCACGGTCGGCGCGCGCCCGTCGGGCGGGACGCCCAGCGTCGACGCCCGCTCCGCCACGAGGTCGGAGTGGGTCCGCGCGGAGGCGACGACCTCGTCCAGCTGGAGGTGGATGGACCGGAAGCGGGGGCCGACGATGTTCCAGTGGATCTGCTTCGCGACCAGCGAGAGGTCCACCAGATCGACGAGTGCCCCCTGGAGCGCCTCGGACACGATCTTCAGATCCGCGTCGGACAACGGGCTCTTCACGACGTACACCACACCCTCCGATGATTCGTCCTGACATGTCCCTCCCACCATGACGGGTGCATCGGATACCGGCAAATGGACGCAAACCGGAACGCCATGCAGGCGGGCGCCTGGAAGGCGGACAGCGCGAAGGCCCCGGCCTGACTCCCCCGGGATCGTCCCGGAGAAGCCCCGACCGGGGCCTTTGACGTGTCGCGTTACAGAGCCACGCGCGTGAACGTCACGCGGCGACCACATCCACCGCCTCGGCGGGCGCCTTGATGGTCACCCGTTCCGGTGGCACACCGGTCACTGAGACGGAGCCCAGCATCGGACGAACCGGCGCGGGCACGGACTCGGTGGCCGCGGCAGACCGGGCCAGCTCGGCGAGGGCGAGCTCGTCGCTCACTTCCCGCATGAGCTCGGACATCCGTACGTCCAGCGCGTCGCAGATGGCGGAGAGCAGTTCGGAGGAAGCCTCCTTCTGCCCCCGCTCCACCTCGGAGAGATAGCCGAGTGAGACTCGGGCGGACGAGGAGACTTCGCGCAGAGTACGGCCCTGGCGTTGGCGCTGCCGACGCAGCACGTCACCAAGCAGGCGACGGAGCAGAATCATCGGTGGCTCCCTCCTCGGACCGCGTAGCCGCATCCTTCTCGCCCCACCGTACCGCCTTGCGCCGCGGCCGTGCGGGGAGCGATGTCGTGTTCACTCAGGGCTGCAAACATCAAAACCCCCCGTTCCGTTCCGTATCCTGTGCCCGCTCATTTCCAGTCTGTTCGCCCGCAAGCTCCTTCAAGAGCAGTGCGAGTACGCTCCGTACACTCTCCATACGAATGTCCGCGCGGTCGCCGTTCAACCGCAACGCCTCCACTTTTCCGCCGCCGGCGGAACCGGAATCCGACCCGAGAGGCCCGTCCACCGCCACGAAAACCGTCCCGACGGGCTGCCCGTCCTGTGGCTCGGGTCCGGCGACACCGGTCGTCGCGAGGCCCCAGTCGGCGCCGAGAGCCTTTCTCACTCCGGCCGCCATCTGGGCCGCGACCTGCGGATCCACCGCACCGCGCTGGGCCAGCAGAGTGGCGTCGACGCCCAGTAGCTCGTGCTTGAGTCCCGTGGCGTAGGCGGTGACCGAGCCCCGGAAGGCCTTGGAGGCCCCGGGAACCGATGTGATCTCCGCCGCAACCAGGCCACCCGTGAGCGACTCGGCGATGGCGAGCGTCTCGCCCCTCACCGTGAGTAGTCGCACCACTTCGGTGGCCGCGGACTTCACCCTTCCGAATCCTCCAACGCTGCCTGCCGCTCGGCGATTCCCTGCCTGCGCAGCACAATGGCCTGTCTCACATAGTCGAGCCCGGTCACCACGGTCAGCACGACCGCCGCCGCCATCACCCAGAACCTCAGGGTCGCCAGCCAGCCCGTCAGCGCCAGCACATACATCCCCACGGCCACGCCCTGGGTGAGTGTCTTGAGCTTGCCGCCGCGGCTCGCGGGGATCACGCCGTACCGGATGACGAGAAAACGCAGCAGCGTGATGCCGAGTTCCCGGCCGAGGATGACCACCGTCACCCACCACGGCAGATCGCCCAGCGAGGAGAGACAGATCAGCGCCGCGCCCATGATCGCCTTGTCGGCGATGGGGTCGGCGATCTTCCCGAAGTCGGTGACGAGGTTGTACGTCCGGGCCAGATGACCGTCGAACAGGTCGGTGATCATGGCGATGGCGAAGGCCGCCCAGGCCAGCGAGCGCCACGCGGGGTCGTACCCCCCGCCGGCCAGCATCAGCGCCACGAAGCCGGGGACGAGGAGCAGCCGGAGCATGGTCAGCAGGTTGGCGATGTTCCAGACGCTGGCCTGGTTGACGGCTGCGGCCACGACCTTCCCGCCGCGCGCGGACCTGGCTCCGCCCTCAGGGCCGGAAGCGGAACCGCCGGCGGCGGAGCCCGTGGCGCCCTGCGCGCCGGAGGAGCCGCCCGCGGCGGATGCCGGGACTCCGGTCATCTGCCCGCCTCCTCACCACACGCGAGCGAGCCCTGGAGCGGCTCGGCCACGAGGTCGACACCCTCCGTACCGACCACCTTCGCCTCGACGATACGGCCGACGCGCAGGCCTTCGCCGCTTGTGAGCAGAACCTGGCCGTCGGTCTCCGGGGCCTGGTGTGCGCCGCGGCCGTACGGGCCGTCCTCGCCGTCGACGGACTCCACCAGCACGTCCACGGTCTCGCCCAGGCGCTCCTCGGCCCGCTGCGAGACGAGTTCCTCGGCGAGCCGGGAGATGTGGGCCAGCCGCTCGGCGACGACGTCCTCGTCGAGCTTGTGGTCGTACGTCGCGGCTTCCGTGCCCTCCTCGTCGGAGTAGCCGAAGACGCCGATCGCGTCCAGTCGCGCGTGGATCAGGAAGCGCTCGAGCTCGGCGAGGTCGGACTCGGACTCGCCGGGGAAGCCGACGATGAAGTTCGAGCGCACGCCGGCCTGCGGGGCCTTGGCGCGGATGGTGTCGAGCAGTTCCAGGAAGCGATCGGTGTCGCCGAAGCGGCGCATCGCGCGCAGCACGTCCGGGGCGGAGTGCTGGAAGGACAGATCGAAGTAAGGGGCGATCTTCGGGGTGGACGTCAGCACGTCGATCAGGCCCGGGCGCATCTCCGCGGGCTGGAGGTAGCTCACGCGCACCCGCTCGATGCCGTCGACCCCGGAGAGCTCGGGCAGCAGGGACTCGAGGAGGCGGATGTCGCCCAGGTCCTTGCCGTACGAGGTGTTGTTCTCGGAGACCAGCATGATCTCCTTCACGCCCTGTTCTGCCAGCCACCGCGTCTCGTTCAGCACGTCGCTGGGGCGGCGTGAGATGAAGGAGCCGCGGAAGGAGGGGATGGCGCAGAAGGAGCAGCGGCGGTCGCAGCCGGAAGCGAGCTTGACCGAGGCGACCGGGGAGCCGTCCAGACGGCGCCGCAGGGGCGCACGTGGGCCGGACTCCGGGGCCAGGCCCTCGGGGAGGTCCACCGGGGCGCCGTGTCCGGGAAGCGCCACCTCGGTGGCAGAAACCTGTCGCTCGGCCGGGCTGATCGGCAGCAGCATGCGCCGGTCGCGCGGGGTGTGGGCGGCATGGATGCCGCCGCTCAGGATGGTCTGCAGACGGTCGGAGATGTCCGTGTAGTCGTCGAAGCCCAGCACGCCGTCGGCCTCGGGGAGGGCCTCGGCGAGCTCCTTGCCGTACCGCTCGGCCATGCAGCCCACCGCCACGACGGCCTGCGTTCTTCCGTGTCCCTTGAGGTCGTTGGCCTCCAAGAGGGCGTCCACGGAGTCTTTCTTGGCGGCTTCCACGAAGCCACAGGTGTTGACCACGGCGACATCGGCGTCCCCGGCGTCCTCCACAAGCTGCCAGCCGTCCGCCTCCAAACGGCCTGCGAGCTCCTCCGAGTCCACCTCGTTACGGGCGCAGCCGAGAGTGACTAGTGCGACGGTACGGCGTTCAGGCATGGGCTCAAGACTACTTTGTCTGACTGACACCCCACGTCGACGGGGTTGACCGTTCTCGGCCAACCCCGTGGTGTCGCGCCCTGCCGGGCCGACTAGCCGACCTGGGGGTCGCCCTTCGTGTACGTCAGACGCTCCACGGCGCCCGGCTGGAAGTCGTCCTCGATCTTCTTGCCGTTCACGTAGAGCTGGATCGCGCCGGCGTCGCCGAGGATGAGGTTGATCTTCGAGCTGTCCTGGAAGGTCTTGGAGTCGCCCTTCTTGAGGAGCCCGTCGAAGAGCATGCGGCCGTTGTGGTCCTTGGCCGAGATCCAGCTGCGCCCGTCGACGGCGCTGACCTGGACGGTGACCTTGTCCTGGGGCGCGGCCGCGATCGCGCTGTCGGACGGCTCGGGCTTCTCGGCGGCGGGCTTGCTGCCCGAGGGCTTGGGCGAGGCGGCCTTGCTGGTCGAGGGCGTGGCGCCCTGGGCGACCTCGTCCTTGGCGTTGCTCCCGTCGTCGCCGCCCTTGAAGACGGTGAACCCGACGAAGCCGACCACGGCGACGATCGCGGCGACCATGGCAGCGGTCCAGTTGGGTCCGCGCCGCTCCGGGCGGATACGTTCCGCCTCGAACAGCGGGGCGGCCGGCGTCGGCGCCGGGCGCCCGCCGTGCTCGGCCTCGTACCGCGCGAGCAGCGGGGCCGGATCGAGGTGCACGGCCTTGGCCAGGGTCCTGATGTGCCCGCGGGCATACACGTCTCCGCCGCAGGGCGCGAAGTTGTCCGCCTCGATGGCGTGCACGATGGCGATGCGCACCCGAGTGGCGCTACTGACGTCGTCGACGGTCAGCCCGGCCGCGGTGCGCGCCTGCTGAAGGGCGCGGCCCACGGAGGTACGGGATTCCTCGGATACGTCTTGGAACGGACGCTCGTCTTCAGGGGAGTTGCTGCCGATGGACACGGGGGCGCCTTTCGAGCGTGTAGCCACCTGTGCTGGAAGTTCAGTCTATGGGGGGTACGAAAGGGTGGGGCAACCGGGCGGTATCAATCTGTACGCCATCGGTATGGCCGGACATCCCGACGACGGGACGGGTACGAACTCCAGTGTGGGGCCCGCGCCTGTCCTTTCGCTCAACTTGACGTGCGTCAAGGGGAAACGGTTGCCCGCCGATCTCTAACGAGTGGATCACGACGCGTCCACCCGGCCCTACCCGCAGGACCGGACGGCCGGCTTCTCTATCCCTCAGACTCCCCACGGATCACGGCGAGCACGCCATCCAGCTCGTCGGGTTTCACAAGAACGTCACGTGCCTTGGAACCCTCGCTCGGGCCGACGACGTTGCGGGACTCCATGAGGTCCATGAGCCGCCCGGCCTTCGCGAAGCCGACGCGCAGCTTGCGCTGGAGCATGGACGTCGATCCGAACTGCGTGGAGACGACCAGTTCGGCCGCCTGGCACAGCAGGTCGAGGTCGTCGCCGATGTCCTCGTCGATCTCCTTCTTCTGCTTGGTGCCCACCGTGACGTCGTCCCGGAAGACCGGCGCCATCTGGTCCTTGCAGTGCTGGACGACGACCGCGACCTCCGCCTCGGTGACGAACGCGCCCTGCATACGGGTCGGCTTGTTCGCCCCCATCGGCAGGAAGAGCCCGTCGCCCTTGCCGATCAGCTTCTCGGCGCCTGGCTGGTCGAGGATGACGCGGGAGTCGGCGAGCGAGGAGGTGGCGAACGCCAGCCGCGAGGGCACGTTGGCCTTGATCAGTCCGGTGACCACGTCGACGGAAGGCCGCTGGGTCGCGAGGACGAGGTGGATGCCTGCCGCGCGCGCCAGTTGCGTGATACGCACGATCGCGTCCTCGACGTCGCGCGGGGCGACCATCATCAGGTCGGCGAGCTCGTCCACGATCACCAGCAGGTACGGATACGGCTGGAGTTCCCGCTCGCTGCCCTCGGGCAGCTTCACCTCGCCGTTGCGGATGGCCTCGTTGAAGTCGTCGATGTGCCGGTACCCGAACGCGGCCAGGTCGTCGTACCTGAGGTCCATCTCCCGTACGACCCACTGGAGCGCCTCGGCGGCCCGCTTCGGGTTGGTGATGATCGGCGTGATCAGGTGCGGGATGCCCTCGTAGGCTGTCAGTTCGACGCGCTTGGGGTCGACGAGGACCATGCGCACGTCCTCCGGGGTCGCCCTCATCATGACCGACGTGATCAGGCAGTTGATGCAGGACGACTTGCCGGAACCGGTCGCGCCGGCCACCAGGATGTGCGGCATCTTCGCCAGCGAGTGCATGACGTAGCCGCCCTCGACGTCCTTGCCGAAGGCGACCAGCATCGGGTCGTCGTCCTCCGCGGACTCCGCGAGACGCAGCACGTCGCCGAGGTTGACCATCTCCCGGTCGGTGTTCGGGATCTCGATGCCGACCGCGGACTTGCCGGGAATGGGGCTGATGATCCGCACGTCCGGGCTGGCGACGGCGTACGCGATGTTCTTGGTGAGCGCGGTGATCCGCTCGACCTTCACGGCAGGGCCGAGTTCGACCTCGTAGCGCGTGACCGTGGGACCGCGCGTGAAGCCGGTGACGCGCGCGTCGACCTTGAACTCGGTGAACACCTTGGTGAGCGACGCGACGACGGCGTCGTTCGCCGCGCTGCGGGCCTTGCCGGGGCCGCCGCGCTGCAGGAGGTCGAGCGAGGGCAGCGAGTAGGTGATGTCGCCGGAGAGCTGGAGTTGCTCCGCGCGCGGAGGCAGGTCGCGGGTCTCCTCGGGGGCCGACTTGGTCAGGTCGGGGACGTTCTCGACCGGGAGCTTCTCCTGCTTGGGCCGCGCGGCCGGCGCCGGGACAGGAGTCGGCGTGGTGTTCTCGCGGTCGCCCACACTCACGCCCTGGGTGAGGTCGGCGACAAGCGGCGAGGGCGGCATGCCGTGCAGGACGGCGCCGTCGAGCGCGGCCGCGGCCGCCGCGGCGACGTCCACGGCGTCCATCTGCCGCCCCATGTCGGGCTGCGGCACCGCGGAGCGCCTGGGGCGGCTCCGGCGCTTGGAGAGGGCTTCCTGCTCGGTGCTGTCGGTGTCGTACGCCTCGGGGGCGCCCCGGCGCTTGTGAGGGCGCGCGGGCAGCGCTTCGCGCCACTGCTCCTCGTACCGCTCGTCGTCGTCCTCGCCGAATTCGTCCGGCACCGGGTCGTGCAGGAGACCGAGGCGCACACCGAGCGAACGGAGCCGCTGCGGGATCGCGTTGACCGGGGTGGCGGTGACGACCAGCAGTCCGAAGATCGCGAGCAGCACGAGCAGCGGTACGGCGAGGACGTCGGTCATCGAGTACGACAGCGGGGTCGCCGCCGCCCAGCCGATGAGGCCGCCGGCGTCCCTTATGGCCTGCATGCCGTCGCTGCGGGCGGGCGAGCCGCAGGCGATGTGGACCTGGCCGAGCACACCGATGGCGAGCGCGGACAGGCCGATCACGATACGGCCGTTGGCGTCCGGCTGCTCGGGGTGCCGGATGAGGCGCACAGCGATGACCGCAAGCAGTATCGGCACCAGCAGGTCGAGGCGGCCGAAGGCGCCGGTGACCAGGATCTCCACCAGGTCGCCGACGGGACCGCGCAGATCGGCCCAGGTGCCGGCGGCGACGATCAGGGCGATGCCGAACAGCAGCAGCGCGACGCCGTCCTTGCGGTGCGCCGGGTCGAGGTTCTTCGCGCCCTGCCCTATCCCGCGGAAGACGGCGCCGACGGCGTGCGCGAGGCCGAGCCAGACGGCGCGCACGAGTTTGTAGATGCCGCCGGTGGGATTCGGCGCCGGCTTGGGTGCCGGCGCCGACTTCTTCGCGGCGGCCTTCTTGGCGGGTGCCTTCTTCGCAGCGGCCTTCTTCGCCGGAGCCTTCGAGGGAGCAGCCGCCTTCTTCGCGGGCCGCTTCTTGGCTGCGGAGGGACGTGAGGCCATGGATGTGAGGTTACCGGTGGAGACGACAGCGGACACGTGTGCCTACTGCTTCACCCGTTCGTGTCGCCCCTGCGTCGGCACGGAACTGACGCGCACTCATGCGCAACGGACGTGCCCCGGGCGTCAGTTCTGGCTCGGCAGTGTCGGGGCACCGCCGCCGGTGCCCGGCTCCAGGGCGTCGAGCGCCCGGCGCAATCCCGTGAGTTTGCGTTCGAGATGGGCGGCCGTGGCCACGGCCGCCGCGTCCGCGGACTCGTCGTCCAACTGCTTGGACAGCGCCTCAGCCTGCTCCTCGACGGCCGCGAGCCGCGCGGACAGTTCGGCGAGCAGTCCCGCCGGCTCCTTGCCGGGGCCGACCGCGCTCTTGCCGCCGCCCTCCAGCTGGAGCCGCAGCAGCGCCGCCTGCTCCCGCAGTTGGCAGTTCTTCATGTACAGCTCGACGAACACGGAGACCTTCGCGCGCAGCACCCATGGGTCGAAGGGCTTGGAGATGTAGTCGACCGCGCCCGCCGCGTAGCCCCGGAAGGTGTGGTGCGGACCGTGGTTGATCGCAGTGAGGAAGATGATCGGGATGTCCCGGGTCCGCTCGCGCCGCTTGATGTGCGCCGCGGTTTCGAAACCGTCCATTCCTGGCATCTGGACGTCCAGCAGAATGACCGCGAAGTCGTCCGTGAGCAGTGCTTTGAGCGCTTCCTCCCCGGACGATGCCCGCACCAGCGTCTGATCGAGCGCAGAGAGGATGGCCTCCAGCGCCAGCAGATTCTCCGGCCGGTCATCGACCAGGAGGATCTTGGCCTTCTGCACCATGGCCCGCCCTCCTCGCCCCGGCGGTACACCGGGCGCCGCCCCAGGGGACGACTCCCTTTCGCCGCCCGTCCTTGTGCCGGTCATGGTAGCCGCACCCCGCCCGTCGCCACACCCTGTCACCGTGATGTCACTGTGCACGTAGCAGAAACGCGGCGGGGGACCAGAAGGTTCCCCGAATCCCACACCTCTACACGGCCCCGGGCACCCGGAGTCAGCAGCTCCGTGTGCCCGCCGAAGGTTCCCGTAACGTTCATCCGGAGCCCGTCCGATCCCCTCATTCCTCGCGCATCCACTGCTCCATCACCGACAGCAGGTGATCGGGATCGACCGGCTTCGTGACGTAGTCGGAAGCGCCCGACTCGATCGCCTTCTCCCGGTCGCCCTTCATGGCCTTCGCGGTCAGCGCGATGATCGGCAGACCGGCGAACTGCGGCATCCTGCGGATCGCCGTGGTCGTCGCGTACCCGTCCATCTCGGGCATCATGATGTCCATCAGGACGACCGCCACGTCGTCGTGCTGTTCCAGGACCTCGATGCCCTCGCGGCCGTTCTCCGCGTACAGCACGGACAGTCCGTGCTGCTCCAGGACGCTGGTCAGCGCGAAGACGTTGCGGATGTCGTCGTCGACGATCAGCACCTTCTCCCCGCCGAACCGCACGCCGCGGTGCGGCTCGGGTGCCGACTCCTGCCGGGCGGCGGCAGCGCCGGTCGGCCACAGCTCGGCCACCGGAGCGCCCCGGCGGCGGCGCCGGAACAGCGCGGCAGCGCCGTTCTGCGTCTCCTGGTACGACTTCACCTCGGCCGGCGTCTCGATCTCGGCGTCGGACAGCTCGGGCATCTGATGATCGGAGGCGAGCAGTTCCCCCGCCGCCAGCACCGGCAAGGATTGCTGATAGCCCTGCGGCGGCAGTTCACTCGGGTGCAGCGGCAAATACAACGTGAACGTCGAGCCGCGTCCCGGCTCGCTCTGCGCATGGATCTCACCGCCGAGCAGGTGCGCGATCTCCCGCGAGATCGACAGCCCGAGGCCCGTACCGCCGTACTTGCGGCTGGTCGTGCCGTCGGCTTGCTTGAACGCCTCGAAGATCACCCGCATCTTGCTGGCCGCGATGCCGATCCCGGTGTCGGTCACCGAGAACGCGAGCAGCGCCGCGTCCGGGTCGCTGACCGAACCGGTCTCCAGCAGCTGCTCGCGGATGCCCACCGGAACGTCCGCGCCGGCGGGCCGGATCACCAGCTCGACCGAGCCGGAGTCGGTGAACTTCACCGCGTTCGACAGCAGGTTGCGCAGCACCTGGAGCAGCCGCTGCTCGTCGGTGTGCAGGGTGGCGGGCAGTTCGGGCGAGACCCGTACGGACAGGTCGAGGCCCTTCTCCGCGGTCAGCGGCCGGAAGGTGGCCTCCACGTAGTCGACGAGCTGGACGAGCGCGATGCGCGTCGGCGAGACGTCCATCTTGCCCGCCTCGACCTTCGACAGGTCGAGGATGTCGTTGATCAGCTGGAGCAGGTCGGAGCCGGCGCCGTGGATGGTCTCGGCGAACTCGACCTGCTTCGGTGTCAGATTGGCGTCGGCGTTGTCGGCGAGCAGCTTGGCCAGGATCAGCAGCGAGTTGAGCGGGGTGCGCAGCTCGTGCGACATGTTGGCCAGGAACTCGCTCTTGTAGCGCATGGAGACCGCGAGTTGCTCGGCGCGCTCCTCCAGGACCTGCCGTGCCTCCTCGATCTCCGTGTTCTTGACCTCGATGTCGCGGTTCTGCCGGGCCAGCAACTCGGCCTTCTCCTCGAGCTCGGCGTTCGAGGCCTGCAGCGCCTTCTGCCGGTTCTCCAACTCGGCCGACCGCTCACGGAGTTGCTCGGTCAGCTCCTGCGACTGCTTCAGCAGCAGCTCCGTCTTGGTGTTGACGGAGATCGTGTTGACGCTGGTCGCGATCATCTCGGCGATCTGGTTGAGGAAGTCCTTCTGGATCTGCGTGAACGGCGCGAAGGACGCCAGCTCGATGACGCCGAGCACCTTGCCCTCGAACAGCACCGGAAGGACGATCACCTGCGCGGGCGGGGCCTCCCCGAGCCCGGAAGAGATCTTCAGATAGCCGCTGGGCGCGTTCTCCACGATGATCGCACGTTTCTCCTGGCCCGCCGTCCCGATCAACCCCTCACCCGGCCGGAACGACGTCGGCATGGAGCCCATCGAGTAGCCGTACGAACCGAGCATGCGCAGTTCGTACGCGTCCTCCTGCTCGGCGCTCGTGTCCTTGCCGTCGACCAGCGGCATCGCCAGGAAGAACGCGCCGTGCTGCGCCGAGACCACCGGCGTCAGCTCGCTCATGATCAGCGAGGCCACGTCCTCCAGGTCGCGGCGGCCCTGCATCAGGGCCGAGATACGGGCGAGGTTGCCCTTGAGCCAGTCCTGCTCCTCGTTGGCGATCGTGGTGTCACGCAGGTTGGCGATCATCTTGTTGATGTAGTCCTGGAGCTCCTGGATCTCGCCGGCGGCGTCCACGTCCAGCTTCAGGTTGAGGTCGCCGCGGGTTACCGCGGTGGCCGCGCGCGCGATGGCCCGCACCTGCCGGGTGAGGTTCCCGGCCATCTCGTTCACGGACTCCGTCAGGTCGCGCCAGGTGCCGTCCACGTCACGCACGCGTGCCTGCCCGCCGAGCTGACCCTCGGTGCCCACCTCACGGGCGACCCGGGTGACCTCCTCGGCGAAGCTGGACAGCTGGTCGACCATCGTGTTGATCGTCGTCTTGAGTTCGAGGATCTCACCGCGTGCGTCAATGTCGATCTTCTTCGTCAGGTCACCCTTGGCGATGGCCGTGGTGACCATGGCGATGTTGCGCACCTGGCCCGTCAGGTTGGACGCCATCTGGTTCACGGACTCGGTGAGGTCCTTCCACGTACCGGCCACACCCGGTACGTGCGCCTGGCCGCCGAGGATGCCGTCCGTGCCCACCTCACGGGCCACCTTTGTGACCTGGTCGGCGAACGAACTCAGCGTCTTCACCATGGTGTTGATGGTGTCGGCGAGCTGCGCCACCTCACCGCGCGCCTCGATGGTCACCTGCCGCGTGAGGTCGCCGTTGGCGACGGCCGCCGAGACCTGGGAGATGTTGCGCACCTGCATGGTCAGGTTGTTGGCCATCAGGTTCACGTTGTTGCTGAGGTCCTTCCAGATGCCCGTGACTCCCGGCACGTGCGCCTGCCCGCCGAGGATGCCCTCCGTGCCCACCTCACGGGCCACGCGGGTCACCTGCTCGGCGAAGGACGACAGTTGATCAACCATGGTGTTGACCGTCGTGACGAGCTCAAGAATCTCGCCCTTCGCGTCAACAGTGATCTTCTTGGACAGGTCGCCCTTGGCGACCGCGGTCGTGACCTCGGCGATGTTGCGCACCTGGATGGTCAGGTTGTTCGCCATGAAGTTCACGGACTGCGTGAGGTCCTTCCAGGTGCCCGCGACCCCCTGCACCTCGGCCTGGCCGCCCAGCATGCCCTCGGTGCCCACCTCGCGCGCGACGCGCGTGACCTCCTGGGCGAACGACGACAGCTGGTCGACCATCGTGTTCAGGGTGTTCTTCAGTTCCTGGATCTCACCGCGCGCGTCCACGGTGATCTTCTGCGAGAGGTCACCGCGCGCCACCGCCGTCGCGACCTGGGCGATGTTGCGCACCTGGGCGGTGAGGTTGCCGGCCATGCCGTTCACGGAGTCGGTCAGGTCGCGCCACACACCGGCCACCCCGGGCACCTGCGCCTGACCGCCGAGGCGGCCCTCCGTGCCCACTTCGCGGGCCACCTTGGTGACCTGGTCGGCGAAGGCGGAGAGCTGGTCGACCATCGTGTTGATCGTGTTCTTCAACTCGAGGATCTCGCCACGGGCGTCGACATCAATCTTCTGCGACAGGTCACCGCGGGCCACGGCCGTCGTCACCTGGGCGATCTGCCGCACCTGGGAAGTCAGGTTGCCCGCCATGAAGTTGACGGAGTCCGTGAGTTCCTTCCAGGTGCCCGAGACACCGTCCACGCGCGCCTGACCGCCGAGGCGGCCCTCCGTGCCCACGTCCCTGGCCATCCGGGTCACCTGGTCGGCGAAGCTGGAGAGCTGGTCCACCATCGTGTTCACGGTGTTCTTCAGCTGGAGCATCTCGCCGGAGACATCGACCGTGACCTTCTGCGACAGATCGCCGTTGGCCACCGCCGTCGTCACCTGCGCGATGTTGCGCACCTGACCGGTGAGGTTGCGGAATGCAGTGTTGACGGAGTCGGTCAAGTCCTTCCACGTACCGGCCGCACCGGCCACCTGCGCCTGGCCGCCCAGCTCACCCTCGACGCCGATCTCCCGGGCCACGCGCGTGACCTCGGCACCGAACGACGACAGTTGATCAACCATCCCGTTGACGGTGTTCTTCAACTCGAGCATCTCGCCGGCCACGTCGACCGTGACCGTCTGCGACAGATCGCCGTTGGCCACCGCCGTCGTCACAGCGGCGATGTCCCGCACCTGTGTGGTCAGGTTCCGGAAAACCGTGTTCACGGAATCCGTCAGGTCTTTCCACGTCCCCGCCGCGCCCGGCACGTTCGCCTGACCGCCGAGCCGCCCCTCGGCACCGACCTCGTTGGCCACACGCGTGACCTCGTCCGCGAAGATCCGCAGCGTCTCGGTCATCTGGTTGATCGTCTCGGCAAGCTGCGCGACCTCACCGCGCGCCGGAACGGTCACCTTCTGCGACAGATCGCCGTTGGCGACAGCGGTGGTGACCTGGGAGATGCCACGCACCTGCGCGGTCAGATTGCCCGCCATGGTGTTGACCGAGTCGGTGAGCTCCTTCCACACGCCGGCCACCCCGGGCACCTGCGCCTGACCGCCCAGGATGCCCTCCGTGCCCACCTCACGGGCGACCCGCGTCACCTCGGAGGAGAACGACGACAGCTGCTCCACCATCGTGTTGACAGTGTTCTTCAGCTCCAGCATCTCGCCGGCCACATGCACGGTGACCTTGCGCGACAGGTCACCCCGGGCCACCGCGGTGGTCACCAGCGCGATGTCCCGGACCTGCGCGGTCAGCCGGTTCGCCATCGTGTTGACGGACTCCGTCAGGTCCTTCCACGAACCGGACATACCGCGCACGCGTGCCTGACCGCCCAACTTGCCCTCAGTGCCCACCTCGCTGGCCACGCGCGTGACCTCGTCGGTGAACGTCGAGAGCTGGTCGACCAGGTTGTTGACGGTCCGCCCGACCCGCAGGAACTCCCCCCGCAGCGGATGCCCGGTCCCGTCCGGCGCCTGCGTGCGCAGCTCCATGCGCGGCGACAGATCGCCCTCGGCCACCGCGGTCAGCACCCGGCCGACCTCGGAGACGGGCCGTACGAGATCGTCGACCAACGCGTTGGAGGCCTCGATCGCGGCCGCCCAGGAGCCTTCGGAGGCACCTGTTTCCAGCCGTTCTGTGAGCTTTCCCTCACGCCCGACCATGCGCCGGACCCGCGACAGCTCACCCGTGAGATGGAGATTGCGGTCGGCCACCTCGTTGAAGACAGCGGCGATCTCCGACACCACGCCGTCCCCGGACACCGTGAGCCGCTTGCGGAAGTTCCCGTCGCGCATCGCCACGAGCGCCACCAGCAGCCGGTTCAGGGCAGCCGTGTCCACCACCGTGGTCCCGCCGCCTCGCTGCTTGCTCAGGGACTGTCCGCCTTTCGCGCGCGTCTTCGTGCCCCGCGTCGCTGCGCCAGACTCCACTGTGTCCCTCCCGCAGGGGTCGACCATTGCTGCCGTGCTTCGAGTACTTCTGTTCGGCGTACCAGATACCGGTTACTGCTGCTCACTGCTGCGCATTCGTGCCCGAGGAGATCCGGCCACACCAGAGACTGCTGCCCGCGCTACACGGATCACACCCAGCCCGCCCGGACCTTCACAAGAAGCTTGCCCAGTGTTTCACCCCTGCCGAACCAGGCCATAACAGTTCGGCAGCTTCGCACATCGTCCGCACACGGGGGGCGTAAACACCGGCGACCGGCATCCGCTCGGACGGCGAAGGTAAGTAACCTTGCATCCGGCTGTCCAGCCACACCGGTCCGTCCGGCCTGGGCGGTGGCACGAGAACGAGCGGGAATCGGAGGGGCGGCCGCAGAACATGACCACCGGACTGATCCCCGGGGGACAGACCCCGGACCGCCGGCCGACGGGCGAACACATGCCGCAGCAGCGGCACGACCTGGTCGGCCACGGAGTCCTGCACGTCGACGACAAGTCGAGGAGTTCTGTGATCACCGCGCGCGCGGCCGCCAGCTTCGAGCCCGTCGGGCGTTCCGTCGCGACCGCCCGGTCCTTCGTCCGCGACACGCTCCAGGGCTGGGGCTTCGCCGACATCGTCGACGACGCCGTGGTCCTCACCAGCGAACTGGTCACCAACGCCGTGGTGCACGCGGGCACCCACGCCGACGTCCTGTGCCTGCGCACCGAGGACGGCGTACGGATCGAAGTGGCCGACCGCTATCCGGAACGCGAGGTCCCTCTCCAGGGCTCGCCCGTCAACATGGGCAGCCCAGACCGCGAGGGCGGCCGCGGCCTCCAGCTCTGCGCGGCCCTCGCCGGCCGCTGGGGCGTCGAGTACACGCCGACCCATAAGAACGTCTGGTTCCAACTCGACCTCCCCGAGCGCCCGGTGGGCACCCGCTCCGCCGGACCCTCGCTCCCCGCCGAGCTTCTGCCGCTCGCCGACGGCCGGGTCCGCGTGGCTGTCGTCCAGATCGACCGCACGGGCGCCATCACCGCCTGGAGCGAGGACGCCGAGGAACTCTTCGGCTACCCCGCCGACCAGGTCACCGGCAAGCCCCTCACCGACCTCGCGGCCTGGCCGCACACCCCGGGCACCAGCACCGGCATCGTCGAGGCACTCCAGCTCTCGCGGTGGGAGGGCAGTTACGGCATCCGCGGTGCCGACGGCCGTGTCACCCCGGTGTACGCCTCGCATCTGAGGGTCCGCGACACCGGCGGCGAGCCCTCCACCGTCTGCCTCCTGGTCCGGGACCACGAACGCGCCGTACTCCAGACGCCGTTGCGCGTCCCGGCCCCGGACACCGCCGGCTCGGCCGACGGTCAGAGCAGCGACCCCTTCGAGGTGTTCATCGGCTCGCCGGCCCCGGACGACCTCGACGGCCTCCTGCAGCGCACGGTGGAACGCGCCCGCGACATGCTCGACGCCGACTCCGCCTTCCTGCTCCTGGCGACCGACGACGAAACCGAGTTGGAGGTCCGCGCCTCCACCGGCCTGCCCTCGGCCCGCCAGCGCTTCGCGCGCGTGCCCGTCGAGGCGGGCCCCGGCCGCTACGGCTCGGCCCGTATGCCGGCCGTCCACGACGACCTCACGGCCGTACCGGGCGCCGTACCGCTGCTGAGCGGCACCGGCATGCGCTCGGTCGTCACCGTCCCGCTGAAGGTCGAGGGCCGCCTCACGGGCTCCCTCGGTGTCGCCGCCGAGGCACCGAGCCGGTACTCCAACGAGGAGGCCCTGCGCCTCCAGTTCGCCGCCGACCGCATCGCCCTGGCCGTCGAATCGGCCCGCCTGGGCGAGCTCGAGCGTCTGCGCCGCGGCTCGCTGAGCTTCCTCGTCGAGGCCTCCGACCTGCTGGCCGGCACCCTGGACCGCGACCAGACCCTGGCCCTCATGGCCCAGATGACGGTGCCGACCCTGGCCACCTGGTGTGCCGTCTACACCATCGCCGACCAGGCCTCGGAGCCGTACCTCTCGTACGTCCTGCACGAGGACGAGGAACTCATCGACGGCATCAAGTCGTTGTTGTCGAAGATGCCCCCGCCGGACCCGGTACCCACCCCGGGCGCCCGCGTCTGGACGGCACCCGCCGAGGTGGCCCACCAGGCCGCCCTGCGTACCTCCATGCGCAGCCTCGGCCTCACCGGCGGCCCCACGCACCAGGTCTCCTCGAGCATCGGCCCGACGCTCGCCACGGCCTCCGCGGTGGGCGGCGAGACCGTCGTCCTCCCGCTCGTCGCCCGCAACCGCGTCATCGGCATGCTGACGCTCGGCAAGCCGACCGACGAACACTTCCGCCAGGAAATCCTGGAGCTGGCCGAGGACTTGTCCCGCCGGGCCGCCCTGGCCCTGGACAACGCCCGCCTGTACTCGGAGCGCACGGCCATCAGCCAGTCCCTCCAGCGCAGCCTCCTGCCGCCCGGCCTCCCCCAGATCGACGGCGTGGAGGTCGAGGTCATCTACCGCGCGGCCGGCGAGGGCAACGAGGTCGGCGGCGACTTCTACGACGTCTTCCCCATCCGCGACGGCGCCTACGGCTTCGCCATCGGCGACGTCTGCGGTACGGGCCCGAACGCGGCGGCCGTAACCGGCCTCGCCCGGCACGCACTGCGCCTGCTCGCCCGTGAGGGCCTCACCGGCCCGGCGGTCCTGGAGCGCCTGAACTCGGCCATTCTCGACGAGGGCGCCCGCAGCCGCTTCCTGACCCTCTTGTACGGCGAGATGCGCCCCCAGGAGGACGGCAGCGCGGAGCTGAAGGTGGTCTGCGCCGGGCACCCGCTCCCCCTCCGGCTGCGCCAGGACGGCACGGTGGAGGCGGCGGCCGAACCCCAGCCGCTCCTCGGCGTCATCGAGGACCTGGAGCTGTACGAGCAGACGGTCACCCTGGACCCCGGCGACGTCCTGCTCTGCGTCACGGACGGCGTGACGGAGCGCCGGGAGGGCACCCGCATGCTGGGCGACGACGGCCTCGCCGACGTCCTCACGACCTGCACAGGCCTCACGGCGGGCGCGGTGGCGGCGCGCATCATGCGCGCGGTGGAGCGCTTCGCCTCCGACGCCCCGTCCGACGACATGGCGATCCTCGCGATGCGCGTCCCGGGCCTGCACAAGGACTAGGACAGGGAGCGGGGCAAGGATCTGGGCACGACAAAGGCCCCACCCGACCGGGTGGGGCCTTTGGACTGAGCCCCCAAACGGAATCGAACCGTTGACCTTCTCCTTACCATGGAGACGCTCTACCGACTGAGCTATAGGGGCCTGTTGCGTTTTCGGGGCTTCCCCCGCGGCAACGGAATAGATCATACCCTGAACTGAACCGTGTTCCCAAACCCCGCTCAGAAAGCCGGCTGGAGCAATCCGCCGAGGGCATTGCACGCCGACACTATCCGCTGCATCTCGCGTTTGGTCAACGTGGCGTCCACGGGAAGCGCGAGCGTTTCGTCGGCGGCCACCTCCGTCTCGGGCAGCGACACGCAGCGGCGGAACTCGGGCAGCCGGTGCACGGGCGTCTTCACCGGCACCCGGCACTCAACTCCCCTGGCTCGCACGGCCCGTGCGAAAGCGTCCCGGTCCGGCCGGCCATTGCCGGGCACGCGCACGACGTACTGTTGGAAAGTGTGCCCGTCCCCGCCGTCGGGCGTGCGTACGCCCCTGAGCTTGGCGTCGAGGTAAGCGGCACGCTGCCGTCGCTGCGCGATCTCGTCGTACGGCGCCTCGGACTCCCCCTCCTCCAGCACCAGCAGGCCGTGCCGCTGACCGACACCGTGCAACCGCCCGAGGTCCGCCCGACGTCCAAAGCGATGGACGACAACGACGGCCGCGGTACGGGAAGTTATGGTCGCTTCGACTGAGGTCACGTCGAGGCAGTACGTCACCGGATCTATGTCTGCGAACACCGGGATCGCACCGGCAAGAGTCACGGCCTCGGCGACTTCCACGTTCCCGAAGGCCGGCACGACGACCTCGTCACCGACTCCGACGCCGGCGGCCCTCAGCATTGCAGCAGTACCCATGTGGTGGATGCTGTGCGCGGAACGTGAACGTCAAGTTACGGCGAACAAAAAAGGGTTGGGCTCCGAACCGAAGTTCAGAACCCAACCCTTTGAAGAATTGTTCGGCGGTGTCCTACTCTCCCACAGGGTCCCCCCTGCAGTACCATCGGCGCTGTAAGGCTTAGCTTCCGGGTTCGAAATGTAACCGGGCGT
>NZ_JBIAQV010000018.1:0-167014 GCF_042889305.1 Streptomyces sp. NPDC002619 | reverse complement strand
GCTGTTGAGTTCTCAAGGAACGGACGCTTCCTTCGTACTCACCCTCTCGGGCTTTCCTCCGGGCGCTTCCCTTCGGTGTTTCCAGACTCTATCAGTGTTTTTCCGTCTCTCTGACCGCCCTCCCGCAGACATGCCGAAGGAGACCCCGAGATAGGATCTGACAAGTTGAGTGCTGCTGAGTATGGACACCTGGTGGCGTCGCTCGGCCTCAAGCAGGAGTACGACTGTACACGCGCCCTCGAAGGCGGTGCAAATCGATTGGACTGGTGGTCTAGACCACTAGCTGGTAGCTTCCATGCGGAACCGACTCTTCATCTGACATACCCTGCTGCTCAGCGTGCCGTCCGGGACAGCCAGTGACGGCCTCTATATGCAGCCCCACCTCCGGGAGGCTTCCCATGACCACCGTGACGTCCCCACTCGCTGGACGCGCCATCGGACTGGCTTCCGTGCCGGATCCGGTCTTCGCCGGGGCCATGGTCGGCCCGGGCACCGCGATCGACCCCGTGCGTGAGCCTTCGGAAGCAGTCGCCCCCGTGGACGGCGTCATCATCTCGCTTCACCCGCACGCCTTCGTCGTCGTGGACGACCAGGGACACGGCGTGCTCACCCACCTCGGTATCGACACCGTGCAGCTGAACGGTGAGGGCTTCGAACTGCTCGTCAACAAGGGCGACACCGTGACGCGGGGCCAGGCCGTCGTGCGCTGGAACCCGGCCGCCGTCGAGGAGGCCGGGAAGTCCCCGATCTGCCCCGTGGTGGCACTCGAAGCCGCGGCCGACTCCCTCTCCGACCTGCGTGACGACGGCGATGTGAAGGCCGGCGACAGCCTCTTCGGCTGGAACTGACATCGGTGCCGTCGTACGACGGCACGTAGGACAACCACCGCGGCGGCGGGACCTGCCGCACTTATCGGAGACGGGTGAGATGGAGACAACGCTGCGAGGCGTCGGCGTGAGCCACGGTGTGGCGATCGGCGAGGTGCGGCACATGGGAACGGCGGTGCTCGAGCCGCCTGCCAAGCAGATCCCGGCGGAGGAGGCGGAGCGCGAACAGGGGCGGGCCCGCCAGGCTGTGGACGCTGTGGCGGCCGACCTCATGGCGCGGGGCAATCTGGCGGGGGGTGAAGCCCAGGCGGTGCTCGAGGCGCAGGCCATGATGGCCCAGGACCCCGAGCTGATGGCCGATGTGGACCGGCGTATTGCTGTGGGCAGCACGGCCGAGCGTGCGGTGTACGACGCGTTCGCCGCGTACCGCGAGCTGCTGGCCGGCGCCGGTGAGTATCTCGCCGGACGTGTGGCCGACCTCGACGACGTGCGGAACCGTATCGTCGCCCGGCTGCTCGGCGTTCCGATGCCGGGTGTTCCCGACAGCGACGAGCCGTACGTGCTCGTCGCCCGTGATCTGGCGCCGGCCGACACGGCGCTGCTGGACCCGACCCTGGTGCTCGGTTTTGTCACCGAGGAGGGCGGGCCGACCAGCCACAGCGCGATCCTCGCTCGTGCGCTCGGTGTGCCGGCTGTGGTGGCACTGCCGGGTGCGGGTGAGCTTGCCGAGGGGACGGTGATCGCCGTCGACGGCAGCACCGGCGACATCTTCGTGAACCCCAGCGAGGAGAAGAAGGCGCAGCTCGAGGCAGCGGCCGCCGAGCGGAAGGCGGCGCTGGCCGCCTCGACGGGCCCGGGTGCCACCGCCGACGGGCACAAGGTGCCCCTGCTGGCCAACGTGGGTGGTCCGGCGGACGTGCCTGCGGCTGTGGAGGCGGGGGCCGAGGGTGTGGGTCTGTTCCGCACCGAGTTCCTCTTCCTTGACGACAGCAAGAACGCGCCGTCCGAGGAGAAGCAGGTCGAGGCCTACCGGCAGGTGCTCGAAGCGTTCCCCGAGGGCCGTGTCGTCGTACGGGTGCTGGACGCGGGTGCGGACAAACCGCTGGAGTTCCTGACTCCGTCCGACGAGCCGAATCCGGCGCTGGGTGTGCGCGGTCTGCGGACACTGCTCGACCACCCCGACATCCTGCGGACCCAGCTGACCGCGCTGTCCAAGGCCGCCGAGGGGCTGCCGGTCTATCTCGAGGTCATGGCGCCGATGGTGGCCGACCGTGCCGACGCCCGGGCCTTCGCCGACGCGTGCCGTGCGGCGGGGCTGCGGGCGAAGTTCGGCGCGATGGTGGAGATTCCCTCGGCCGCGCTGCGGGCGCGCTCGATTCTGCAGGAGGTCGAGTTCCTGTCCCTGGGCACGAATGACCTCGCCCAGTACACCTTCGCCGCCGACCGTCAGGTGGGTGCGGTGTCCCGGCTGCAGGATCCGTGGCAGCCCGCGCTGCTCGACCTGGTGTCGCTGTCCGCGGACGCGGCGAAGGCCGAGGGCAAGAGCTGTGGTGTGTGCGGCGAGGCTGCGTCCGACCCACTGCTGGCGTGTGTGCTGACGGGTCTGGGGGTCACCTCCCTTTCCATGGGTGCGGCGTCCATTCCTTATGTGCGGGCGACGCTGGCCAAGTACACGATGGCCCAGTGCGAGCGGGCCGCGGCGGCCGCCCGGGCGGCGGACAGCGCCGAGGAAGCGCGCGGGGCGGCCCAGGCGGTGCTGTCCGGCGAGTAGTGAGTCGCGCCGGGCTGCCGTCGGTGGTTCTTCAGGGGCGCTCCGCCTTCGGATGGAGCGCCCCTGGCGCGTTCAGTGGCGGTGTCCTGGTGTCCCGTCGTCCTTTCCCAGGTCGGGCGGTACGCAGTAGTCGACGCCGGATTCCGGGGAAATGAGGTCGCCGGATTCGATGTCCGTGCAGTAGGCGTCGAAGACCTCGCCGGCGGTGAGGGGCTCCAGGCCGTCCTTTCGGATCCGCCATCCGTAGATGCGGTCGGCTGTGCCGGGCGCGCTCGTGCGCATGACGAGTCCGCCCGGGCTGCGGGTGGCGATGCCGAGTGCCAGGACGGTGGTGAATTCGAGGGCCTCCGCCTCGTCCAGGCGTGTGATGCCCTCGGCGTCCTCGTCGGCGTGCAGGACGGACACGAGTGTTTCCGGTGATCCCCAGACACTGCACACAAGGTGCCGGTCGCCGGGCGATGCCGTGTCGAGGATGCGGGCGAGCAGGTCCGAGGCCCGGTTGAAGGCCGCGCGGCCGATGTCCTCGCCGCAGGTCGTGCAGGGACCGATTCGAGCCAGCAGGGTGCTGGCGTATTCCCAGGTGGCCTGGCGGATGGCCTCGTCGACGAGCTCGGGCACGAGTTCGTCGAGTGCCTGGCCGTCGTAGGGGACGGTGGCACCGGTGGCGGCGAGTTCGGCGGTGAAGCGGGTGCGGCTCGACGCGGTGTCCGGTTCGAGGCCGGTCTCCGCGCAGTATTCGGCGTACTCCTCCGGGTCGAACAGAGCGAGGGTGGTGTGGCCGCCCTGCGCTGCGCGGGCCCTGAGGAGTGCCTCCATCTGGTGGAGGTAGATGGTGTGGTCGTCGAAGGTGAAGCTGCGATAGCGCCGCATGGCCAGGAAGTCCTGCTCGTCGGTGAGCAGGCCGATGGTGCCGGCGATTTCGCGGCGCAGGACGCGTCGCATGGTCAGGTGGTCGGTGTGCGCCATGTTTCCCCCAGTGCGCGATCGATCAATGCTCACTCACAGTAACCGGAGGCACTGACAACGGGTGCCGGTGGCGCTGGCGGCGCTGACCGCGGAGGGGCAGACGGGGTGCGGCCGGCCTGGGACTTCGCCGTCGTGCTCGGCGAAGTCCCAGGCCGCCTACGGAGGTTGACCAGGCCTTCCGTTTGGGTCAGGCGCGTTTGCGGGCCAGCTCCTCGTAGAAGTTGAGCAGGTCGAGGTTGTCGATGGAGCCCGGGTTGACGGCCTTCTCCAGGGGTGTGCCTTGAAGCAGGCGTTTGACCGGGACCTCGATGCGCTTTCCGGTGAGGGTGTGGGGAACGCCGGGTACCTCGATGACCTCGTCGGGGACGTGCCGTGGCGAGAGCTGTTCGCGGATGGCCTGCTTGATGCGGGCCAGGAGGGAATCATCGAGAACCGCTCCCGGGGCCAGCTGCACGAACAGGGGCATCCAGTAGCCCCCGTCGGGCTGTTCGATGCCGATGACCAGGGATTCCTTGATCTCGGGGAGGCGTTCGACAACTTCGTAGATGTCGGCCGAACCCATGCGCACGCCCTGGCGGTTGAGCGTGGAGTCGGAGCGGCCGTGGATGATCACGGAGCCGCGAGAGGTGACGGTGATCCAGTCGCCGTGGCGCCAGACTCCGGGGTAGGTGTCGAAGTAGCTGTCGTGGTACCGGCTGCCGTCGGGGTCGTTCCAGAAGCGGATCGGCATCGACGGCATAGGGTTGGTGACCACGAGCTCGCCCACCTCGTCGACGAGGGGCTTGCCGCTGGGGTTCCAGGACTGCAGGTCGGTGCCCAGGCCGGGCGCCTGGAGTTCGCCCGTGTACACCGGGAGGGTGGGTACGGCTCCCGCGAAGCAGGAGCACACGTCCGTGCCGCCGCTGACGGAGGCGATCCAGAGGTCGTCGCGGACCTCGTCGTGCAGCCAGCGGAACCCGTCGGGCGGCAGGGGCGAACCGGTGGTGGCGACGCACTGCACCTTGGACAGGTCGAAGTCGCGGGACGGGTGCACGCCCGCCTTGCGGCAGGCCATGACATACGCGGCCGACGTGCCGTAGAGGGTGGCTCCCGTGCGTTCCGCGACGCGCCACTGGGCGCCCGTGTCCGGGTAACCGGGGCTGCCGTCGTACAGGACGATCGTGGTGCCCGTGAGGAGCCCGGAGACGAGGAAGTTCCACATCATCCAGCCGGTCGAGGTGTACCAGAAGAAACGGTCCTCGGGGCCGAGGTCGCAATGCAGGCCGAGCTGTTTGAGGTGCTCGACCAGGATGCCGCCCTGGGACTGGACGATGGCCTTGGGCAGGCCGGTCGTGCCGGAGGAGTACAGCACCCACAGGGGATGGGCGAAGGGGACCTGTTCGAAGACGGGCTCGGTGTCGGCGGACGTCAGTGCCGACCACTCCAGAGCGCCCTCCGGTGCCTCGGTCCCGAGGAGGGGAATGTGGACGACGGCCCGCAGGGTGGGCAGTTCGCGGCGCAGTTCGGCGACGACCTCACGCCGGTCGTGCTCCTTGCCGCCGTAGCGGTAGCCGTCGACGGTGAACAGCACGACGGGTTCGACCTGCTGGAAGCGGTCGAGGACACTGCGGGCGCCGAAGTCGGGGGCGCAGGAGGTCCAGACGGCACCCACGGCGGCCGCGGCGAGGAGGGCGACGACGGCCTGCGGGACGTTCGGGAGGTAGCCGCTGACGCGATCGCCGGGGCGTACGCCGAGGGCGCGCAGTTCGGCGGCGAGTGAGCCGACCTGGCGGCGCAGCTCGGACCAGGTCACCGGGCGCGGTTCGTGGGTCTCGTCGACGTACAGGAGCGCCGGTTCGTCCGCGCGGGTCGCTGCGGCGCGCAGGGCGTGCTCGGCGTAGTTGAGGGTCGCGCCGGGGAACCAGTCCGCGCCGGGCATCGCGCGGTCGCCGAGCACGCGCGCGTAGGGCGTCGAGAACCGGACGTCGAACCACTCCGTGACGGCTTTCCAGAACGTGTCCAGCTGGTCCACGGACCAGCGGTGCAGTGCGAAGTAGCCGCCCTCGGACGGGGCGCCGTGGTGCTCGGCCGCCCAGGCCTGGAACTTGGTGATGCGTGCCTGGGCGATCCGTTCCGGATCTGGCTGCCAGAGCGGCAGGGGGTTCGCGGTCGACATGGGGCGGCTCCCGGACTGTACGCGTGGTGTGCGTCACTCGCGCACGGGCTGGGTTGTGCGCGTGACGCGGCTGACAGGGACGATGCCATGTGATCGACTTCTACACCAGGGTGCGCCCCACATAGTCCCTGTCGTAACGATGTGCTCCCAGCACGGGTGAACGGCAGTTGAACGACACGCGCGTGTGGGGCTGTCAGTGGCAGGGTGAGCAGCATGGACGGTCGTGACCTGGTGCGTTCGGTGAAGGTGGTCGGTTCGAGGAGGGCGGCTCAGGGGTTGCGCACCGTACGGGCCGCATGGCGCAGGAGGCGTACCGACGCCGTCGCGCTGAAGCCGCGGGGTGCGGAGCGCGCGCGGGTGCCGGGTCAGGTGAGCGGCGTGGAGCCCGGGCCCGGGGGCGGTCTGATCCGTTTCACCAGGTCGGAACTGCGGATCACCGTCGATGTGAACGGGGCGGTGTTCTGGGGCTGGGACGGGGCCGGTCCCGAGCCGTCGTACGCCCTCGCCGGGCGCTCCCCCGAGCCGGACCCCAGGGCGGTGCTGGAGCCGGACAAGGACGGCGGCTGGCGGGTCGTGGCGGAGCGGGTGACTGTCGTCGTCTCCCGGCACGGCGCGATAGAGGTGTGCACCCCCGGGGGCGTGACGCTGCGGCGGGAAATGCCGCCGCGATGGTGGGAGCCGGTCGGTGGCGGGACGGCGCGCTGGATGCAGCGCTCGGAGGTGGCCGCGGACGCACGCTTCTTCGGCCTGGGCGGCCGCGCGGCGGGGCCCCGGCTGCGCGACGGGACGTACCGGCTGTGGAACACCGACCCGGGACGTGCCTTCGAACCTGGTGACGATCCCCTGTACATCACGATGCCGGTCCAGATGGTGGTGGCCGACGCGGCCACGCACCTGGTCTTCCACGACACCTCGTGGGACGGGACGGTGACGTTGCGGGAGGGCGAGGAGGGCGCCGGATCGGGCCATGACCGGGCCGGGCGGTGCGAGCTCAGGGTGGACGGCGGTCCGCTGCGCTGCTGGGTCATGGTGGGCACTCCCGCGCGTGTGCTGCGCGCATGGGCCTCGCTGACGGGGGCGCCCGCGCTGCCACCCGCGTGGGCGCTCGGGCACCATCACGCGCGCTGGGGTTTCAGCTGCGAGCAGGAGGTACGGCGGATCGTCGCGGGCTATCAGGAGCACGGCCTGCCGCTGGACGCCATCCACCTGGACATCGACCACTTCGACGCGCATCAGGTGTTCACGGTCGACAGCGAGCGCTTCCCGAGGCTGCCGGTGCTCGCCGAGGAGCTGCGGCGCGTGGGGATCCGGCTGGTGTCGATCGTGGATCCGGCGGTGAAGTCCGAGCCGGGCAACACCGTGTACGACAGCGGGACCGCCGTGGAGGCCTTCGTGCGGGACGCCTCGGAGCAGTTGGTGCGGGGCGAGGTGTGGCCCGGGGAGTCGGTCTTTCCCGACTTCACGCACGCGCGCGTGCGCAAGTGGTGGGGCGGGTTGTACGAGGAGCGGCTCGCCCAGGGCTTCGCCGGGTTCTGGCACGACATGAACGAGCCGACGTCCTTCAACGCCTTCGGCGAGTCGACCCTGCCGCGCTCGGTCCGGCACTCGCTGGAGGGCTTCGGTGGCGACCACAGGGAGGCCCACAACGTGTATGCGCTGTGCATGGCCAGGGCGGCCTATGAGGGGCTGCGCGAACTGTCGCCCCAGCACCGGCCGTTCCTCTTCTCCCGCTCCGGCTGGGCCGGTATGCAGCGATACGGCGGCACGTGGTCGGGGGACGTGGCCACGGCCTGGCCGGGGCTGCGGGCGTCCCTGTCGCTGGCGCTGGGGCTCGGGTTGTGCGGGGTGCCGTACTCGGGGCCGGACGTGGGCGGTTTCGACGGGAGCCCGTCCCCGGAGCTGTTCCTGCGGTGGTTCCAGCTCGGCGCGTATCTGCCGCTGTTCCGCACCCACGCGGGTCTGCGGGCGGGGCGCAGGGAGCCGTGGGAGTTCGGCACCGAGGTGCTGGAGCACGCACGCGTGGCGCTCGTCGAGCGCCGGCGTCTGCTGCCGTACTTCATGACCCTCGCGCATCTGGCCAGGCGCACCGGTGCGCCCTATGTGCGGCCCGTGTGGTGGGGCGCGCCGGAGGACCGGGCGCTGCGCGACTGCGAGGACGCCTTCCTGCTGGGCGACTCTCTCCTGGTGGCGCCGGTGCTGGACCCGGGCGCGGACCGGCGTGCCGTGCTGCTGCCCAGGGGGCACTGGTACGACACGGTGACCCAGCAGGTGTACGAAGGTCCGGGGCAGGTTCTCGTCGACGCCCCGTTGGCGAGGATTCCGGTGCTCGCGCGCGCGGGTGCGGTGATTCCGGTGCGGGGTGCGGACGGCGGGCTCGAGCTGGAGGTGTGGGCGCCCGCCCGTGGCCGGACCGGGGGCGGGCTCGTCGTGCCGGACGCGGGCGACGGGTGGGACGAGCTGGAGATCGAACGGTACGTCGCCCGCTGGGAGGGCCGGCGGGTGGTGGTCGGACGCGAGGGGGACGGCGGTGTGAGTGAGCCGCCCTACCCGGTGCGCATTCGAGGGCTCGGGTGAGCGTCGAGCTCAGATGTAGCGGCCCTCGAAGAACGCCCGGACGGCCAGGGTGTGCAGCGGGAAGGCGAGTTCCTCCGCCCGCCGCAGCAGGTGCCAGCCCTCCGTCTCGTCCGTGGCCCGGGACGCCGGGAGCAGGTCGGCCGGACGCTCGGGGAGGAGCCCGAACAGCAGCAGGTGCCCGTCGGGCGAGCTCATCGCGTCGACGAGTCGCACGTCGCGGCTCGCGGCGTCGATGCCCGTCTCCTCCTTGAGTTCGCGTACGACGGCCTGCCGCCAGTCCTCGCGGTCGTCGATGTAGCCGCCCGGCAGTGCCGTGCCCCCGCGCGCGGGGGCGACGGTGCGGGTGATGACGACCAGGGCGGTGCCCTTCGTGTCGTACACGGGCTGGAGGGCGATCGCGACCGGCAGCGGATTGCGGTAGGCGACGGCCCCGCAAGCGGCGCAGGTGCGAGGGAAACCGGAGACTCCCTCTCCGTAGGGCGCTCCGCAGCTCGAACAGTGCGAGTCCGGCTCGGAGTTGGCGGTTGGGTGCTGAATTTCGGACACGCGCGGACTGTATCCGATCGCAGGAAGCACGTCTTCCGGAAGCACCTGAAGCAGGCACGGTCGTAATCGGAGGGCACCGTGGCACACTTCTGACGTTCCGTCAGATCGAGTGCTCTGGAGGGGCTTTGTCGCGCACACGCACGCCTGCGGTCGTCGGCTGGTTCACCGGCGAGGCGGGGGACTTCCGGCTTCTTGGCACACGCTGTGCGGCCTGTTCGGCGGTCTTCTTCCCACGCGAGGACGTCGACTGCCGCAATCCGGAATGCCCGGGCGGCGACCTGGACGAGGTCGCGCTGTCGCGGCGCGGGCGTATCTGGTCGTACACGGACTGCCGGTACCGGCCGCCGTCACCCTATGTGAGCGATCCGGAACTTCCGTGGGAGCCGTACGCGTTGATCGCTGTGGAGCTGGAGTTCGAGCGGATCGTGGTGCTGGGACAGGCGGTTCCCGGCATCACCGTCACGGACCTGGCGGTGGGCATGGCGGTGGAGGTCGTCCCCGGAGTGCTCCACGAGGACACGGAGACGACCTGGACGACCTGGAACTGGCGGCCGACGGGGGTGACGGCATGACGGAGGACGTGGCGGTGCTCGGCGTGGGCATGCACCCCTGGGGCAAGTGGGGACGCGGCTTCGTCGAGTACGGCACCTCGGCGGCCCGGGCGGCGCTTTCCGACGCCGGTCTGGAGTGGCGGGACATCGGCTCGATCGTCGGCGCGGACACGGTGCGTGGCGGCTACCCGGGGTATGTCGCGGGGGCGACGTTCGCGAAGGCCCTGGGCTGGCAGGGAGCCAGGGTCACCAGTGTGTACGCGGCGTGCGCGTCCGGGGCGCAGGCGGTCGCAGTGGCGCGGGCCCAGATCCTCTCCGGGCTGGCGGACGTGGTGCTCGTCGTGGGGGCGGACGCGGCCCCCAAGGGGTTCTTCCGGCCGGCCGGCGGGGACCGGCACGACGACCCCGACTGGCTGCGCTTCCGGCTGCTGGGGGCGACGAATCCGGCGTACTTCGGGCTGTACGCGCGACGGCGGATGGCCGTGCACGGGGACACACTGGAGGACTTCGCCCAGGTCAAGGTGAAGAACGCCGCTCTGGGGGCGCTGAATCCGTACGCCCGCTACCGCAGGCGGGTCACCGCCGAGGAGGTGGCCGCATCCGCGGTGGTCGCCGATCCGCTGCGGCTGCTCGACATCTGCGCGACCTCGGACGGCGGCGCGGCGCTGGTGCTGTCCGGCCTGGACTTCGCACGTCGGCACGCTGTGCCGCGGCCGGTGCGGATCCGCGCGGTGTCCACGGTGACGCCGCGCTATCCCAGCACCGTGCTGGACCTGCCGGACATCGCCACGGACTCGGCGTCGGCGGCCGGGCCGCCGGACGAGACGTTCCGGGCGTCGATAGCCCGGGCCGCCTACGAGGAGGCGGGCATCGGTCCCGAGGACCTGTCCCTGGCCGAGGTGTACGACCTGTCCACCGCCCTGGAGTTGCAGTGGTACGAGGATCTGGGGCTGTGCGGCGAGGGTGAGGGCGCGAAGCTGCTGCACGAGGGCGCGACTGCCCTGGGCGGGCGCACACCGGTGAACGCCAGCGGTGGACTGGCCTCCTTCGGAGAGGCGGTGCCGGCCCAGGCTCTCGCCCAGGTCTGCGAGTTGACCTGGCAGTTGCGGGGTGCCGCCGGGGAGCGGCAGGTGGCCGGGGCGAGCGTCGGGATCACGGCCAACCAGGGGCTGTTCGGGCACGGTTCGTCGGTGATCGCGGTGCGCTGAAGGGTATGGACGGGGGTGGTGTGACAGGAGGGTTACCGGCGGTTCTCCTACGCTGTGTGACCATCCAGGAATCCTGCGTGAACGTCTTATGAACTGCGCCTGGGCGTGCGCGGGCGGCGCCATCATGCTCCCGTGCACTCCTGGTCGGACACACTCCGCTTCGCCTTCCAGCCGATCGTCAATCTGGCGACCGGCGGAGTCGCCGCACTGGACACTCTCGCCCGCCCGGAGACCGGCGACATCCTGGCAGAAGCCCGCCGTGACCCCGAACTCGACGGAAAGCTGGCCGTGTTGGCCCTCCGCGCGGCAGCTCGCAAGGAGAAGCTCCTGCCGCTGCACGTCAACGTGTTCGCGGGCACCCTGGCCGACCTCGGCGGCCTCACGCCCCTTCACTCCGCCGTACGGGAGGTGGGCCGGATGCCGTGGGAGGTGACCCTCGACATCGTGCCGCCGTACACGCACGTGCCGCAGCGGGCCCTCCTGGAGGCGGTGACGGCGCTGCGCGACCAGGGGTTCCGGATCAGCGCGGACGGTATCGGGGACGGGGACGTACCCCTGCGGCTGCTCATCGACATGAGCCCCGATCTCGTCAAGCTGGATGCCTCGCTGCTGTCGCGGCCGGCCGCGGTGCGGGCGATGCGGACGCTGTGCGAGCAGCTCGGCGCCCTGGTGGCCGTCGAGGGCGTGGAGACCGAACTCCAGTACACGGCAGCGGTGTCGGCCGGCGCGCAGCTGGCGCAGGGCGACCTGTTCGCACCGCCGGCCCGGATTCCCGCGGCGGACGTATACGTTCCGCCCCGCTTTCCCGACGCCCCGGCGACGCTCCCGTCGGGTCCGACGGTGCGGGAGTTCGTACGGCCCGCCGCACTGATGCCGGCGACCGCGTCGGCGGGACAGGTGCGGGCGCTGCTGACCGGGTCGCCGGAGGTGTCCGGGGTGCTGCTCGTGGACCAGGCCGGGGTTCCGGTCCGCTCGGTGCACCGCTCCCGCTTCCTGCTGTCGATGTCGGGCCGCTACGGACATGCCCTGTACGCGGACCGGCCCGCCGTGAAGTTGGGCGACCCTCCGCGCACGGTCGGTGTCGACGCCACCGCCTGGCAGGTGCTGGACGTGGTGGCCGTGGGCGGCCGCGACCGTACCTCGGACGATGTCGCGGTGGTCGACCGCCATGGGCGCTGTGTGGGCGTCGTGCGGCTGGCTGACCTGGTCCGGGCGCTGGCCGAGGACCGGGTCGAGGAGGCCGCCGCGCTCAATCCGCTGACGCGGCTGCCCGGTTCGGACGCGATCACGACCGAGGTGGACCGGTGGCTCGCGAACGGGCGGACGTGCGCGTTGAGCTGGCTGGACATCGACCACTTCAAACAGGTCAACGACGGTGCCGGGTTCGCGGCCGGCGACGAGCTGATCCGGTCGGTGGGGCGGGCGCTGCAGCACGCGGCGTACGGGAACACGCGGGTGGGGCACATCGGCGGCGACGACTTCCTGGTGCTCGCGGACGAGGAGGGACTGGATCCGCTGGTCACCGCCGTGCTCGACACGCCCTGGTCGGCGGGCGGTCGTCCCGTCACGCTGTCGCTGGCCACGGTCGTGTGCGCGCCGGGCAGTGTGGCCGACCACCGGCAGGCGGCGGCCTGTCTGGCACCGCTGAAGCAGGCGGCGAAGTCGCTGTGCGGGGTCAGTTGGGTACTCGGGCGTGCGGGGCTGCCCGGGCACGAGATCCGGCGCGGCTCGAAGACCGCGCCCGCCCGCGCGGGATACGCGGCGGCCGAGCCCCACGTCTGACCGGCCGCACCCGGCACGCCCGTTGGGCCCGCACAGGCGACGCACGCGTGGCTGTCACCGTTGCTGTCCGCGACCTTGACGCTCTCTGGACGCCGGTGAACACTTCCCGGTGTCGGTCGACATCGCCGTACATTCTCGGCGTAATCAGGCACTGCGCCGCGGGCTTCTGCTGAGCCATGGCACGTTCCCCACGGGCGATTCGGCTGCGACGGCACGCTCGTCACGGACGCCGGGCGGGGCGCGGGAGCTTCCCTGCCTTCGGCTGAAGTTGCCAAGGGAACCGTTCCTGCACGGAGGGCCGGGGTCGATCCCCCGGGGGCCAGCGCCTGGGAGCCGCCATGAGCAACGGAGACATATTCGTCGGCGAAGTCATCGGTACCGCGATCCTGATCCTCTTCGGTGCCGGTGTCTGCGCCGCCGTCACCCTCAGATACTCCAAGGCCCGGGCCTCGGGGTGGGTCGTGATCGCGTTCGGCTGGGGATTCGGCGTGCTGGCCGGCGCGTACACCGCCGCCCCGCTCTCCGGCGGGCAACTCAATCCCGCCGTCACCATCGGCATCGCCGTCAACACGGGCGAGTGGGACAAGGTCTGGGTGTACCTGCTGGGCCAGATCGTCGGAGCGATGCTCGGCGCCATCCTCGCGTATCTCGTCTACCTCGCCCAGTTCCAGGCCAACGTCCGCGGGAAGGGCTCGACGGAGGAACCCACTGCGACCCTCGGCATCTTCTCCACCATCCCGGAGATCCGGAATCCGCTCGCCAACCTCATCACGGAGATCATCGCAACGATCGCCCTCGTCCTGCCCATCCTCGCCTTCGGGCTGACCAAGGGGCTCGGTGAGTCCGGCACCACGGTGCTGGTCGTCTCGCTGCTCGTCGTCGGCATCGGACTCTCCCTCGGCGGGCCCACCGGCTATGCCATCAACCCGGCGCGCGACCTCGGCCCGCGTATCGTCCACACCTTCCTGCCGATCCCGAACAAGGGAACGTCCGACTGGGGTTACGCCTGGGTCCCGGTCGTCGGCCCGCTCATCGGAGGAGCGCTCGCGGGCCTCATCTACAACGCAGCCTTCTGACCCAGCGACCAAGGGGTAGCCATGACGGACACCGCCGAGAAGTACGTTGCCGCAATCGACCAGGGCACCACCTCAAGCCGCTGCATCATCTTCGACCGCGGCGGCGCGATCGTCGCCGTCGACCAGCGCGAACACCGCCAGATCTTCCCCAAGCCGGGCTGGGTGGAGCACGACGCCACCGAGATCTGGTCCAAGGTCCAGGCGGTGGTCGCCGGAGCGCTCGCCAAGGCCGGGCTGCGTGCCGAACAGCTCAGCGCCCTCGGCATCACCAACCAGCGCGAGACGACCGTCCTGTGGGATCGCGCCACCGGCAAGCCGGTGCACAACGCGATCGTGTGGCAGGACACGCGCACGGCTGCCCTGTGCAACGAACTGGGCGGCACGGACGGGCAGGACCGCTTCCGCGAACAGACCGGGCTGCCGCTGGCCAGCTACTTCTCCGGGCCCAAGGCGGCCTGGCTGCTCGACAACGTGCCGGGGCTCAGGGACCGGGCGGAGCGCGGCGAGATCGCCTTCGGGACCATCGACTCCTGGCTGATCTGGAACCTCACGGGCGGCACCGACGGCGGACGGCACGTCACCGACGTGACCAACGCGGGGCGCACCATGCTGATGAACCTGGAGACCCTCCAGTGGGACGCGTCCATCCTCACCGCGATGAACGTGCCGGAGGCGATCCTCCCCGAGATCAGGTCCTCCGCCGAGGTCTACGGGACCGCCGTCGGCCAGCTCTCCGGTGTACCGGTCGCCTCGGCACTCGGCGACCAGCAGGCGGCCGTGTTCGGACAGGCCTGCTACGACGTCGGGACGGCGAAGAACACGTACGGCACGGGCAGCTTCCTGCTGCTCAACACGGGCAACAGGCCTGTCCCTTCGAAGAGCGGACTGCTGACGACGATGGGCTACAAGATCGGCAGTGAGGCCCCGGTCTACTGTCTGGAGGGGTCCATAGCGATAACGGGCGCGCTCGTGCAGTGGTTCCGCGATCAGCTCGGCATCATCCGCACCGCCGACGAGATCGAGACCCTGGCAGCGAGCGTCGACGACAACGGCGGCGCCTACATCGTGCCCGCGTTCTCGGGCCTGTTCGCGCCGTACTGGCGCTCCGACGCGCGCGGGGTCGTCACGGGCCTGACCCGGTACGTCACGAAGGCACACCTCGCGCGGGCCGTGCTGGAGGCGACGAGCTGGCAGACACGCGAGGTCGTGGACGCCATGTTCCAGGACTCCGGGGTGCACATCACCACCCTGAGGGTGGACGGCGGCATGACCAAGAACAACCTGCTCATGCAGCACCAGGCCGATGTGCTCGGGGTACCCGTGATCCGGCCCAAGGTCTCCGAGACGACCTGCCTGGGCGCCGCCTACGCGGCAGGCCTCGCGACAGGTGTGTGGAACGATCTCGACGAGCTGAAGTCGCACTGGCGGAAAGACGTGGAGTGGACGCCCGCGATGGAGGCGTCCGTGCGCGACCGCGAATACCAGAACTGGCGCAAGGCCGTGGAGAAGAGCTTCGGGTGGCTGGAGGAGGGTGACAACTAGGAGCCGGGGAGACGTGCTCCACGCACGCGTGCGGCGCAGGTGAACCCCCGCGCGCGTGGAGTGTCCCCGAAGGGACCACGGCTCGTACCCCGGTCGGCGGGGGTGCGGGCCGTGGGCGCGCGTCAGGTCGTGACGGTCTGCCGGCGGTCGGCCGCGTACGCCATCGCGTGCTGGACGACGCCGATCAGCACCTCCTTGACCGATGCGCGGTCACGGGCGTCGCACACGACCAGCGGCACGTCAGCGTCGAGGTCGAGGGCCCGGCGGACGTCCTCTGCCGGGTAACGAGAGGCTCCCTCGAAGCAGTTGACGCCGACGAGGAAGGGTATGGAGCGCCTCTCGAAGTAGTCGACGGCGGCGAAGCAGTCCTCCAGGCGGCGGGTGTCGGCGAGCACGACGGCACCGAGCGCGCCCTCGGACAGCTCGTCCCACATGAACCAGAACCGCTCCTGTCCAGGCGTGCCGAAGAGGTACAGCACCAGGTCCTCGCGCAGTGTGATGCGGCCGAAGTCCATGGCCACGGTGGTGGTGTGCTTCCCCTCGACACCGCGCGTGTCGTCGACCGGACGTCCGGCCTCCGTGAGCAGCTCCTCGGTGCGCAGCGGCCTGATCTCGCTGACCGCACCGACGAGGGTGGTCTTGCCCACGCCGAAGCCGCCGGCCACCAGGATCTTCAGTGTGACGGGCTCGACCAGGGGCTTGCCGCGCTCAGAACGCCCGAAGGTCATCGCTCTCTTCTCCTGCTTGATGGGGATCGGGCAACGGCGGCCCGTAGCCGCCGCCACCGGGGGTTTCGATGACGAGTACGTCGCCGGGGCCGACGTCAGCCGAGTCGCTTCCGCCGAGTTCGGTCACCGTGCCGTCGGCCCGCTCCACGCGGTTGGCGCCGAGTGCGCCGGGGAAGCCGCCCGCCATGCCGTACGGGGGGACACGGCGGTGCTGGGAGAGGGTGGAGACGGTCATGGGCTCGTGGAAGCGGATGCGGCGCACCGCTCCGTCCCCGCCGCGCCACTGTCCGGCGCCGCCGCTGCCCTGTCGTACCGCGAACTCGTCCAGCTGAACCGGCAGTCGCCACTCCAGGACTTCGGGGTCGGTGAGGCGCGAGTTGGTCATGTGGGTCTGGACGACACTCGCTCCGGGGAAGCCGTCTCCGGCGCCGGACCCCGAGGCAACGGTCTCGTAGTACTGGTGGCGCTCGTTGCCGAAGGTCACGTTGTTCATGGTCCCGGAGCCCTCGGCCTGGACGCCGAGCGCCGCGTAGAGGGCGCCGGTGATGGCCTGGGAGGTCTCGACGTTGCCCGCGACGACGGCGGCGGGCGGCTGGGGCGCGAGCATCGAGCCGGACGGTACGACGATGTCCAGGGGGCGCAGACAGCCGTCGTTGAGCGGGATGTCGTCGGCGACCAGGGTACGGAAGACGTAGAGCACCGCGGCGTTGACGACGGAGAAGGGCGCGTTGAAGTTGGTGGCGAGCTGGGCGGACGTACCGGTGAAGTCGATGGTCGCGCGGCGCTCCGCGCGCTCCACGCGCACGCGTACGCGGATGACGGCACCCGCGTCGGTCTCGTAGGCGTACTCGCCGTCGTCGAGGGCGCCGATCACGCGGCGGACGGCTTCCTCGGCGTTGTCCTGGACGTGCCGCATGTAGGCCTGGACGACCTGGAGTCCGAAGTCCTCGATCATGCGCGCGACTTCGTCGACACCCTTCTGGTTCGCGGCGATCTGGGCCCGCAGGTCGGCGAGGTTGGTCCTGGGGTTGCGCGAGGGGTACGGCGCCTCGGTGAGCAGGCCGAGGGTCTCAGCCTCACGGAAGCGGCCGTTCTCCGCGAGCAGCCAGTTGTCGAAGAGGATGCCCTCCTCGTCGATGGTCCGGCTGTTCGCCGGCATGGAGCCCGGCGCGATGCCGCCGATCTCGGCGTGGTGGCCGCGCGAGGCGACGTAGAACAGGATCCGGTCACCCTGCGTGTCGAACACCGGGGTGATGACGGTCACGTCGGGAAGGTGGGTGCCGCCGTGGTAGGGGTCGTTGACGGCGTATGTGTCCCCCGGCCGCATCTCGCCGGCGCGGCGGCGGATGACCTCCTTGACGCTGGTGCCCATGGAGCCCAGGTGGACGGGGATGTGGGGGGCGTTGGCCACCAGGTTTCCGTCCGGGTCGAACAGGGCGCAGGAGAAGTCGAGGCGTTCCTTGATGTTGACGGACTGTGCCGTGGACTCGAGCCGGGCGCCCATCTGTTCGGCGATGGACATGAAGAGGTTGTTGAAGACCTCGAGGAGAACGGGATCGGATTCCGTATCGAGATCGGAACTCTGCGTGACCGTCGCCCGTTCCATGACCAGATGGCCGTCGTCGGTCGTCGCGGCCCGCCAGCCGTCGTCGACGACGGTCGTGGCGCCGGCCTCGGTGATGATCGCGGGGCCGGTGACGATTTCGCCGGGGGGCAGGTCCTCGCGGCGGTGGAGGGGTACGTCGCGCCAGGCGCCGCCCGTGTGGAGGCGGACCGTCTCTGGGGCGGCGGTGCCGCCCTCGTAGGTGGCGAGGGCGGAGAGATCGGGGGGTTGGGTGATGCCGGTGGCTTCGACGGAGAGGGCTTCGACGACGACCGGGCGGTCGAGGGTGAAGGAGTACGTGGCGCGATGACGTTCTTCGAAGGCGTGCCTCATGGTGTCGGGCTCGGTCAGCTCGACCGTGAGGGTGGTGTCCGTGCCGTCGTAGCGGAGCTGGGCGCGGCGGGTGACCTCGATGCGGTCCTGAGGGACGTCCTCGGCGAGGAGTTCGGCGCGGGCCGCGCCCTCCAGGTCGTCGGCAGTCTTGCGGACGGCGGGCATCGAGGCCGCCTCCAGGGGCGCCTCGACGGACTGTTCACGCATGGCCGTGGTGTCGGCGAGGCCGATACCGAGGGCGGAGAGGACGCCGGCCATGGGCGGCACCAGGACCGTGCGGATGCCGAGCGAGTCGGCGACCATGCACGCGTGCTGTCCGCCCGCACCGCCGAAGGTGGTGAGGGCGTAGCGGGTGACGTCATGGCCCTTCTGCACGGAGATCCGCTTCACGGCGTTGGCGATGTTGGCGACGGCGATCTGCAGGTAGCCCTCGGCGACCTGCTCCGGCGTGCGCTCGTCGCCGGTCTGCTCGCGGATCTCGTCGGCGAGGTCGGTGAATCGGTCCCTGACGAGCGCGCCGTCCAGGGGCTGGTCGCCGTCGGGCCCGAACACCTTGGGGAAGTGGGCGGATTGGATGCGGCCGAGCATGACGTTGGCGTCGGTGACGGCGAGCGGGCCGCCGCCGCGGTAGCAGGCCGGTCCCGGATCCGCTCCGGCCGAGTCCGGTCCCACGCGGTAACGGGAGCCGTCGAAGTGCAGCACCGAGCCGCCGCCGGCCGCGACGGTGTGGATGTCCAGCATGGGGGCGCGCAGCCGGACGCCGGCGATCTGCGTGGTGAAGACGCGTTCGTACTCGCCGACGAAATGCGAGACGTCGGTGGAGGTGCCGCCCATGTCGAACCCGATGACCCGGTCGAAGCCGGCGAGCTGCGACATCCGGGCCATGCCGACGATGCCGCCTGCCGGTCCGGAGAGGATGGCGTCCTTGCCGCGGAACTGGCCGGCCTCGGCGAGCCCGCCGTTGGACTGCATGAACATCAACCGCACGCCTTGGAGTTCGTCGGCGACGTGCTGGACGTAGCGTCGCAGCCCGGGCGACAGGTAGGCGTCCACGACGGCGGTGTCCCCTCGCGGGACGAGCTTCATCAGTGGGCTGACCTCGCTGGACAGCGAGATCTGCGGGAAGCCGGTGCGGGCGGCCAGTTCGCCGATGGCCTGTTCGTGGGCCGGGTGCAGATGGCTGTGCATGCAGACGACGGCGACGGCGCGGATCCCCTGGTCGTACGCCTCCTGGAGGGGGCCCTGGAGTGCGTCCAGGTCCGGTGCGTGCAGGACGGTGCCATCGGCCGCGATGCGCTCGTCGACCTCGACGACCCGTTCGTACAGCAGCTCCGGCAGTTCGATGCGTCGGGCGAAGATGCGGGGGCGGTTCTGGTAGGCGATGCGCAGGGCGTCGCGGAAACCGCGTGTGATGACGAGGAGAGTGCGCTCGCCCTTGCGTTCCAGGAGGGCGTTGGTGGCGACCGTGGTGCCCATGCGGACGGCCTCGACGGGCTCCTGGGAGCCGCCGAGGAGTTCGCGTACGCCGGCGACGGCCGCGTCGGCGTAGCGGGCGGGGTTGTCGGACAGCAGCTTGTGCGCGAGCAGGCTGCCGTCCGGGCGCCGCGCGACGATGTCGGTGAAGGTCCCGCCCCGGTCGACCCAGAACTGCCAGCCTGTCACGTCACTACCCCGATTCCGCGCCGGTCACAGCGCCCGGAGGCCGTTGATCACGTCGCGCAGAATACTCTCGTCCGGCAGCTCCGCCGGGGGTACGGGACGCGTCACATGGACGAGTTCCCCGTTCACGAGATCTCCGACGAGGACCCGGACGACTCCGACGGGCAGATCGAGTTCCACGGCGAGTTCGGCCACCGATTGCGGGGCGTCACGGCAGAGTTCGACGATGTCCACGTGTTCCGGGGACAGCGTCTGGTCCGCCTCCGGGTCGTCCACGTGGGGTTCCGTGACGACGACCGCGATCAGGTCGAGGCGGTGCTGGGCCGCACTGGAGGTACGGCCGCGCGTCATGGCGTACGGACGCACGACCGGTCCGGCCTCGTCGTCGAACCAGTGGCTTCTTGGCTGACCCTCTCCGCTCATGTCATCCCACTACCCGCCCGAGGGCAGATCGGTGCGCGGAGCGGCGCCCAGATGCACCCCGACCCGCTTGACGAGGAGCGTCATCTCGTAAGCGACCTGGCCGACGTCGGAGTCCGCGTCGGAGAGGACGGCGAGGCAGCTGCCGTCGCCGGCGGCCGTCACGAACAGGAAGGCCTCGTCGAGTTCGACAACCGTCTGCCGCACGCTGCCCGCCTCGAAGTGGCGGCCGACGCCCTTGGCGAGGCTGTGGAAGCCGGAGGCGACAGCGGCGAGGTGCTCGCTGTCCTCCCTGGTCAGGTCCTTGGACACGCCGGTTGCCAGGCCGTCTCCGGAGAGCACGACGGCCTTGCGGATGCTGGCGACCCGGTCGACGAGGTCGTCGAGGAGCCAGTTCAGCTCGCCGTTGTTGGTGTGGCCGGTCGCCTTCGGTGCGGTCATCGACCGTCCCCCTTAGTCGTTCCTTGTGCTGTGCCGTTCCGGGGCTCGTCGCCCTCGGCGTTCTCCTCACGGCCGCGCTGCCAGCCGCGCTGGAGCGAGGCCATGCGGTTGCGAACCTGGTCGGCGTCGCGCTCGACGGGCTCCGTCTCGCGCGCGGGGCGCCGTTCGGGGTCTGTGCGCAGTTGCGGGGCCAGGTTGGCCTGTCGTACGCGCCTGGGCAGTGCCGCGATGCCGGGGGCGGGCTCCTGGGGGGTGCCACCACCGGGCGGTGTGTCGCCCTGGCCGCCGTCGGCCGGAACTGCGGGGCGCGGGGTGCGGCGTGGGAGCGCGGGGGGCTCGGACGAGCCGGCCTGGGTCTCGGTGCGCTCGTCGAGGCGGCCGGCGAGTCCGGTGCCGGGGCGCGGAGACGTCGCGCCGCGGCGGCGTGACGGCAGCGGGGCCAGGGCGTCCTGTTCGGAGCGGCGCGGGCCGGCCGGAGGTTCGGCGCCGGCCTCGCCGCGGCCGGAGCGCTGTTCGGTGACGGGCCGTCCGTGCGAGCTGACCAGCTTGGGCGTACGGCGGCGGGGCAGCGGCACGGGTGTGCCCTCGCGGTCTTCGGTATCCGCGCGGTCCGTCGCGTCGGAGGAGCGCTGATGGACGTCACCGAAGGGGGCCGGAGCCTCGTCGCCCGCGCGGGTGCGGAAGCGGCGGGGGCGGAACAGTCCGCCGCGTTCGCTGTCCTCGTCGGTGAGCGCGCCCGGGAAGTCGTCGAGGGCGTCCAAGTCGACGGGCGCCTCCAGTTCGATCGGCCCGTCCAGCGCGGAGGTCGGCAGACGCGGCAGTTGCACGGGCACCTGGCCCAGGGCGTTCGCGCGGCTCTCCGCCACTTCGGCCTCCTTCGAGGGCCGGTCCCGGTCCAGGCGGAAGCCGATGCCGTTGGTGTCGGGGACCTCGTCACTGAGCAGGACGTCGGGGATGAAGACGACCGCCGTGGTGCCGCCGTAGGGCGACGGTTGCAGCGAGACGCGGACGTTCTGGCGCTGGGCGAGGCGGCTGACCACGAACAGGCCGAGCCGGTCGGTGTCGGAGAGTTCGAACTCGGGGGTCTCGGCGAGCCGGAGGTTGGCGTCCAGCAGGGCTTCGGCCGCCATACCGAGGCCGCGGTCGTGGATCTCCAGGGTGAAGCCGTTGGCGACGCGCTCGCCCAGGACCTGGACGGCGGTGTGCGGCGGCGAGAACACCGTGGCGTTCTCCAGGAGTTCGGCCACCAGGTGAGTGACGTCCGCGACCGCCGGGCCGGTGACGGCGACGCGGGGCAGCCGGCGGACCTCGATGCGCTCGTAGTCCTCGACCTCGGCGACTGCGGCACGGACGACGTCCATCAGCTGAACGGGTTTGCGCCACTGCCGGGAGGGGGCGGCACCGGAGAGGATCACCAGGCCCTCGGCGTGCCGGCGCATACGGGTGGTGAGGTGGTCGAGGCGGAAGAGGTCGGCGAGTTCGTCGGTGTCCTCCGTCCTGCGCTCCATGGTGTCGAGCAGGGTGAGCTGCTTGTGCAGCAGTACCTGGCTGCGCCGGGCGAGGTTCACGAAGACGTCGGAGACCCCGGCGCGCAGTTCCGCCTGTTTGACGGCGGCCTCGACGGCGGCGCGCTGGAGGGTGTTGAGGGCCTGGCCGACCTCGCCCATCTCGTTCTTGTCGTACTCCAGGCGCGGGACCTCGGTCTCGACGTCGACCTGTTCGCCTGCGGACAGTCGGCGCATCACGCTGGGCAGCCGGACGCCGGAGGCCTCATGCGCTTCGAGGCGCAACTGGCGCAGGTCGCGGATGAGCCCCCGGCCCACGCGTACGGACAGGACGATGGAGACGAGGAGGGCGACCAGTCCGAGGACACCGGCGACGGCCGCCTGGACGATGACGCCCACGGCCGTGGGACGGACGCGGTCCTGGTAGCGGTCGCCGACCTGATCGTCGAGGACGCGGAGTTCGTCGAGCGCGTTGCCCGCCGCGGTGTCCCAGCTCTTGGCGTCGACACCGTGCGGTGCACCGGATCCGGTGGCGATGACGTCCTGTTCGGCCACGCGCAACGGGGCGGTGGAGGCGTTCTTCCAGAAGCGCTCGTAACGGTCGCGTTCGGCCGCGGGGACCAGCGGCAGGCTGATGTCGTACAAGAGAGTGCGCTGGGCGACGAGGTCGGAGATGTCGCGGGTCTCGTCGCCCGAGAGCTTTCCGACCACCAAGGCGGAGCCGAGCAACGCGTCCTCTCGGGAGAGGAGTTCACGGGCACGGGTGATGTTGACGAGGGCGCGGGCCTCCTGGTCCATGTCCACGTCGTCGATGCCGTCGAGGCTCGCGAGCAACGCGAAGCACGGGTCGACGACGCGGTTGTAGAGGTCCAGGGTCTGCGACCGGCTGACCGTGCCCTCCTCGACGCTGCGGCGCAGGGAGTCGATGCCGTCGACGGCGTCCAGGACCGCGGTGAGGTGCTCGGCGTCGTCCGTGTCCATGTCGCCGCGGACGTCGGGGTTCCTGGCGTTCTTGCGGATCTTGACGATGGCCTCGTCGGTGGCGGTCCGGGTGCGGCGCAGGGCGGCAAGTGCCTCGGAGGCACGCGGGTCGGCGAGGTAGACGAGGGACTGGCGGCGTTCCTGCTGCAGGACACGCACCGTGTCCTCGGTGGGGTAGCCGATGTCCTCGACGACGTGCGACACGTGGAAGAGCCGGGCGACCTCCCGCCCTGTGAGGACGGTCGCGAATCCCCAGATGGCGGTCAGGGACAGCAGCGGCACGAGCAACAGCGCCACGATCTTCCGGCGGATGGACTTCCCGCGAAAGCGCATGGCCTCCCCCAGCTCGACCCCCTCCGGACGGGGGTACGCATGTGCGTCAACAAACGGCGCGAGCCTACTACCGCATCACGGTCAACTCGAAGACCTGTCCGGAGGCAGAACTTCCGTAACGGCGGCGAGACATGCCGAGTTGTACGGGCATTGCGGGAGATTACCACCCCGATTCCGGCAACTGTGGCCGGAGTGGGCAGGATTGGCGTGTGGACCGGTTGGCCGGAAATTTTCGGCGGTTGGGAATCTTCGTGACGCTTCGTTCGTCCTTCTCTACGGGAAGTGGGGGCGAAATCGGCCACAGGAGCCGCATCTCGCATCTCGGCGGCGTAAAACAGCGCAAGCCGGGCAGCCACTGGGGAGCCGGTGTCTTCGGACACCGAGGCGAGGGGTCTGCTGGCGGTGGGGAGTGACACGTTGATGGGCACGACGGAGCGGCGCGACACAGCGGAGGACGGCGGTACGGGGCGCCTGAAGACGGGGCGAAGCGCTCAGGCGCCGGATCACCACATTCCGGCGCAGGGACGCGGTCCGGAAGTCGTCACAGGGTCTTCTCGGCAGCCGCAGTACCGGCCGTTGTGGATCGAGGAGCCGGCACGGCGGCGCAGGATGCCCGATCCCGTGCGAACGGCGGCGGTGCGGGCGGTCCTCATCATCTCCGTGACCCTGATTCAGGCCATGGTCGCTTTCCTGTGCACGCTGGCCGGGTCGTGGCTGGCGTTCCCGATGGTGCTCAGCAGTGTGGCCAGCACGGTGGTGGCCACGTGGGCCGCGCTGGACGTCTGGGTGACCCGCCAGGTGTGGAACCAGCGCAATGGCGTGGTGTCGGTACCGAGCAGTACGGCGCGGTCGCTGCGCCGTGAGCGCCGGGCCGCCCGGCGGCAGGCCAAGGTCGCCGAGCGGGAGCGGGAGCGGATACGCCGGCGGGGCGGCACCGGGCAGCTGTCGCACTCCTGAGGGGCACCCCGGTCAGAGTGCGGCCGGCTCCACCGGGCTCTCCGTCCAGCTCCCCAGCTGACTTTCCTCGCGAGCGAGTTCACGTCGGGCCCGCGTGAAGAGGCGGCGGCGGTCGACGGACAGTACAGCGACCGTACGGCCGTCGCGTTCGTACCAGGCTAGGAAGCCGTCCTGCACCGTGAAGATGGGCGCGGACGACGACCCCTCGGCCCCGCTCGACGCGCGACTGCGGGTCAAGGGGGTCGTGGGGCTGCGGGTGGCCGACGGGTCGGTAATGCCTGACTTGATCTCCGTCAATCCATGCATCACGACCATGGTGATAGGCGAGAAGTGTGCCGACTTGATCAAGGAGGACAACTGATCAATGAGTCGATCAACCTCTTGATCAACTGGTTGACGGCGCAGGCTTCTTGAACATCCGTGTTGCCGTGATCTCGCTGTGTACCACTTCTCCGGACTGGGGCTGCTGAGGCAACCCCGGCCGGAGATGTTCCTCCACGCTGATGTACTTCAGCCCCGCCCTGAGGTCCGCGTCGTTGCGCAGCCGGATGACCAACGGGAACTCGGCCAGCGCGGTCGTGTCGAACAGACCGGTCGTGTAGAGGAGCTGCACGCCCAGCGCATCCGACACGGCCCGCTGGAGTTCCAGCAGATACGTCGCGTTGGCGCGGCCGATCGGGTTGTCGAGGAACAGCGTGCCCGCGTGCCGGTGCTTGTCACGGCCCCGGTCGTTGGAGCGCAGGGCGGCCATCGTGCAGTACAACGCGATGGCCGCGGTGAGCAGCTGGCCGCCGGAGAACACATCGCCCATCTGCCCGACGGGCACGCGCTCGGCGCGCAGTACGGCATCCGGCTTGAGGATCTCGACGGCGACACCCTTCGGCTGAAGCGCTGCCGCAACTCCCCGCAGCAGCAGGGACATGCCGTCGCGCCGCAGGTCGGAGTTCTTCTTCACTGCGGCGCGGGTCGCGTCGTCGATGACCTCGCCGAGCCGTTCGGTGAGTGCGGCCTGGTCGGGCTCGTCGAAGCGGATGCGCAGGAACTCCTGCCCGGACCACTCGCCGAGCCCCTCCGGCAGCCGGGACAGCCGCTGCGCTGACCGCAGTGTGGCCAGGGCCGACTCCACGAGCCCGCGCAGCCGGTCCACGATCGAGTCCCGGTTGCGCTCCAGCTGCGCCAACTCGTCCGTCAGCACCCGGAGTCGGGGTGCGAAGGCGTCGGCCCACTTCTGGGCGTGCTCGGGCAGCGCGGAGGCGGGCAGCTCGCGGATCTGCTGCCGTGCCGGGGTGCGTACCTGTTCGTAGCGCGTGGAGTTGGCGTGCCGGACGAGTACGTCGCTCGCCTCGCGCACGGCGGCCTCGGCGGCGGACAGGTCGGCGGCGCAGCCGCGCAGCGAGCGGCGGGCCTCGGCGGCGGACCGGCGGGCCTCCTCCAGGCTGCCGGGATACGGCTCCGGTTCCTCCAGTTCCTCGTCCGGGGTGTGCTCGCGCAGCAGGTCGCGGAGCATGGCGGCGATCTCGTCGAAGCCGCCAGCCGCGTCCTCGGCCTCGCGGTGGGCCTCCAGCAGCTCGGCGTGCGCCTCGCGAGCTTGGGTCAACTCCTCGGTGCGTGAGGCGAGTTCGGCGGTCGCGGTGCGCAGCAGCGCCTGGGCGTGCTCGGCGTCGCGCGGGAGCAGTTCCTCGGGCAGCTCGGTGTGCGCCTCGCCGTCCTCGGGCGCGTGCCGCTCGGCCTCGCCGCGCAGCCGCCCGAGCTGCTCGCTCGCGGTGGACATGCGGGTCTCCAGGAGCTGGACCAGCTCCTCCGCGCGTGCGGCGGCGGCCTGCCGGGAGGGGCCGTCCGAGCCCTCGGGCGACTCGAGAAGCTGCTCCGCGCGCGTGCGGACCTTGTTGCTGAGCCGGTCGAGGTCGGCGCGGGCCGCGCTCTCGTCGCTCTCCGCGCGTGCCTGCTCGGCGCGCAGGTCGGCCCCGACGCCGACCTTCTCGTACAGCTGGGAGGCGGCCCGGTAGGCCTCGCGGAGGGCGGGCAGGGCCGCCTTGGGCGTGTCCGTGCCGTCCTTCGGTACGTCGTCGGGCGCGCCCGCGATCTCGGAGCGCTCGGCACGCAGCGCGCGGGCGGTGCGGCGCGCGTCGTCGGCGGCGCGCTGCGCGGCGCGGCGGTCCTGGTCGGCGGCGCGGGCACGCTCCAGGCAGGCCTGGGCGCGGGCCTCCGACTCGGTGGCGTCGTCGGCGAGTTCGCGCAGCTTGACCTGCCAGCCGGAGCGCTCGCGCAGCCGGAAGGCGAGCCCGGCGAGGGCGTCGGCGGCACGGCGGGCCTTCTGCGCGGCCTCCTGTCGCTCGTCGCGTACCTGCGTGGCCTCGGCGGCGACCTCGTCGGCCTCGGCCCGCACGGTCCGCGCCTCTGCCAGCTCCGCCTCGGACTCCTCGGCGAACACGCGCGCGTCCCGGGCGGCCTCGGCGAGCTCGCCGAGCCGTCCCGCCGGGCAGCCGGTGCGCCACGAGGCGAGCCGGGCCGCCAGCTCGCGGTCCTTGCCGAGCCGCGCGGCCAGCGTGCGGATCTCCTCGTCCCGTTCGGTCGCCCGCGCGCGCAGCGCCTGCCGCTCCTCGTCGGCGGCGTGCTCGTCGTGCATGGCCGGGTTCGGCGGGACGAGGAACACATCGGCGAAGCCGCCGGCGGCGGCCGGGGTCGGCGCGAGCAGTGCGGCGGCCGTGCCGACGGCCACGGCCGACCGGGGCAGCAGGGCCGCGTCGCCGAGCGCCTCGCGGGCACGTGCGTGTGTGCCCGGGTCGGTGATGATCACGCCGTCGACCAGCTCCGGGCGAGCGGCGAGCACGCGCGCGTGGTCGGCCGGGTCGACGGCCTGCGCCAGGTAACGCCAGCCGGGCAACGCCGGGATGCCGTGCTCGCCGAGGAACTCGACGGTGGCCAGCACGTCGGGGCCGGGCGGCAGCAGCCCGCCGTCACCGAGCGCCCCGAGGATGCGGGCGTCGTCGGCGGCGGCGGTGCGCAGTTCGAAGAGCTGCCGTTCGGCGGACGAGACGGACTCGTCGAGGAGTTCGCGCAGTTCGTCGGCGAAGCGGTCGAGGTCCTCGGGGGTCAGCGGGCCGTCGGCGACGGGGCGACCGCCGGCGGCCGGGGCGGACTCTTGCCCGGACCTGCCCTCGGTCATTGCCGTCCGGCCGTGTGTTGCCGCCGCTTCGGTCCTGGGACGCGCACCGGCCGCAGCGCCCCGGTCTTCGGCCCCCGCGGTGTCCCGACCACCGGTCGAGCCGTCGGCCCCCGCGCGGGGGCCCGGCACCCCGGCCCGCACCACGCCGGAAGCGCCCGGCAGGCTCAGCAGCTCCGCCAGTCGTTCCTCCGCCGCCAGTGCCTCGGCGAGGCGGCGTTCGGCCGTGTGGGTCCGCTCGGTGGCCGTGGCCGCGTCCGCCGCGCGGGCCGCCGTCAACTCCGCGCGGGACTCGGCGGAGGCCGCCTCGCGCGCGTGTTCCGTCGCCCTGCGGGCGGCCTCGCGGGCCGTGTCCCAGACGGCGACCGCCGTCTTCTCGGCGTCGCTGGCCGCGAGGGCTGCCCGCGCCGGGTCGGCGTCGGGCGCGCTGTCGTCGAGCCAGCCCGCGCGCACGGCCTCGGCGGTCTCCTGCTCGACCTCGCTCAGTCGCTGGCGCAGGTGCCCGATCTCGCTGCGGGCACGCTGCGCCTCGGTGGCGGCGCCGGTCGAGTCCCGGTGCGCGGACTCGCTCAGCTCCAGGAGCGCGGCCGAGCGCTCCTCACCCTCGTTGGCGAGAGCTTCGGCGTTCTCGGCGGCCGCGTGCAGGGCCCGTACGAGATCGACGGCGGCCTTGGCCCGGGCGGCGAGGGCGGGGGCGGCGTCCCGTTCGGCCTCCTGGATCGCGGCGGCCACGCGCGCGACGCGGTCGGCGGCGGCGCGGTGCCGCAGCACGGCCTCGGCGGCCTGCCAGGCGGAGTGCAGAGTGCGCGCGTCGGCCAGCTCGCGTTTCTGCGCGGCGGCAGACTTCTCACTGGCGGCGAGCGCCAGCGAGGCGTGCCGGTAGGCGAGTTCGGCGGCGATCAGCGCACTGCGCTCGCGTGCGCCCTCGGAATGTGTGACGGCGTACGCGGCGGCCGTGACCCGCTGGGCGAGGTCACCGGCCCGTACCCGCTCCCGCACGCCCCGCGCGGACAGCCGCCGGGCCAATGTGCGAGTACGGCGCTCGGCGCCCGCGTGGATGTCACGCGCGCGTGAGCGTGCCTCGGCGGCCTCCACGATCCGCCCGAGCAGGTCGACCGACCCCGCGGTGAAGTCCCGCTCGGCGATCAGCTCGGAGCGTCGGCCCAGCTTGTTGCCGAAGCCGCCGACCAGGTCGGCGAGGCCGTCGGTGTCCCGGGTGTCGGTGACCGCGCGCAGCAGCAGGTCGGTGAAGTCGGAGTCCTTCTTGACGGCGAAGAGCCCGGCCGCCTCGCCCTCGTCGGCGTTCATCTCCCGCTGGTAGCGAAAGAGTTCGGGGTCGAGGCCGAGGTCGCCGAGGTGCTCGGTCCAGCGGTCGTGGATCTCCTCCCAGTGCACTTCGAGGTGCGGGTACGCCTTACCCGCCTCCGTGAAGGCGTCCCGGAAGCCCTTCATGGTGCGGCGGCGCCCCTGGGCGCCCGACTGGCCCTCGACGGGCGGGCGTACGGCGGTGGACTCGGCGACGGGGAGGCTGTCCAGGCTGAGGCCCGGGCCGGGCCGGAAGGAGTACCAGGCCTCGGCGAACTTGCGCGGGTCGTTGGAGACCTGACGGCCTCGCCACTCGCTGACCTTGCCGACCACGACGCACTCGCCGGTCAGCGTGTGCTGCCACTCCAGGGCCACGTGTCCGCAGTCGTCGGCGAGCAGGAATTTGCGCAGCACCCCGGAGCTGGCGCCGCCGAGGGTGTTGCGGTGGCCCGGGAGCATCACCGAGAAGATCAGCTTGAGCAGGACGGACTTGCCGCCGCCGTTCTCCAGGAACAGAACGCCCGCGGGCGCGGGCCGGCGCGGTGGGCCGACGGGCTCCTCCTCGAAGAACTCCGCCTGTGTGGGAGCGGGTTCGGGTACCGGCTCGCCCACGCCCCGCAGGTCAAGCACGGTGTCGGCATAGCGCGCACCGGCGGGACCGATGGAGTAGAGGCGGACCCGGGACAGCTCGTACATGGCGGACTCTCGTCGTAAGTCTGTGTCGGTTCAGGGGGGGTCAGGAGTGGAAGGGCAGCCCGGCGTCGGCCACCAGATCCAGGTCCTCGGTGTCCTCGGCGGGCAGCAGGCCGGCGGTGCCGTCGGTGACCGGGACGACGCCCAGCTCGAGGAGTTCGGCCAGGGCGGCGCTGCCGGCCAGGTCGCGGACCTGCAGCTGGTAGCGGGCCGTCGTGCGGTACGTGCCGCCGTTGTCGTCGCCCGTTCGCTGCAGGAACCCGGAGTCGGTAAGGAACGCGACGGCCTTGCCGACGATGCCGGTCGTCGAACCGGCGAGTCTGCGCGCGTCCTTGGTGGCGCCGGTCGCGCTGCGTCTCGCCCAGATCCGCCAGGCGGCCTCCAGGCCGGGCGCGTCGGTGGCCGGGTCGGTGTTCTCGCCCTGCTGCTCGGCCCGCTCCTCCAGGCGTCGGCAGGCCTGCCGTACGAAGGCGTCGACGCCGTTGACGGTGACTCGGCCGATGTAGCCGTCGTCGGCCAGGTCCTCGGGGCGCGGGAAGGCCAGCGCGGCGACGGCGAGATGGGCCAGCCCGTGCAGGAACCGGTCGCCTCCGTCGGCGGACGTACGGCGCGCGTAGTCGCCCATGCGCACGGCGAACACCGAGTCCTCGGCGGCTGTGACGGCCATCCCCGCGCGCGGGGACACCTCGAGGACGACGAGCCCGAGCCCGGCCGCGACGGCGTCGGCGAGGCGCGCGAACGGCGGGTCCTCGCGGTATCGGCGGAGCAGCTCCGTGTACTCCTGGTCGCGCGCGGGCTGAAGTTTGGGCTGGAGTCCGAAGGCGACGAGCCGCGCGGCGTCGGCGGCGTCGGCGGGGGTGACGGCGGCAGTCGCCGACGGTGCGGGGGCCTCCGGCTCACTCCACTCGACGTGCTCGGTCACGGCTGGGGCTCCTTGTCACACACTTGCTCGGTCATGCTGCTTCCGTCCGGTCCGCCACCATCCCCGCCGCGTCCAGCAACGCCGTGCCGACGATGAGGTCGGCGCCGCCGAACTCGGGGTCGTCCAGCTCGGTCCCGTCGTCCACGGCGAACAGCAGCTTCTGCTCGCCCTGGCGATAGGCCGTGCCGACGGGCGGGCTGGCGGCATGTACGGCCAACAGCGCGATCAGATACGGCAGTTCGGGGTCCGAGCGCCGCGCCTCGGACAGCAGCCCCGACAGCCGGCGTGGCGCGTCCGCCGGCAGGTCCAGCAGCTCCAGCGCAGCCGCCAGTTGCTCCTCGCTGAACCGGCTGTCGTCCGGTGTGGCGACGAGGTCGGGCTCCGGCATCTCCGCCCCGAGGTGTTCACGCTCGGCGGGAGGCGTCAGCAGTATGTCGACAAGATCGGCGACGCGCACCGACACCGGGGTGCGAAGCCCCGTCCCGCGCGCGAAGAAGGCGTCCGTGACGTGGAGCGCCTGCTCCAGGGGCAGCGGAAGGACGGGCGCCACCAGGTGCCCGTACAGGTCGATCCCCGATGTGGTCAGGGGCGTGGCGAAGGCCTGCCGGTCCTGCTCGGCGCGGAACAGCGGCCCGGCTTCCAGGAGTCGGGACTGGAGCTGGGTGTGGCGGCGGATGCAGTCCTTGACTATGTCGACCAGTTCGGCGGCGCGGCGCTTGTGGTCGGCGTCCTCGGTCTCGTCGCGTGCCCTGCGGATGTTGGTGAGGATCGCGTTCTCGTGGCGGTACCGGTCAGCGACGTGGTCGAGGGCCTCGGCGATCATGTCGGGCACGGTGTTGAGCCAGTCGACGGCCCGGACGTTGCGCCGGGTGGCGTCCAGGGCGCGGCGCAGCGTCTCCGCGTACTGGACCGTGCGGTAGCGGGCCTGCTCCGCGGCGAGCTGGGCGTCGGCGAGCCGGCCTCGGTTGATGAGCACCTCGAGCTTGACCTCGGCGGCGATCTGGGCGCTGGTGACGTCCGTGTCGAGGGCGCCGACCAGGACGTTGACCGCCTCGTCGGTCGTCCGGAGGTAGACGGTGCCGCCGGGGCCGGGGACCTCCTCGATCAGCTTGAAGTCGTAGTCACGGCGGACATAGGTGCCGTCCGGCGCGAACGTGCCGTACACGGCGCGGAAGCCGCGGTCGACGCTGCCGACGTTGATCAGGTTCTCCAGGACCCAGCGGGCCACGCGCTCGTGCTCGGCGGCGGGGCGGCGCGGGGCCTGGGCGGCGATGCGCGGGATGAGCCGGGCCACTATCTGGTCGTGGTCGGCGCCCGTGTCGAAGTCCATGTTGAGCGTGACGAGGTCGATGGCGGCCAGGGCCACCTCCGCCATGCCGTACACCGAGTACTCGCCCGCCAGGTTCGCCTTGCGCGCGTCCAGGTCGTGCAGCGGCGCCGTGCAGGCGAGCGCGCGCAGCCGCCGCGCCAGCCCCTCGTCGGCGGCCGGGCCCGGAGCGGGGCGCGGCCCCGCGCTGAGCTGGGGCGGAACGCTGTCCGTCGATGCAGGCGAAGTCACGGGGCACAGACTAGGTCCTCGGTATGACAACGGCCCAAACGGCGCGGATCGGCTCCGCCGGGAGGGCCGGTCCACTGCAGGTTGTCGTGCGGCTGCTCGCCGTCCGTGGCCGGTCGCGCAGTTCCCCACGCCCCTACGGGCGCCCCTGCGGGGCGCCCTTATCAGCCGAGTCTCGTATCGTCCTCCCCGATCCGTCGCCGGTACACCTCCCGCCGGCCGAGCTCGTACTGCGCATGACGCTCGGCCCGCGTGACGACTGGTTCACGCCCGGGACCGTACGGGAGTTCACGTCCCGTGCGTATCGCGTGTCCTCCGGGAGCAACCGCATCGGGCTGCGCGCGGAGGGGCCCGCCCTGGAGCGGGCCCGTCCCGGCGAACTCCCCAGTGAGGGCATGGTCCTGGGCGCCGTCCAGGTCCCGCCGGACGGACGCCCCGTGGTCTTCCCGGCCGACCACCCGACCACCGGGGGCTACCCGGTGGTCGCGGTGGTCCGCGCCGCCGACCTCCCGGCCGCAGCGCAGGCGGTACCGGCCACCCCGGTCCGCTTCCTGGCCGTACGCCGACGCTGAGCCTTCACGCCGCGTCCGGCTGTTCCCCCACCGAAACGGCGCGTTCCGTCACCGAGACGGCGGCCAGCGCCGCGGAGACCGCGTGCGCCGTCCTGAGGTCGAGGCGGGCGCTCGTGCCCCGCGCGCGGTGCCGCGTCTCGTCCCAGGCCAGCTTGAGGAGCTGCGGCAGCAGGTCGGAGCAGCGCCGGATCACCCAGGCGGTGCCGGCGGTGGCCAGCCACCACAGGCTCGCCGACTTGGTGGGAGCGGGGAACTCCGGCTCGGGCGAGGGCACAGGTCCCGTCGCAGCGCCCACTTTCGCGAGCAACGCATGGAAGCGCAGGGCGAGTTGCCGGTGACCGCGCTCGCCCGGGTGCAGCCGGTCCGAGCTCCACATCGCGCGGTCGGTGATCCACTCGGCCTCGGCGGCGTGCAGATGGACCACCCCGTACCGCTCGGACAGCGCGTGCACCACCGTGTTGACCGCGCGTTGCCGACGGGCCAGCGGGCGGGCCAGGGCGCCCGGGAGCCCCAACATCGAGCCGGGGTCGGGCAGGCACGCGGTGAGCACGACGGCTCCCTGCCGGGTGAAGGCCGCGTAGACCTTGTCGAGCCGGGCGGCCACCGCGTGGATGTCGAAGGTGCAGCGCAAGGTGTCGTTGACGCCGATGACGACGGAGACGACGTCCGGCTTCAGCTCGAGAGCCGCCGGGGTCTGTGTCTCCAGGACGTCCCGCGTCTGCGCCCCGCTGACCGCGAGGTTGGTGAATTCCACCTCGCCGGAGAGCCCGCCGGACAGCAGCTCGGCCCAGCCGCGCCATCCGTTGTCGACAGGATCTCCCACTCCCTCGGTCAGCGAGTCACCGAGCGCCACGAACCGGACGGATCTCATGCCACACCCTCCGGCACGACACGACGGGACGGGACCGACGCGTCGTGGGCGTCGGGACGGGACGGTAGTGACACATCGCCGTCGACACGACCGGACGGCAGCGACGCATCGTCCACGTCGGGGCAGGGGGGTGCCGACACGTCGCGCGCGTCGGAACGGGACGGCAGCGACGCATCGCCGTCCGTACGGCGTGCCTGTGCCGTCGTGTCGTCGTCCGGGACCCGGCGCGACGGTGCCGTCCCCGCGTCGCCCTCACTGCGGCCGGCCGGCGCCGTCGCATCGTGCGCCTCGAGGAACGCCTCCACCGCAGCTCCCCACCCGAAGCACTCCGCACGCGCGCGTGCCGCTTCGCGACGCTCGTTCTCCGAGCGTTCCAGGAGCATCTCCACGGCATCCGCGAACGCCTCGCCGCGGTCGGCGGCCGTGGCCCCGGCCGAGCCGATCACCTCCGGCAGCGCGGACGAAGCGCTGGCCACCACGGGTGTCCCGCACGCCATGGCCTCGAGCGCGGCGAGCCCGAACGTCTCGGCGGGCCCGGGTGCCAGGGCCACGTCGGCGGATGCCTGGAGCGCGCCGAGCAGCGTCCGGTCGCCGACGTGCCCGAGGAAGGTCACCGGCAGCCCGCGTTCACGTGCCCGCTGTTCCAGGCGTGCCCGCAGCGGTCCGTCACCGGCCACGACGAGTACCACCCGCCGCCCGCGCCGCACCAGCGCCTCCAGTGCGTCGAGCGCCGTACTGGGCCGCTTCTCCACGGACAGCCGGGAGCACATCACCAGCAGCGCCTCGTCCTCGCGCGCGTGCAGGGCTCGCGCCCCGGGGTCGCGCAGCGACGGGTGCCGGGTCGTCAGATCGACGCCCAGCGGGGCCCGGACGACATTGCGGGCACCGATGCGGATGAACTCGCGCTCGGCGAACTCCGTGGTGCACACCACGCGCGAGTAGGTGTGCGCCGTACGGGTGTTGAGGGCGTCGGCGGCGCGCCGGGAGAGGTTTTCCGACAGGCCCCAGGTGCGCAGTACGCCGTCGGCGGTCTCGTGGGAGACCATCACGGCGGGGACGCGGGCCCGCCGGGCCCACCGACCGGTCCACCGCAGCGTCGTACGGTCGGACACCTCGAGGCGGTCCGGGGCCAGTTCCTCCAGGAGGGCGGCGACCCGGCGCTTGTCGGCCAGGACGCGGTAGCCGCCGGTGCCGGGCAGCAGCGGGCCGGGCAGGGTGATGACCCGGCCCTGCTCGGTGTCCTCGTCGCTGTACCGCTCGCCCGGCACGATCAGCACCGGATCGTGGCCCGCCGCCTTGAATCCCATGCCCAGCTCGCGCAGCGCGGTGCGCAGGCCGCCGGACGTGGGGGCGACGAAGTTGGCGAGCCGGACGATCCGCAGGGACGGCGTGGGAGCACTGGTCATGCCGCCACCACCGTCCGCCGCGCGGCGAGCACGTCCTTGTAGTGGGCGATCAGCTGGTCGCCGACCGCGGCCCAGGTCCGGCCCTCGACGGTCGCCCGGGCGGCGGCGCCGTACTCGGCCCGCATCCCGGCGTCGGCGGCCAGAGCCTGCACCGCGTCGCGTACGGCGTTCGCGTCGCGCGGCGGCACGAGCAGCCCGGTGCGCCCGTGATCGACCAGGTCGAGCGGGCCGCCGGCGGCGGGGGCGACGACGGGCACGCCGCTCGCCATGGCCTCCTGCACGGTCTGGCAGAACGTCTCGAAGGGGCCGGTGTGGGCGAAGACGTCGAACGAGGCGAAGATCCGGGCGAGGTCGTCGCCGGTACGGCGGCCCAGGAAGACGGCGCCCGGCAGTGCCTCGGTCAGATGGGCCTGGCTGGGCCCGTCGCCCACCACCACGACCCGCACGCCGTCCAGGCCGCAGGCCTCGGCGAGGAGTTCGACCTGCTTCTCCGGGGCGAGGCGTCCGACGTAGCCGACGATCACCTCTCCATTGGGGGCGAGTTCCCCGCGCAGCGCCTCGTCACGCAGGTCGGGGCGGAAGCGCACGGTGTCCACGCCGCGCGGCCACAGCCTGACCCGGGGCACGCCGTGCGCCTCCAGGTCGTTCTGGGCGGCGCTGGAGGGGGCGAGAGTGCGGTCGGCGGCGGAGTGGACGGAGCGTATGCGCCGCCACGCCGCCGCCTCGCCTGCGCCCACGTAGGTGCGGGCGTAACCGGCGAGGTCGGTCTGGTAGACGGCCACGGCGGGGATGCCGAGCCGGGCGGCGGCCGCCATGCCGCGGACGCCGAGGATGAAGGGGCTGGCCAGGTGGACCATGTCGGCGCGGTGGTCGACGAGGGCCGCGGCGAGGCGTCGGCTGGGGAGGGCGACGCGGACCTGGGGGTAGCCCGGGAGCGGAAGGGAGGGGACATGGACGACGGGGCAGGGCGCGGACGCGTCCGGCTTGTTGCCCGGGGCGGGAGCCGGGGCGACGACGATGGGAGCGTGACCGCGATCGACGAGGTGTCGGGCGGTCTGGAGCGCGCAGTGGGCCACGCCGTTCACATCGGGGGGAAAGGATTCGGTCACGATGACGACACGCATACCCGTGTTTTCGCCGCGCTGGACGTGGCCGCGTCAACGTGGATCTTTCCGGACGGGGAACGATCCGTGAGCGTTACGCTCTCCACCCAAGCAGGTCAGACCGCGTCCATGCCCTCCTGACCCACGAGTCACTCCGTGTTCATGTGATCGGCCCGTCAGGGGCGATCCGGCTGCGTACGGCCGTCTGGACCTCGGCCTCCTCAGCCGGATCGGCGGCCAGCCGACGCAGGCGCTCCACGACCCGGGCGTCACCGGTCTCGGCGTGCCGGGCGGCGAGTTCGCGGGTGGTTTCCTCGCAGTCCCACAGGCATTCGACAGCGAAGCCGGCGCCGAACGAGGGGTCGGTTGCGGCCAGGGCGCGGGCGGCGCGGCCGCGGAGATGGGACGAGGCCGTCTCGCGGTACACATGGCGCAGAATCGGTGCCGCGCAGATGATGCCGAGGCGGCCGGCGCCGTCGACGAGCGTCCACAGGGTCGGCGCGTCGGGTCCCTCGCCCCGTACGGCCTCGCGGAGGGCGCCGAGGACGAGGTCGCGGTCGCGGGTTCCGCCGCGGCAGGCGAGCATGCGGCCGGCGGCGGCGCCGAGGGCGTCGGGCCGGCGGGCCCAGCGCCGCGCCCGGTCGACGGCGACGACGCTGCGCATCCGTTCGAAGGCGTCGACGGCGGCTTCGGCCACGGCCGTCTCGCCGTCGGACACGGCGGCCTCGATCAGCCCAAGGGCGTCAGGATCGTTGCTGTCGGCGAGGTAGCGCAGGGCCGTGCACCGGGCTCCCTCGGTGCCGGCCCCGGCGGCCCGGAGGATCTCCGGCCGGTCCTCGGGGCCGGCGACGGCGACGAGGCAGCGGGCGGCCGGGACATGGCGGGCCGCGCCTCGTTCGATGCCCTGCTGGGCCCAGTCGAAGACGGCTTGCACGCTCCATCCGGGCCGGGGTCCGGTGGGTCGCATCTGGCGCTGCCAGCGGTCGAAACAGCCGGCTTCCCGGGCGGTACGCACGCGTGCGGCGATCGCTTCGCGCGGATCCTCCGCCCACAGCCGCCAGGGCCGTGGCTCGAAAGCGTCGCGCACGGCGACGGACAGCTCCGCCTCGCCCTGCGCATCGGCGGGGAACCGGGCCAGGACGGGTACAGCCAGGGCACGCAGGCCCGCGTCGTCGTCCCTGAGGGCGAGTTCGTCCAGGGCCCAGGCCCAGTTGGCGCCGTGGGCGGCGTACCGGCGCAGCAGCGCGAGCGCGTCGCGCCTGCCGTACGAGGCGAGGTGCCCGAGGACGGCGAGGGCCAGGCCGGTGCGCGACTCCTCGCTGTCGAGGACGTCCTCGGGGTCGAAGAGGTGGGCCTCGATGGCGTCGAGTTCGCCGTTCAGGTCGAGGTAGAGACGGGCGTAGTAGAGGGAGCGGTTCTCGACCTGCCAGTCGTGGCGGGGATCGCGCAGTACACAGTGGTTCAGTGCCGCGAGCGCTTCGGCGCGCGGGGCGGTGAGCGCGTGCAGTGTGCCGTCGCCGCGGCCCCGCTGGAGCAGGCCGAGCAACGTACCGCTGGGCGCTATGACCGGATCGAACATGGGAAACAGCCTCACATCAAGCGTCGACGCAACCGGGGGACACGCACTACCTGGCCGCGTGACACAACGTCGGGGCGCCCGCCGTCTCTTGCTTGCTGTAGACCATCTTCCTCTGCCTCTCGTAAGTGGCCCATGCGGGCCGGATCACGGCCCGCGCGGTGCGGCAGCACCTGCCCAGCCATCGCGTCCGTGAATCACGACGTCATGATGACCCGCGGCTTTCGCCTACCGCGACCGGATTTCCGGCGGCCTTTTACCGCCTCCCCCGTTTTCCGTGTCGTACCTGGTCAGGACGTTCGGATCAATGCGCGCCGAACAATTCCAGGAGTTCCGTCTTACCGAACATCCGGGCGGTGTCGACCGCGGACGGAGTTCCCGCGGCGGGGTCGGCGCCGCCTTCGATGAGGGCCTTGATCACTTCCTGCTCACCCTTGAAGACGGCTCCGGCGAGCGGGGTCTGGCCCCGGTCGTTGACCCGGTCCGCCTCGGCGCCGCGGGCGAGCAGTGCGCGTACGGCGTCGGCGTGGCCGTGGTAGGCGGCGAGCATCACCAGGGAGTCACCGCGGTCGTTGGTGAGGTTCGCCGGCACGCCCGCGTCGACGTACGCGACGAGCGCCTCGGTCCGCCCCTGCCGGGCCAGATCGAAGATCTTGGTCGCCAGCTCCACGACCTCGGGGTCGGGGTCTTCACTCATCGGCCGGACCACCTCTCCTGCGACTTCCGGGGCCCTATTCGGGGACTGACAGAGCGTACGGCAGCGACCGGGCCGCGCCCGTACGGGTGAATCGCCAGCGTACTGGCTGCCGCGGCACATGACCCGTTGTACCCGAGGTAAAGATCATCGCGGACCCATCGAACGCGGGAATCCCGCCCGTCTTGCGCGTGGACCGGTACTCGGCCGGGCCAAGCCCCCTCCACCGCCTGGGGGAAATCAGACGAAATTCACTCAGTTGCACCTTTTATCGTATGGATACATGCTGTGATGCTGGAAGTACTCATGGTGAGTGTCCCCTCTCGACACCAGGAGATCGCAAATGAACCTCTCCATGTCAGGCGTCGTCCTGCTCGGCATCGTCGTCTTTCTCTTCTTCCGCAAGGACGGGCTCAAGGCGTCGCACGCCGTGACCTCGTCCCTGTTCGGCTTCTACCTCGCCAGCACGGCCATCGCCCCCAGCATCCAGGCGGGCGGCGAGAGCCTGGCGAGCCTGCTCGGCGGCATCAAGTTCTGACGCCGCCGTTCCCGCCCGTACGTACCGTCAGGAGACAGCAGTGGCCCGGCGCCCTCTCCCCCGCATTCTGAGCAACGGCAGCGCTCAGCTCGCCAGGAGCCGGGAGCTGGTCCGGACGACGGCCGACAGCGCCAGGGACGTCCTCCACCCCCTGATCACCGTGATGCGCGGACTGCGCCGGCTGGCCTCGGCCGGGCGGCGCAAGTGGGCGGAGACACCCAAGGACAAGCGCGGGCCACTGCTGTTCCTGGTGGCCTCGCTGGTCCTGGTCGTGGCGCTCGTGCCGTACGGACCGCTGCTCGCCGGCGTCTCCCTCATGGCGGCGGCGGCCTGGCACGGCCGGGACCGCACCCCGCCTGAGCAGGACGGCCCGAGCAAGTCGCAGGCGGAACGGCTCCAGTCCCTGTACGAGGCCCTCGTCCCGTACTTCTCGACCCCCGAGGACCCGGCACCGCTCTACGCCCACGGCGGGGAGTGGGACAAGGCCTTCACCACGCATGAGTTCGACGAGGCGGGCCGCATCGGCCATCTCGTCATCCGCTACCCGGCCTATTTCACGGACGGCGAGGCCGAGGCCCGCGCACGGATCGAGCACCTGCTCACCGCGAAGTCCGGCCGGGGCCGCGAGTACCACTTCGTCTGGGACGAGGAGGGCAACCTGCTCACGGTCACCGTCCTCGCCCCGCTGGCCAACGACATCGCCGCCCAGCGCTTCGTCACCGCGCCGGGCGAGACCGTCCTGGGCTTCACCGACCCGACCGAGGTGCAGCGCACGCTCCCGCTCGACTACGGCGACGAGCAGCGCGACGTCCCGCCGGTCGTCTGGCGCACCGGTGTCCGCTCCACCGAACCGCATCTGCTGGCCCTCGGCCAGCCCGGCAGCGGCACCTCGACGCTGCTGCGCTCCATCGCGCTCCAAGCGCTCCAGCACGGCGACGTGCTCATCGTCGAGGGCGGCAGCACCGGCGAGTACGCCTGTCTGACCGGCCGCAGCGGCGTTCTGGCAGTCGAGTGCGGGCTCACCGGGGCGCTGGCCAGCCTGGAGTGGGCCGCGCACGAGACCGAGCGGCGGCTCATCGCGGCCAACCGGGCCCGGCAGGAGGGGCAGCCCCCGCCGGAGGACACCAAGCGTCCGCTGTGGATCCTCCTGGACCGCCCGAGCGTCTTCGCCCACCTCGCCGCCGCGGACGGCCGCGAGGATCCGCAGACGCTGCTCCAGGTGCCTCTGCGGCACGGGCGGGCGGCCAATGTGACCGTGGTCGTGGCCGAGCAGTTCGACAACGCGGACGCGCTGAGCGAAGCGGTACGGCAGCACACGCGCGCGCGTGTCGTGCTCGGGCCCGCGTCGCCGGAGCAGGTGGCGACGGTGCTGGGCGCTCCGCCGCACACGACGCCGGTGGCTCAGGTGCCGCCGGGGCGGGGGTATGCCCGGCTGGGCGGCGGTCCCGTGCTGCGGCTCCAGGTGCCTGCCACGCCGGATCCGTACGACGAGGCGACCAGCGAGGCCGACCGGCAGGCGGTGCTGGCACTGCTGCCGGCGCCGGTGGCTGAAGAGGCGACGCTCGTGGAGGCGGAGGCTGGGCAGGCCGGGGGTGTGCGGGCGGAGGCCGTCGTGGCGGAGAGTCCGTGAGCGAAGGCTGGTGGTGGCCCGGTGGTGGTGCCGGGCGGGTGAGGCACGACTGCCCGCGGCTGGGGCCGCGCAGCGAAGCGGCAGGTGGACGGCTACGCCACGAACGTTCGCGGTGCCTCCGTCGCCCCCGTCGCTCCCGTCTTCACCAGTCGTGCCGCCGCCGCCAGGCGTACCGCCGCTTCCTCGGCCACCGCTCCGCCCACCGTGAACGGCAGCCGCACATATCCCTCGAAGGCGCCGTCCACGCCGAAGCGCGGGCCGGACGGGACGCGTACGCCGACCCGTTCCCCGGCCTCGGCCAGACGCGAGCCCGACAGACCGCCCGCGCGCACCCACAGCGTGAGGCCGCCGTGCGGGACCTCGAACTCCCAGTCCGGCAGCTCACGCCGTACAGCCGCCACCAGGGCGTCCCGGTTCTCGCGTGCCTGGGCACGCCGCAGGGCCACCGCCTGCTCCCAACCGCCCGTGCTGAACAGCCAGTTGACAGCCAACTGCTCCAGGACGGGAGTGCCCAGGTCGGCATAGGCGCGCGCGGCGACCAGGCTGCGGATCACGTCCGGGGCCGCCCGCACCCAGCCGATCCGCATCCCGGCCCAGAAGGCCTTGCTCGCCGAGCCGACCGTGATCACGGTCGAGCCCGCCGGGTCGAAGCCGCACACCGGGCGCGGCATCTCGGCGGCGTCGAAGCCGTCCTCAAGCCACAGTTCGCTCATCGTCTCGTCGGCGACCAGCACCGTCCCCGCCGAGCGGGCCGCGTCCACCAGCCGGCGCCGCTGGTCCTCGTCGGCGAGCGCTCCGGTGGGGTTGTGGAAGTCGGCCACGACATAGGCCATGCGGGGCGCGGCCTCCCGCAGGACCTGGCGCCAGCGGTCCATGTCCCAGCCGGAGAGCCCCTCCCCCATGGCGACCGGAACCAGCCGGGCGCCCGCCTCCCGCATCAGCTGGAGGATGTTGGCGTACGACGGCGACTCCACGGCCACGCGCTCGCCCCGGCCCGCGAAGAGGTGGCAGATGGCGTCGATGGCACCCATGGCACCGGTCGTGACCATGATCTGCTCGGGCATGGTGGGGATGCCGCGCGCGGTGTAGCGCTCGGCGATCATCGAGCGCAGGGCGGGCAGGCCGGCCGGGTAGTCGCCGTGGGTGTGGGCGTAGGGCGGCAGTTCCTCCAGGGCGCCCTGGACGGCCCGGGTGAGCCAGGGCTCGGGGGCGGGCAGGGCGGCGCAGCCGAGGTCGATCATGGAGCCGAGTGCCTCGGGGGGCAGCGGTTCGAGGCCGCGGGCAGGCAGCGGGTTGCCGGCCGGGACCGCGGTCCAGCTGCCCGCGCCGCGCCGGGACTCCAGGAAGCCCTCGGTGCGCAGCGCCTCGTAAGCGGTCGCGACCGTGGTGCGGCTGACCGAGAGGGACAGGGCCAGTTCGCGTTCGGCGGGCAGCCGGGCGGCCACGGGCACACGGCCCTCCAGGACCAGCAGACGGATGCCGTCGGCAAGCGCGCGGTAGGCGGGCGGGCGGCGCGTGCCGGGGCCGGCCGGGCGCTCCTGCTGGGAGTTGAGCAGCCGGGCGAGCTGCGCGGCACCCACCGCAGAGGTCCACTGCGCCATGCAGATCAGTCCACCTTCCCCGAATTGGCCATGGATGACGTTCCATCCCGAGCCACAGAGTGACATGCGTCAGTCCACCATGACCACCAGGGGGGTATCTCTTGTCCGATCAAGGCCGTCTCGGGCGACGGCTGATCCAGTTGTACGCAGGGCTCGCGCTGTACGGCGCGAGCTCCGCACTGCTCGTCGAGGCGGGCCTGGGCCTGGAGCCCTGGAACGTGCTGCACCAGGGCCTCGCGGAGCTCACCGGGCTGACCATCGGGGTCGTCTCCATCATCGTCGGCGCCGCCGTGCTGCTGCTGTGGATCCCGCTGCGCCAGCGCCCCGGTCTCGGCACGGTCTCCAACGTCTTCGTCGTCGGCCTCGTCATGGACGGCACCCTCGCGATGCTCCCCGAAGCGCACGCCCTGGCCGTACGGATTCCGCTCCTGCTGACGGGCATCGTGCTCAACGGCGTGGCGACCGGCCTCTACATCTCCGCGCGCTTCGGACCCGGCCCGCGAGACGGGCTGATGACGGGACTGCACCTTCGTACCGGACGTTCGATCCGGCTGATGCGCACGGCGATCGAGGTCGCGGTCGTCGTCACCGGCTTCGCCCTCGGCGGCAGCGTCGGCGTCGGCACCCTCCTGTACGCGCTGTCGATCGGGCCGCTCGCACAGCTCTTCCTGCGCATGTTCGCCGTCCCGTCGGCATCGGAGCGCAGCACGGTCGTTGCCACCGGGTCACCCGGGAGAGCGATACTTCGTCCGTGACCACGCTGATACGCCACCCGTACCTCGACCATCCCGGTCCCATCCCCTTCGCCCACCGGGGCGGGGCCGCCGCCGGGCTGGAGAACACCGTGGCGCAGTTCCGGCGCGCCGTCGACCTCGGCTACCGGTACATCGAGACCGACGTGCACGCGACCGCGGACGGCAAGTTGGTCGCCTTCCACGACTCGACCCTGGACCGGGTCACCGACGGGGCGGGCCGGATCGCCGACCTGCCGTGGGAGGACGTACGGCACGCGCGCGTGGCGGGCAGCGAGCCGGTGCCCCTCTTCGAGGAGCTCCTTGAGACGTTCCCCGAGGTGCGCTGGAACGTGGACATCAAGGCGGAGCCCGCGCTGCGGCCGATGCTGGACCTGATCGAGCGCACGGATGCCTACGACCGTGTGTGCGTCGGCTCCTTCTCCGAGGCGCGCGTCCTGCGCGCCCAGCGGCTGGCCGGGCCGCGCCTGGCCACGTCGTTCGGCACGCGCGGCGTGCTCAACCTTCGGCTGCGCTCCTGGGGCCTCCCCGCTGCGGTGCGCCGCTCGGCGGTCGCCGCGCAGGTCCCGGAGTCGCAGTCGGGCCTCCCCGTGGTCGACCCGCGCTTCGTCCGCGCCGCCCACGCGCGCGGGCTGCAGGTCCACGTGTGGACGATCAACGAACCCGAGCGGATGCACCGACTCCTGGAACTGGGTGTGGATGGCATCATGACCGATCACATCGACACGTTGCGCAAGGTCTTCGAGGACCGCGGCATCTGGGTCTGAGCATCCGGCGCCCGTCCCGCGCCTTGGCACGGCACCATCGGCGGGAATCGAGGGCAGGGGTGGGCACCGAGACGGTGCGGGCGGGCGTGGCCGACGCGGCCGCGGACCGGCGCCGCGAACAGCGCGGCTGGTACTTCTACGACTGGGCGTGCTCCGTCTATTCGACGAGCGTGCTGACGGTGTTCCTGGGCCCCTATCTGACGTCGGTCGCGAAGTCGGCGGCGGACGCGGACGGGTTCGTGCATCCGCTGGGTATCCCGGTCCGGGCGGGGTCCTTCTTCGCCTACTCGGTGTCCCTGTCGGTGATCGTGGCCGTCGTGGTGATGCCCCTGGTGGGCAACGCGGCCGACCGCACCGGCCGTAAGAAGCCCCTGCTCGGGGCTGCCGCGTACACGGGCGCCGCCGCGACGACGGGCATGTTCTTCCTCGACGGCGACCGCTATCTGCTCGGCGGCGTGCTGCTGGTGGTCGCGAACGCGGCCCAGTCCGTGGCGACGATGCTCTACAACTCCTATCTGCCGCAGATCGCTCCGCCCGAGGAACGCGACGCTGTCTCCTCACGCGGCTGGGCCTTCGGCTACACCGCAGGTGCCCTCGTCCTGGTCGTCAACCTCGTCCTCTACTCCGCGCACGACAGTTTCGGCCTGTCCGAGACGGCGGCGGTCCGTATCTGCCTGGCCTCGGCGGGTCTGTGGTGGGGCGCCTTCACGCTCGTACCGCTACGGCGGCTGCGCGACCGGCGTGCCACAGCGGCCAAGGCCACGACGGCCACGGCCACCGGGCTGCGGCAGCTCGCGGCGACGGTCCGCGACATGCGCCGGCACCCGCTGACGCTCTCCTTCCTGCTGGCGTACCTCATCTACAACGACGGCATCCAGACGGTGATCTCGCAGGCCTCGGTCTACGGCTCGGAGGAACTGGGGCTCGGGCAGTCGACGCTCATCGGGGCCGTGCTGCTGGTGCAGGTGCTGGCCGTGGCGGGCGCGCTGGCGATGGGGCGGCTGGCCGTGGTCTACGGCGCGAAGCGCACGATCCTCGGGTCACTGGTCGCCTGGACGGTCACGCTGGCAGCCGGGTACTTCCTGCCCGCCGGGGCGCCGGTGTGGTTCTTCGTACTGGCCGCCGGAATCGGACTGGTGCTCGGCGGGAGCCAGGCGCTGTCCCGGTCGCTGTTCTCGCACCTCGTGCCTCCGGGCAAGGAGGCCGAGTACTTCTCGGCGTACGAGATGAGCGACCGCGGCATGAGCTGGCTGGGCCCGCTGCTGTTCGGTGTGACATACCAGCTGACCGGTAGCTACCGGTCAGCGATCATCTCCCTGGTGGCCTTCTTCGTCATCGGGTTCGCCCTGCTCGCGCGGGTTCCGGTGCGCCGGGCGATCGGTGCCGCGGGCAACCCCGTCCCGGAGAAGATCTAGCGCTGATTTAGCGCTCAACACGAAAGGGCGGTAGTGTACGCGTTTGGCCTGCCAGGCGTACCGTTACTGCGCGTCAAAGATGCCGAAACGCCGGGTGACATCTGCTAGCAGATGTGACAAACCGGGCGCTGGTGGGTACAACAAGGGGCGGCTACGACGGCGACGCATGACCCGGAACGGGACTCGGAACGGGAATCTTTACCGCCGACCGGACGTTGACCGGATGACGACGACAGCGACACCTGTCCTGTGGGCGACAAGCCCGGGAGGCACGATTCATGAGTGAGCGAGCTCTTCGCGGTACGCGCCTCGTGGTGACCAGCTACGAGACGGACCGCGGCATCGACTTGGCCCCGCGCCAGGCCGTGGAGTACGCATGCGAGAAGGGGCACCGCTTCGAGATGCCCTTCTCGGTCGAGGCGGAGATCCCGCCGGAGTGGGAGTGCAAGGTCTGCGGTGCCCAGGCACTCCTGGTGGACGGCGACGGCCCTGAGGAGAAGAAGGCCAAGCCCGCGCGTACGCATTGGGACATGCTGATGGAGCGGCGTACCCGTGAGGAGCTCGAAGAGGTCCTCGAGGAGCGGCTGGCCGTTCTGCGCTCCGGGGCGATGAACATCGCTGTTCATCCCCGGGACAGCCGCAAGAGCGCCTAGCGCGAAGACGGCAGACACGACAAGCACGTAACCGCGGGCGCCGTACGTAAGGTAGACGTACGGCGCCCGCGGTTTCGTGCTGCCCGGATGCGGTGACCCCGGCGCGCCGCCCGGGGGCTCAGCGGGTCAGCGGCGGGCGCTGTTCACGCGAAGTGTCCCCCGGTTCGTTCCTGTCGTCCCGGATGACCTCACCCTGGACGATCTTCCCGTCGGGACGGTGAATGCGGGCCTGCTGGAAGGCGTCGCCGAAGGAGCCGGGGGTCGCCGCGCGCAGTTTGCGGTCGACGGTGCGTTCCGTGTAGCGGCTCAGCGCCTTCTGGAGTGGCGGGATCAGGAGCAGCAGGCCCACCGCGTCCGAGATCAGGCCGGGGATCACCAGCAGCAGACCGCCGAGCATCAGGAAGCCGTTGCCGCCGCCGCGCTCGGGGGAGCCGCCGCGCTGCAGTGCTTCGTTGAGGCTCTGGAAGGCGCGTCGGCCGGCTCGCTTGATGACCACGCAGCCGGCGACGAAGCCCGCCACCAGCAGCAGGAACACGGTGAGGCCGCCCGCCTCACCCGCGACCACGGTCAGCAGCCAGATCTCCAGCACGAGCCACACGGCGATGCCCAGCGGCAGGAACGTGCGCAGCCGGGAGCGCCGGGGCCGGACGGAGGGCTGAGGCGTCGGCATGCCAGTCGTCATGCTCCCAGTGTGCCTGGGCCCGGCTCAGTGCGGGATAAGCGGGACGATCAACGGGACCTGTGAGGTCACGGTGTACGGGTCAGGCCTGCTTGCGCCTGCCGGTGATCCGGCCGACCCGCTCCCCCACGCCCCACGCCGTGACGCGCCACAGCGCCTCCACGAGGATGTCCCGGCTCATCTTGGAGTCGCCCAGCTCCCGCTCGACGAAGGTGATGGGGACCTCGACGACGTGGAAGCCAGCCTTGACGGCGCGGCGGGCCAGGTCGACCTGGAAGCAGTAGCCCTGGGAGGCGACCTCGTCGAGGCCTAGGCCCTCGATGGTCTCGCGGCGGAAGGCGCGGTAGCCGCCGGTGATGTCGCGCAGCGGCAGGTCGAGGGCGAGGCGCGAGTAGAGGCTGCCGCCGCGTGAGATGGCCTCACGGCTCTTGGGCCAGTTCACGACCCGGCCGCCGGGCACCCAGCGGGAGCCGAGCACCAGGTCGGCACCCTTGAGGGCGGTGAGCAGCCGGGGCAGTTCCTCGGGCTGGTGGGAGCCGTCGGCGTCCATCTCGATCAGGACGCCGTAGCCGTGCTCCAGGCCCCAGCGGAAGCCCGCGAGGTAGGCGGCGCCGAGGCCCTCCTTGCCCTTGCGGTGCAGCACCTGGACGTGGTCGTCCTCGGCGGCCAGTTCGTCGGCGAGCTTGCCCGTGCCGTCGGGGCTGTTGTCGTCCGCCACGAGGACGTGGGCCTCGGGGACGGCCCTGCGCACCCGGCCGACGATGGACTTGATGTTCTCGGCCTCGTTGTAGGTCGGAATGATCACCAAGGCCGTGCCGAGCGGGCCGAACTGCCTCCCCCGGTGCTGTGCCGCGAGGGTCCCGTCGCCGTCGTTCACTGCTGCCCCTTCATGTCGTAAGCAGGGGTCCACCATAGTGGCCGCGGCCTGCGCCGACGTGACAGCACGTTCGTACGGTGGTGTCGATTGCGCAAGAGCGCGGTAAGACCGGCGTACGTCCGCTACGGATGGAGGCCCGGCGCCCTTCGGGCCGACCTGGGACCCGCTGGCTGCGGGTCGACCGAAAGCCGTTGTCTACTGAGCACCGGGCCCCACCCGGGTCACACCTTCCCGACCGGCCGGAACTTCCCTCGTCGGCGCGGCGCTGAGCCTGGCTCCCAGCGACGGTGCCCCGGTGCGGCACACCGTCCCTGACCCAGCGGCGCTGCGAAGAGTGCTCGGAGGCTCCCCGGTCGGGCGTCCGGTGGTGGACTCGGCCGAACCTACCGGCCCCCTGCTGCTGGCTGTCAACAAGCGTCTGACCTGGGGAGATTTCAGCACATACCGGGTCGGCACAGAGGATGCGCAGGTCGCGCGACGCGACGGCAGTGATCTTCCTCCACCGCGCCACCCCCGGAGATCACTCGCCCGGCCCTACGAACACCGTCCGTCCGCCCACCACCGTGCGCAGGCAGCGCGGGAGGTCGTGGCCCGGGGTCAGATCGGGCAGGCCAGGGGTGCCGGAGCGCGGGTCGGTCGACCAGCGTGCAACGCGGTCGTCGGGGGCCTGGACCACGAGTTCGTCGGTGCGCCACACCGCGTAGTCGGCGGGCGCTCCGGGCACCAGGACGCCCGCGTCGTCGCGGCCGACAGCCCGCCAGCCGCCCCGCGTGTGCGCCGTGAACGCGGCGCGCACGGAGACCCGGTGCTCGGGCGTGCGGTGGAAGGCGGCCGCGCGGACCGTGCCCCACGGGTCGAGCGGCGTGACCGGGCTGTCGGAGCCGAAGGCGAGCGGGACTCCGGCTCGCAGCAGGGCCGCGAACGGGTTCAGCGTGCGGGCCCGCTCCGCGCCCAGCCGGTCGGCGTACATGCCGTCCGCGCCGCCCCACAGCGCGTCGAAGGCGGGCTGGACGGAGGCGGTCAGGCCGAGTTCGGCGAAGGCGGCGACGGTCTCGGGGGTGAGCATCTCGGCGTGCTCGACGCGATGGCGGGCGGCGCGGACCCGGGCCAGGCCCACCTTGTCGGACGCGGCACGCACGCCCTCGACGACGGCGGTCACGGCGGCGTCGCCGATCGCGTGGAAGCCGGCCTGGAGGCCCGCCTCGGTGCAGGCGACGACATGGGCGGCCACGGCGGCGGCGTCGAGGTAGGCGGTGCCGGTGTGGTCGGCGTCGGCGTACGGCTCGTGCAGGCAGGCGGTGTGGGAGCCGAGAGCGCCGTCGACGAAGAGGTCGCCCGCGGCGCCGAGCGCGCCGAGCGCGCGGGCCTTGTCGACATCCCGCTCGGCCCAGTAGCCGATCACGCGCGGACCGGGCACCTCCCGGGCGAGGCGCAGGAGGTCCGTGAAGTCGTCCTCGGAGGAGATCTGCGGGCCGCCGCACTCGTGGACGGATCCGATGCCGAGGGAGGCGGCGTGCGCGAGGGCGGTGCGCTGAGCCTCGGCGCGCTGCACAGGTGTGACGGCGGCGAGCGCGGCGGCGCGTACGGCGTGGTGGTCGTCGCGGGTGAGCGGGGCGTCCACGCGGGAGACCTGGCCGGGGACCAGGTCCAGCAGGGCCGTGGTGACGACGGCCGAGTGGACGTCGATGCGGGAGAGGTACAGCGGGCGTCCGCCGGTGGCCTCGTCCAGCTCCGCGCGGGTCGGCGGGCGGCCGCCGGGCCAGCGGGCGGCGTCCCAGCCGTGGCCGAGCAGGACGCGGTCGTCCGGACGGGAGGTGGCGAAGTCCCGTACGAGCGCCAGTGCCGCGTCGAGGGACGGCGCGTCGGACAGGTCGAGGCCGGTGATCGCGAGGCCGGTCGAGGTGGTGTGCACATGGGCGTCCGTGAACGCCGGGGTGACCAGGGCCCCGTCGAGGTCGACCACCTCGTCGACGCCGTCCGCGAAGGCGTCGGCGGCCCCCTCGGAGCCGACCCAAGCGACCTGGCCCCGCTCCACGACCATCGCGGTGGCGAAGGGATCGGCGGGGCTGTGGACCTCTCCGCTGCGGAGCAGGACGGTCTGCGGCTGGTCGGTGCGCTCACTCATGGGGAACAGTCTCGCGCCTGGCCGCGGCCGCCCTGTACGCAGGTCGGTCAGACCTTCGGCGGGCGTGCCTCGTACGGCGTCGAGAGCACCACCGTCGTGCGCGTCGACACGCCGGCCAGCGTCCGCAACCTGGCCAGCAGTTCCTCCAGATCGTGCGGCGTGGCCACGCGGACCTTGAGGATGTAGTTCTCGTCGCCCGCGACGCTGTGGCAGGCCTCGATCTCGGGGACGTCGGCGAGACGGTCCGCGATGTCGTCGGGGGCGCTGGGGTCGAACGGTTTCACCGAGATGAAGGCCGTCATGGGCAGTCCCACGGCCTCGGGGTCGACGACCGCGGCATACCCGCGGATGACGCCGCGCTGCTCCAGCCGGCGCACCCGCTGGTGCACGGCCGACGTGGACAGCCCCGTGGCCTTGCCCAGGTCTGTGTAGCTCATCCGCCCGTCCTTGACGAGCAGCTGCACGATTTGACGGTCCAGCTCCTCCATGGCGCCAAAACCTACAGTGTGCTTGATCTCCTCGGATACCTGAGCAACCCAGGTCATACCCGGTTCGTGATGTGTCCGAGAGTCGGCCGTGAGCCGTCGGAGGGACAAATCCAGCGCACCGGGCATCTGCGGTCGGCATGTGACCAACGCCACAGCGCCCGGGCGGGCTCCGTGATGTCCTCGTGATTACCGCCGAGACGGGACGGGAAGTGCTTGCTGTGGTCGTGGCCGCAGCGCCTTCACGGCCCAGCCCGAGGGGGAGAATCCCATGCAGAGTCTTAAGCGCCCTGGTCGTACCGCGTCCAAGCGGCAGCTGGTCGTCGAGCCCGAGCCGGAGGGCGTCGAACCCGACGCCTACGAGGCCGAAGAGTTCGACGCCTACGACACCTTCGAGATGTACCGGGTGATCTGCCCGGACTGCGCGCAGCCCATCGCGCTGCTCGCGGACGAGGAGGTCCTGCCGGAGCACGCACTGTGCGCCTCGCCGTGGAACCCGTTCGGCCTCACGGTCTGTGCCGGTACGGGCCGTTCGGCGACCGACGCCCAGTCCGCGGACGAGTCCTTCGAGCCGCAGGAGCAGGACACCGCCCTCCTGCTGACGCTTCCCCAGGGTCTGAACTGGCGGACGCAGCCCTTCTCGCACGTCGGTGGCCCGGGTTCGCGCCCCATGCGCGTCCCGGAGATGCGCCGCCAGGCCGCCTGAGGCCTCCGGCCCGGCCGGTCCCGCTCGATCCCAGTAGCCGCCCCGCACCATGGCTCGCAGGCTGTCGTGGTGCAGGATCAGTGCGTCCGGGTCCACCGGGACCACGACCTCCCCGAAGTACGCCTGGCTGGCGGTACGTCAGACGCCTCGGGGAGGCCGGAGCCGTGATCGGACGTCCGCGAACTCACGCTCGATTCTCTTGATCGGTGACCTGTTCCGCCGCCCCTGCGTTGCCGAGGTATGACCCCCACATATTCGGTCACCAAGCGTCAGCGCCGACTCTTCGTCCCCACACCCGCAGAATCGGTTCCGCCGCCCCAGCACCAGGACCCGCCTATCTACCGCGACCTGATGCGCACCTGGGCCGACGGAGGCCGCACCCTGCCGGGCCGCCACGACCCGGAGTGGGTCAGGCTGGCGGCCGTCCCGGTCGCCCCGGGCCGGTTCAGCGAGTCTCAGGGCCCGCCAGATGACGGCCGATGACCATCCGCTGGATCTGGTTGGTGCCCTCGACTATCTGCAGGACCTTGGCCTCGCGCATATAGCGCTCGACGGGGAAGTCCGTGGTGTAGCCGTACCCGCCGAGGATCTGGACGGCGTCTGTGGTCACCTTCATCGCCGTGTCGGTGCAGTGCAGCTTGGCCATCGCCGCCTGCTTGGCGAACGGCCGGCTCGCGTCGCGCAGCCGCGCCGCCGACAGATAGAGCGCCCGGCCTGCCTCGATCTGGGTGGCCATGTCGGCGAGCATGAAGCGCAGGCCCTGGAAGTCGGAGATCGGCCGCCCGAACTGGCGGCGCCCGGTGGCGTACGCGACCGCCTCGTCCAGCGCCGCCTGGGCCAGGCCGATTGCGCAGGCCGCGATGCCGAGCCGCCCGGAGTCCAGCGCCGCCAGGGCGATGGCGAAGCCCTGGCCCTCCTCGCCGAGGCGCCGCTCGTCGGGCACCCGGACGCCGTCGAAGTGGACCTGGGCGGTCGGTGAGCCCTTCATGCCCATCTTCTTCTCGGGCGCCGCACCGCTGAGCCCTTCGGCGTCGCCGGGCACCAGGAACGCGGAGATCCCCCGCGAGCCCTCCACTCCGGTGCGCGCCATGACGGTGTAGAAGTCGGCGATCCCGCCGTGCGTGATCCAGGCCTTCGTACCGGTGATGACCCACTTGTCGCCGTCCCGCACCGCCCTGGTGCGCAGGGAGGCGGCGTCGGAGCCGGAGGACGGTTCGGAGAGGCAGTAGGCGCCCAGCAGACCGCCGCCGAGCATGGCCGGAAGGTGCTCGACCTGCTGCTGCTTGGTGCCGTAGGCGGCCAGTGCATAGGAGGCGAGGGTGTGGACGCTCACGCCGAGGCCGACGGTGAGGCGGGCCGCGGCGAGCTCTTCGAGGACCTGGAGGTAGACCTCGTACGGCTGGTCCCCTCCGCCGCACTCGGAGTCGTACGGCAGGCCGAGCAGTCCGGACTCCGAGAGAAGGGTGAAGACCTCGCGCGGGAAGCGTCCGGCGTCCTCCTCCTCGGCGGCCCGCGGGGCGATCTCGCGCTGCGCGATGTCGCGGACGAGAGAGATCAGGTCCCTGGCCTCGTCGGTGGGCAGCTGACGCTCCACCGGCTGCGGGGCACGGTCGGACATGGCGACGGTCTCCTCCCTGAGTCGGGCACATCGGCGGACGTGCGCCTTGGGTGGGGCGGCGCCGCCTGGTCCTGCGGGGTCCGACTGGGGCTCGCTCCCGGGTCGCGGAAGCTGCTGACCAGCGGCTCTGCGCTGTGAGTATGCCCGATTGGCGCCCTCCAGTCACCAGTTAACGACCGCTTACTTCAAGAAATCCAGCCCGGCCCGAGCGCCCCGAAATTGGTCCGAACCATTGACCGCACTGGTCTAGTCCTCCTACGCTCTCGGGTCACGGCTTGACCGCGTTCATGCCAAACAGCACGCGTTCCCCTCTCCCCCACGAGGAGACACCCGATGCACACTCCCCACCACTCCGACGCCCGCATCCGGGCGCTGCTCTCCGCCGCCTGTTGCGCCGTCCTCGGTGCCGGGCTGCTGGCCGGCGCCGGCACGGCGACCGCCACACCCGCCGCACGGGACACGCCCGCACCGAAGGCCGCCGCGGCCGGCTCGAAGGTCGTCGGCTACTTCACCGAATGGGGCACCTACGACCGCAAGTACTACGTCAAGAACATCGAGACCTCCGGCTCCGCCGCCAAGCTGACCCACATCAACTACGCCTTCGGCAACGTCACCGGCGGCAAGTGCGCGATGGGCGACTCCTACGCCGCCACCGACCGCGCCTACACCGCCGCCGAGTCGGTGGACGGCGTCGCCGACACCTGGGACCAGCCACTGCGCGGCAACTTCAACCAGTTGCTCAAGCTGAAGAAGAAGCACCCCGGCCTGAAGGTCCTGTGGTCCTTCGGCGGCTGGACGTGGTCGAGCGGCTTCGGCGAGGCCGCGAAGAACCCGGCCGCGTTCGCCCAGTCCTGCTACGACCTGGTGAAGAACTCCAAGTGGGCCGGCGTCTTCGACGGCATCGACATCGACTGGGAGTACCCGAACGCCTGCGGCAACACCTGCGACACCAGCGGGCGGAACGCCTTCAGGAACGTGCTGGCGGCGCTGCGTTCGAAGTTCGGCTCCGGCAGCCTGGTCACCGCGGCGATCACCGCCGATGCCACCAGCGGCGGCAAGATCGACGCGGCGGACTACGCGGGCGCGGCGCAGTACGTCGACTGGTACAACCCCATGACGTACGACTTCTTCGGCGCCTGGGACGCGGCAGGTCCGACGGCGCCGCACTCGCCGCTGAACTCCTACTCGGGCATCCCGAAGGCGAACTACTACACGTCGGCGACCATCGCGAAGCTCAGGGGCCTCGGCATTCCGGCCTCGAAGCTGCTGCTCGGCATCGGTTTCTACGGCCGCGGCTGGACCGGTGTCACCCAGGCGGCACCCGGCGGCACGGCGACCGGCCCGGCGGCGGGGACGTACGAGCAGGGCATCGACGACTACAAGGTGCTGAAGACGAAGTGCCCGGCGACGGGCACCGTGGGCGGCACCGCATACGCCAAGTGCGGCAGCGAATGGTGGAGTTACGACACCCCGTCGACCATCGCGACCAAGATGACGTACAAGAACCAGCAGGGTCTGGGCGGCACGTTCTTCTGGGAGCTGAGCGGGGACACAGCGAACGGCGAGCTGATCAAGTCGATCGGCTAGCCAGGGAGTCGGGGCGGGGGCCGGAGCCTCCGCCCCGATGGTCGGTCAGGTGTCGCGGCGGGCCGACTCGGGTGCCGGGTGGGCGGGGTCCAGCTCCTCGATGGCGCGGAGGACTCCGCCGAGCGTCTTGACCAGCAGTTCGCGCATGGCGTCGCGATCGAGGTCGGGGCGGCCTATCCAGTCGAGGGTGGCGCCCTCGACGCTGCACACCCAGGAGAGCAGGCCCATGCGGGCGAGCGGTGCGATGTCGCTGCGGCCGTACGCCCCCTCGGCGATGGTCGACACGATCGCCTCGCGCACGCCGTCCCGGATGGCGTGCACCTCCGTGTCGAAACCGACGCCGCCGCTGACGATGGCGCGGTAGGCGGCCTGGTGGTTCTCGGCGAAGCGCAGATAGCTGTCGATGGTGCGCTGGACGCGGTTCACGGCCGGAAGTTCGAGACCGCTCGCGGCGAAGGAGACCAGGTCGGCGACGGAGTCCTGGATGATCGCCAGGTAGTAGCCGCGCTTGGACTGGAAGTAGTAGTAGATCAGCCCCTTGGCCACATGCGCCTGCCGAGCGATGTCGTCCATGGACAGCGCGTCGTAGGACGTGTCCGCGAACAACTTCCGCCCGATGGCGATGAGTTCGGCACGTCGTGCCACAGAGCGCTCGGTACCGCGCGCCCGAGGACGGACGACGGCAGCCTGTTGGCTGATATTCAATTCGGACCCTGGTCTCAACCGGTGGCGGGACATCCGCAGTATGTCAGAACGTCCTCGCGCGCCGGCCTACTCGGAGTCACAGCAGACCGAGCTGGGTCACGAGCATCGCGACGACCACGACCAGGGTCCAGCCCATGACGTGCTCGACGATCTTCGGGCCGTCGTCCTTGGGGCCGCCGGTGCGGGCGCGGGCGGCGGTGGCTGAGTGTGCGGTCATGGCGTCTCACTGAGGTCGGCTGTACGGGTGGACTCCCCCCACCGTTTCGTCCACCTTGCCACCGTCGGCGGCCTTTGCGGCAGAGAGGTTGGTCACAGGCGCCCGGCCCCCGGTCCCGCCCGGGGGCCGTAGCCGGTGACTCAGCGCACACCCACCGCCGCGAGCGCCTTGCGCTGGCGCGGGGTCGGATGCTCGGGGAAGTACAGGTAGCAGACGCCGCCCGTGCCCGAGGACACACCGCCGCTGGCGTTGATCCGCTTCGTCCTGAGCCAGATGTTCTCCCACTCGCGCCGCAGATAGACGCGCCGCACCGCCTCGTCGCTCGGCGAGGCCGGGTCGTTGGCGATCACATCGCCCTCGGCGGTGAAGCCGATCACCGTCATCAGGTGGCCGGAGGTGCCGTAACCGGCGCCGGTCAGCTCGGTCTTGAGGAAGGACTGGGACGTTATGGCCGGGATGCCGGCCGCGATCAACGTCTCGAGGTCGGTGAGCGAGGAGAGCCGGGTGACCACGCCCTGTAGCCCCTCGAACGTGGCGGCGTAGGCGGCGTTGAACGGCCAGTTGCCACAGCCCTCGTACTGGTAGTCGTACGTGTAGCGGGCCGCGTGGTCCACCTGCGGGTCGGCGTAGCCCGGGTCGACCCAGGACAGCTGCTCGGGGGTGAGCCGGCCGCCCCAGTACTCGATGATCATCTGCGAGGAGGTGGGGCTGCACCAGGCCTCGCCGCCGTTGTCGAACTGCGGGTACTGGCCCTTGTGGATCTCCTGCGAGTAGCGCGGGACGATCAGCTCCTGGGCCAGGCCCGGCGTGGAGGCGGGCACGGTGAAGCGGTCCGGGACGTCGGAGCCCATGGCGCCCAACCGCCAGACGGTCGGGGTGAGCTTCGTGCCCGGCTTGCGGTAGAGGGTGAGGCGCAGCCGGTACGACACGAGGCGCAGGCCGGTGCTCGCGTCGTCGATGGCGAACGTGTCCGTCCAGATCGAGCTCTTGCCGTCGCTCTGGTCGTCGACCGAGGTGCGCCGGATGTCCTCCTCGCCGGCGGCCCAGCGGCCCATCACGTACCAGGGGGTGTCGGTGCCGTCGGAGTACGTCCCCTGGAGCTCGACCTGGAGCCAGGTGCCCGCCGGGGTGTGCGCGTTCCAGGAGGCGATCGCCTCGGTGGCAGGGACGGAGAGCCGGTGGACCGGGGAGGTCCAGGTGGCGTACTCCCAGGCGGCCGTGGTGCCGGTGTGCGGGTCCGTGTAGTCGGTGGTGCCCGCCGGGGCGGCGAACACCACGCCGGGGCGGGCACCCGAGACGGCCCGGACGCCCTTGGCGGTGCCAGAGCGCCAGTCGGTGTACGTGGTCCAGGCACGGTTGTCGACCAGCCGGGCGGGAGCGGCGGCGTCGGTGGCGGCGGAGACGGTCGCGGCGGCCGCGTGTCCCGTGCCGCCGGCGACGGCCGCGACAACCGCGGCGGCCAGAACGGTTCTGCGGGACGGTTGTTCGGCTCTGCTCATGGGCGGAAGTACCCCCAGGGGTCCGAGTCGGGTCCGGTGCGCGGCGGTTCGCCTTCGGGGCGTACCACTCCTGCCCCTTTTCGGCTCGCTCGCCGAGCAGTTGTGCGCCAACTATGGAACAGCCGCCATGCCCCTGCCAGCACTTCGACCGATGCCACGCCCAGCAATATTGGTCTCGTCCACTGATGCCACCTGCGGCGGACGGCCCTGGCGCACGCGCGTGGCGTTCGCCGGGGCCGGTGCGGCGAGGCTGAACTCGCGGTCAGAGGTCCATCGCAGCGACCTCGTCGGGGCGGCCGTAGCTCTAGAATGTTTCCGGAAAACACCCCACACCGCATCACACCTCAGGAATCGCCATTCACGCCCTCGCCTCCCGGCTGCGCACACTCCCCCCGTCCTGCGGGCCGGTGCGGCTGATCGGTGTCGACGGCCACGCCGGATCCGGGAAGTCCACGTTCGCGGGACAGTTGGCCGCCGCGCTGGACGGGGCGCCGGTGCTGCACCTCGACGACATCGCCAGCCACGACGAACTCTTCGAGTGGACCGGCCGCCTGCTGGCCCGGGTGATCGAGCCGTTCACCCGTGGCGAGCCGGCCGCCTACGAGCCGTACGACTGGCACGCCCGCCGCTTCGGCCCACCCCGGGAGCTGCCTGCCGCGCCCGTGGCCCTCGTCGAGGGCGTCGGCGCCGGGCGTCGTGCGCTGCGCCCGTATCTGTCGCGGCTGCTGTGGATGGAGTTGCCGCACGAGGAGTCCTGGACGCGCGGCCGCCTCAGGGACGGGGCGGAGCAGCGGGAGTTCTGGGCCGGGTGGGTCGAGGCGGAACGCCGGCACTTCACCGAGGACCCTTCCCGGCCGTACGCCGATCTTCTGGTGCTGCAGTCACGGAAGGGGTACGAGGTGCTGCCGGGACCCTCGGGAACTATTGGACCGGACCATCATGTCACGCACCGTGACGGACCATCCCCAGCGTGCTGAACCCGTGAAGACCCTTGCGTGAGAACTTGGCCAAGTGCTTCAACTCGGCTTGACCCGGCGGCCGTACAGGACTTACGTTCTCAATGAGCGGCCTTTCGGAGCCGCCCCTCAACGCGAAGCCCCCGGTTGTTCCCCCGTGATCGGGGGCTTCGTTCTGCCCTCGGCCGCTCTCTCCGGGCGCCCCGCGCACCGATTCGCTCACCCTCGGTCACCGAACGTGCCGCGGCCCGGCTGTTCCCACCTCGCGGAACGGCCCGTGCCGGCACCCTTCGGCGGGCGCACACCCCGCAGGTACGATGCCCTCGGTGCGACCTTCGAACGGCTGCTTCGCGCACCTGCAACTCCGGTCCGCGGCACAGCGGTTCGACCGAGGCGGCCGTCGGGCGACAGCCCGGTGGTGAACCAACGGGGGCAGGGTTTGTGGGGGACGTGATGGACTTCGGCACACGGGGCCCCGAGGCCCCGGCCGACCTCGCCTGGCTGAGAGGCGTGGACGCCTACACGATGGGCGCCTATCCCCAGGCGGAGGACGAGTTCCGCACCGCCGTGCGGATGGACCCGGGGATGGCCGACGCCTGGCTCGGGCTGCACGCGCTGCGCATCGACACGACGACCGCGCTGCTCCGGATGTTCCGGCACCGCGACCGCTTCGGCGAGCAGCGCACCCGGCACCGCCGCGCCCTGAACTCCTGGTATTGGCTGGGCTGGTGGGTGCAGCCGGTGCTCGAGCACCCGCGCGACCTGCTGCTCGCGCACGCCTCGCACTGGCTGGACGGCCGGCACGTGCCGGAGCTGGACCGGGCGCTCGCCGGACTGCCGCCGGTCGACACCGATCCGCAGGTCCGCTTCCTGCACGCCTGCCGGGCCTATCTGGTCAAGGACTGGGAGCAGCTGGTCCGGCACACCGACCCGCTCATCAACGATGCCTTACTGGGCATCGAGGCGGGCCTGTTCGGCGGCATGGCCCGGGTCCGCCTGGAGATGTACGGCCAGGCCGAACCCCTGCTCGCGGCGGCCCTGATGCGCTGCCGCAGCGAGCAGCCGCAACGCAAGGAACTGCGCTACTGGCTGGCCCGGGCGCACGAGGGCACCGGCCGCAGCGCCGCCGCGCTCCCCCTCTACCGGGCCGTGCACCGGGTCGACCCCGCCTTCATGGACACCTCGGCCCGGCTCGCGGCGATCGCCGAGGGCGACGGGTACGACGACGCGGCCGACCTCGCGGCGATCACGCTCACCGGCGCCGGGGACACCGTGGACGGCCAGGACACCCTCGACCCGTTGTTCGGCACCGAGGCCCGCGATCTGCGGCTGTCCGAGAACGATCTGCCGCCCGTGGGCCCTCTGCCCTCGGTGACCGACCCCGCGGTGCGCGAGAAGAGCGTCGTGCCGTCGCCGCTGCCCGCCGGGCCGACCGATGCCGCATTGCTCGAGGAGGCGCTCGCCGAGCTCGAGCGCATGGTGGGTCTGGAACCCGTGAAGCGCCAGGTCAAGGCGCTCTCCGCACAGTTGAACATGGCGCGGCTGCGGGCCGGTCAGGGGCTGCCCGTCCAGCCGCCGAAACGCCATTTCGTCTTCTCCGGTCCCTCGGGCACCGGCAAGACCACCGTCGCCCGCATCCTCGGCCGCGTCTTCTACGCCCTCGGCCTGCTCGGCGGCGACCATCTCGTGGAGGCCCAGCGGGCCGACCTGGTGGGCGAATACCTGGGCCAGACCGCCGTGAAGGCCAACGAGTTGATCGACTCCGCGATCGGCGGGGTCCTGTTCGTGGACGAGGCGTACTCGCTGTCCAACTCGGGCTACGGCAAGGGCGACGCGTACGGCGACGAGGCCCTGCAGGTGCTGCTGAAGCGGGCCGAGGACAACCGCGACCACCTGGTGGTGATCCTGGCCGGCTATCCCGAGGGCATGGACCGCCTGCTGGCCGCCAACCCGGGCCTGTCGTCCCGCTTCACGACCCGTGTCGACTTCCCCTCTTACCGGCCGATGGAACTCACGTCGATCGGTGAGGTCCTCGCCGCGGAGAACGGGGACGTGTGGGACGAGGAGGCGCTGGACGAACTGCGGTCCATCGCCGGGCACGTCGTCGACCAGGGGTGGATCGACGAACTGGGCAACGGGCGGTTCCTGCGGACGCTGTACGAGAAGAGCTGCGCGTATCGGGATCTGCGGCTGTCGGGGTATCTGGGCCAGCTGACTCGGGACGACCTCGCCACGCTGCGGCTTCCCGACCTGATGCAGGCGTACGGCGAGGTGCTGTCGGGGCGGGGGCCGCAGGATCCGTCGGCGATGTGACGTGCGCAGCGGCACCCCGCCGACGCGGGCGAGCGAAGACCACCCGCCCGCGTCGGTACAGGGCACTGCTCAGCTCGCCAGGGCCTGTTCCGGCTCGCCGCTCGCCCTCGGCTCCGTGACCTTCGGTTCCGTCGGCTTCGGTTCGCGGGCCTCTCGGTGTGCCGGGTCGCGTACCTCCCCGACCAGGAGTTCCAGCACGTCTTCCAGGGCGACCAGGCCGAGGACCCTGCCGGACGCGTCTGCCACCTGGGCCAGGTGGGTCGCCGCACGGCGCATCACCGTGAGGGCGTCGTCCAGGGGGAGTTCGGAGCGCAGTGTCGTCATGGGGCGCCAGATCTGCTGGGGCACCGCCCGCTGCGAGTCCTCCAGGTCGAGTACGTCCTTCACGTGCAGGTAGCCCATGAAGGCGCCGTTCTCCGTCGCCACGGGGAAGCGGGAGTACCCCGTGCGGGCAGTCAGCTCGACGATCTGGCCCGGGGTGACCGACGGCGGCACCGTGACCAGGGACTCGCGCTTGAGGAGCACGTCGGTGACCGGGCGCGAGCCCAGTTCCAGCGCGTCCTCCAGGCGCTCCTGCTCCTCCGGGTCGAGAAGTCCGGCTTGGCCGGAGTCCTCCAGCAGACGGTTGAGCTGCTCACTGGTGACGACGGCCTCGACCTCGTCCTTGGGCTCGACGCGGAAGAGTCGCAGGATGCCCCGGGCGCAGGCGCCGAGCGCCACGGTGATGGGCCTGCAGATCGAGGCGAAGGCGACCAGGCCGGGGCTGAGCCACAGCGCGGCCTTCTCCGGCGCCGCCATCGCGAGGTTCTTCGGCACCATCTCGCCGATCACCAGATGGAAGAAGACCACCGCGGCGAGGGCGATGACGTAGCCGAGCGGGTGGATCAGACCGTCCGGCAGGTGGATCCGCTCGAACAGCGGCTCCAGCAGATGCGCCACCGTCGGCTCGGCGACCGCGCCCAGGGTCAGTGAGCAGACGGTGATGCCGAACTGGGCCGCGGCCATCATCTGCGGCAGCCGCTCCAGGCCGTACAGCACCTGGCGGGCGCGCGCGCTGCCCAGCGGTTCGATCTGGCTGCGGCGGACGGAGACGAGCGCGAACTCGGCGCCCACGAAGAAGCCGTTGGCGAGCACCAGCAGCGCGGCGAAGAACAGTTGGAGCACGCTCATCGGACGGCCTCCGCGGCAGCGGCCACGGGGGCGGTGCGGACGAGGCGGACGCGCTCGGCGCGGTAGTGGCCGACCTGGCGCACGGACAGCCGCCAGCCCGGCAGTTCGGCCTTGTCGCCGGGGGCCGGGATACGGCCGAGCAGATCGGCGACCAGGCCCGCGACGGTCTCGTACGGGCCCTCGGGCACGTCGAGGCCTATGCGCTTGAGGATGTCGACACGGCAGCTGCCGTCGGCTTCCCAGGCGGGTTTGCCGTCCTCGGACGGGGCGACGGCGAGTTCGGGCAGGTGCTGGCGGTCGTGCTCGTCGCGGACCTCGCCGACGAGTTCCTCGACGATGTCCTCCAGGGTCACCACGCCCGCCGTGCCGCCGTACTCGTCAACGACGACCGCGATGGGCTGCTCGCTGCGCAGCAGGGCCAGCAAGGGCTGGACCGGCAGGGTCTCCGGGACCAGCAGCGCCGGGTGGGCGATACGGCCGACCGGGGTACGCAGCCGGTCGGCCGCGGGGACCGCCAGGGCGTCCTTGAGGTGGGCCATGCCGACGATTTCGTCGATCTTCTCCCGGTAGACGGGGAAGCGGGACAGACCGGTGGCCCGGGTGAGGTTGACCACGTCCTCGGCCGTCGCGGAGGCCTGGAGCGCGCTGACCTTCACTCGCGGGGTCATGACGTGCTGCGCAGTCAGCTCGCCCAGCGACAGCGTCCGTACGAACAGGTCGGCCGTGTCCTGCTCCAGGGCGCCGGCCTGCGCGGAGTGCCGGGCCAGGGAGACGAGCTCGCCCGGTGTGCGGGCGGAGGCCAGTTCCTCGGCGGGTTCGACGCCCAGGGCGCGCACCAGCCGGTTGGCGACCATGTTGAGCGCGGCGATCACCGGGCGGAAGAGTCGGGAGAAGACATGCTGCGGGCGGGCGACGAAGCGCGCGACTGTCAGCGGCTTGGACACCGCCCAGTTCTTGGGCACGAGTTCGCCGATCACCATCTGGACCGCCGACGCGAGCAGCATGCCGACGACCACCGAGACACCGGAGACGGCACCCTCGGGGATACCGATCGCGCTGAAGGGGCCGTTGAGCAGCCGCGCGAGGGCCGGTTCGGCGAGCATGCCGACGACGAGGGAGGTGATGGTGATGCCGAGCTGGGTGCCGGAGAGCTGGAACGACAGCTCCTTGAGCGACTCGACGACCCTACGGGCGCGCTTGTCGCCCTCGGCGGCGGCCTTCTCGGCGTCCGCGCGCTCCACCGTCACCAGGCCGAACTCGGCGGCCACGAAGAAGCCGTTGGCGAGGATCAGCAGGAAAGCCGCTCCGAGGAGCAGCAGGGGGATGGTCATGCCGCCGCCTCGGTATGTCGGGAGGGGGCGGCGCAGGTACTACAGGACGATCCGTCCATCGCTGGAGGGAGTCACTCCTTTGGTAGCAGGGGGCCTCTGAAGACCGGGGGAACCACAGGGGCGGAGGCGTCGTGAAAACGCCTCCGCCAACAGATTAATCAAGACATGGGGTGGGAGGGAGAGTGGCCGCCCCCACACTCACCCTTGAGGCTGCTCCGGGTCCGTGACGGTGCGGGCCTCGGCGAGCGCCCGCAGGGTGCGGGCGTCGGCGATGGCGTGCTGCTTGGCGATGCCCGGCTGGATGCCGAGAGCGGGCAGGCTGGTGCCGTCGCTGAGGTCGATGAACACCCAGGGGTCGCCGGGGCGCAGGTTGACCTGGAGAATCTCCGCCCAGTCCAGGCGCCTTCGGCTCGCGATGTTGACGACGGTGACACCGGTCTCGTCGGCGACGACCTTCACCCGGGCGAGCTGGGCCAGCACCCAGAAGATGAGGGCGCCGGTGATGACGAAGCTCAGCCGCTCCCCCGGGCCGAGCGGCTCCAGGAGCATCGCGATCCCGGATATGACCAGGAAGATCACGACACCGGCGGTGAGCAGGACGGCACGGGTGCGGCCCGGGCGGAAGGTGACGGGCAGGGCGGGCAGTGGCGTCGGGGCGGACATCGGTGTGCGGCCTCCTCGTGGTCAGAGGCGGCAGGCGTGGATGGCCGTGGTGAGGATGGCCCGGGCGCCGATGGCGTACAGGTCGTCCATGATGCGCTGTGCGTCCTTGGCCGGGACCATGGCGCGGACGGCGACCCAGCCCTCGTTGTGCAGCGGCGAGATGGTCGGGCCCTCGAGGCCGGGGGTGATGGCGACGGCCGCCTCGAGGTGCTCGGCGCGGCAGTCGTAGTCCATCATCACGTACGTCCGGGCGACCAGGACGCCCTGGAGGCGGCGCAGGAACTGCCGCACCTTGGGCTCCTCGGTGTCCGCGCCGGTACGGCGGACGACGATCGCCTCGGACTTCATGATGGGTTCGCCGATGACCTCCAGGCCCGCGTTGCGCAGCGAGGTCCCCGTCTCGACGACGTCGGCGATGACCTCGGCGACGCCCAGCTCGATGGCGGTCTCGACAGCACCGTCGAGGTGGACGACGGAGGCGTCGATACCGCTGTCGGCGAGGTGCTTGGCGACGATGCCCTCGTAGGAGGTGGCGACCGTCCTGCCGTTGAGGTCCTCGACGCCGCTCGCCGTGCCCGGCTTGGTGGCGTAGCGGAACGTGGAGCGGGCGAAGCCGAGCGGGAGGATCTCCTCGGCGCTGGCGCCGGAGTCGATCAGCAGGTCGCGGCCGGTGATGCCGATGTCGAGGCGGCCGGAGGAGACGTAGATCGCGATGTCGCGGGGGCGGAGGTAGAAGAACTCGACCTCGTTCGACGGGTCGACGATCCGCAGCTCCTTGGCCTCGCGGCGCTGCTGGTAGCCGGCCTCATGCAGCATGTCCGCCGCAGGGCCGGACAGGGAACCCTTGTTGGGGACGGCGATGCGCAGCATGAGGTCGGCTTCCTTTGCTCGTTCTGTGCGGGGATGTGTGCGGCGTGGGCTCAGAGGTGGGCGTAGACGTCTGCCAGGGAGATCCCGCGGGCGACCATCATCACCTGAACGTGGTACAGCAGCTGCGAGATCTCTTCGGCTGCGGCCTCGTTGCCCTCGTACTCGGCGGCCATCCAGACCTCGGCGGCCTCTTCGACGACCTTCTTGCCGATGGCATGGACGCCCTTCCCGACCAGTTCTGCGGTGCGGGAGGTGGCGGGATCGCCGTGGGTGGCCTTGTGCTGGAGCTCGGTGAAGAGCTCCTCGAACGTCTTCTTGGACATGGTGGTCCTTACCCTACGCGGTCCGGGCCGTGCCTCAGTGCCAGGGTTCGGATACCGAGCGCAGCGTGCACGCGGTCGACACCGCCGCGGTGACGGCCTCGTGGCCCTTGTCCTCGTTGGAACCCTCGAGGCCGGCGCGGTCCAGGGCCTGCTCCTCGGTGTCGCAGGTCAGGACGCCGAAGCCGACGGGGACGCCGGTCTCCACCGAGACCTGGGTCAGGCCCTGGGTGACGCCCTGGCACACGTAGTCGAAGTGGGGGGTGCCTCCGCGGATGACGACGCCGAGGGCGACGACCGCGTCGTAGCCGCGGCCCGCGAGGACCTTGGCGGCCACCGGCAGCTCGAAGCTGCCCGGGACCCGGATGACCGTCGGCTCGTCGATGCCGAGCTCGCCCAGGGCGCGCAGGGCGCCGTTCACCAGACCGTCCATCACCTTCTCGTGCCACTGTGCCGCGATGACGGCGACCCTGAGGTCGCTCGCGCCGCGTACGGACAGTTCCGGTGCACCCTTGCCGCTCACGTCTCTCCTTCGTGCTTCTGTTACTGGTTGCCACAGGTGGCCGCGGACGCGGCCGCGGAGGCTGCCGCGGCCGGCGTGTCCAGCCAGGGCAGGTCGTGCCCCATCCGGTCCCGCTTGGTGCGCAGGTACCGGAGGTTGTGCTCGCCGGCCTGTACGGGCATCGGCTCGCGACCGGTGACCTTGAGGCCGTGGCGCAGCAGCGCTTCGGTCTTGTCGGGATTGTTGGTCATCAGCCGCAGGCTGCGCACGCCGAGGTCCTCGAGGATCTGCGCGCCGGCGCCGTAGTCGCGGGCGTCGGCGGGCAGGCCGAGTTCGAGGTTGGCGTCGAGGGTGTCGCGGCCGCGCTCCTGCAGTTCGTACGCCTGGAGCTTGGAGACCAGGCCGATGCCGCGTCCCTCGTGTCCCCGCAGGTAGACCACCACGCCCCGGCCCTCCTCCTGGATGCGCTCCAGGGATGCGTCCAGCTGGGGGCCGCAGTCGCAGCGGGCGGAGCCGAAGACGTCTCCGGTGAGGCATTCGGAGTGGACGCGGACCAGGACGTCCTCGCCGTCGCCGATGTCGCCGTGGACGAGGGCGACGTGCTCGACGCCGTCGACGGTGGAGCGATAGCCGTACGCCGTGAAACTGCCGTGCTTGGTGGGCAGGTTGACCTCGGCCTCGCGACGGACGGTGGGCTCGGAGGTCCGTCGGTACGTGATCAGGTCCTCGATGGAGATGATCGTCAGGCCGTGCTTGCGGGCGAACGGGATCAGCTCGGGCAGGCGCAGCATACGGCCGTCCTCGCCGGCGATCTCGACGATGGCGCCGGCCGGGCGCAGGCCCGCGAGCCGGGCCAGGTCGACGGCGGCCTCGGTATGGCCGTTGCGGACCAGGACGCCGCCGGGCCGCGCGCGCAGCGGGAAGACATGGCCGGGGCGGACGAGGTCGGTGGGCTCGGCCGTGCCGCCGGCGAGCAGTTGGAGCGTGGTCGCGCGATCGGCGGCCGAGATGCCGGTGGTCACGCCGTGGGCGGAGGAGGCGTCGACGGAGACCGTGAACGCCGTCTTCATCGACTCGGTGTTGTCCTCGACCATCTGCGGGAGCCGGAGCCGGTCGAGTTCCTCGCCCTCCATGGGGGCGCAGATCAGGCCGCGGCACTCGCTCATCATGAAGGCGACGATCTCGGGGGTCACCTTCTCGGCGGCGATGACGAGGTCGCCCTCGTTCTCCCGGTCCTCGTCGTCGACGACCACGATGGGTCGGCCGGCGGCGATGTCGGCGATGGCCTGTTCGACGGGGTCGAGGGTGAAGTCGTCCAGAGTGGTGCTGTAGAGGATCGGTGCCGATGTCATGCGGGCGCTCCTTCCAGGACGGGCCGCGAAGCCTTGCGCGAGCGCAGCCACCAGTCGCGCATGCCCCACAGGACGAGCGCGCCGTAGATGACGTAGACGAAGCAGGAGAAGGCGTAGCCGTTGGCGAAGTTGAGGGGGACGCCGACGAGGTCGACCAGGAGCCAGGCGAACCAGAACTCGACCATGCCGCGCGCCTGGGCGTACATGGCGACGACGGTGCCGACGAAAATGTAGGCGTCGGGCCACGGGTCCCAGGACAGGGACGGGTAGGCCTTGAAGAGGAGGGCCACCGCGACGGTGCCGACGGCCGCGGCGGCGAGCATGACCGCGCGTTCGCGCCAGGTGGCAAACCGTACGGAGACATGACCGTTCTCGCCCCGGTCCTTGCCGCGGTTCCACTGCCACCAGCCGTACAGCGCGACGAGCATGACGACGACCTGCTTGCCCGCGCTGCCTGTCAGATGGCCGAAGAAGGCGCCGAAGAGGATGAGGCCGGCGAGGAACTGCACCGGCCAGCTCCACACGGAGCGGCGCCAGCCGAGGGCGAGGGCGATCAGGCCGAAGATGTTGCCGACCATGTCGGACCAGAGGATGTGCTGGCCGAACAGGGTGAAGGCCTCGGAGTTGAGCCAGTTCACCGGCCGGCCCCCTGACCGGCGAGGAGCCGCTCGACGTACTTGGCGATGACGTCGACCTCGAGGTTGACCGGGTCGCCGGGCTGCTTGCGGCCGAGCGTGGTCAGTTCGAGGGTGGTGGGGATGAGGCTGACGGAGAAGTAGTCGGGGCCGGCCTCGACGACGGTGAGGCTGATGCCGTCGACGGTGATGGAGCCCTTCTCGACGACGTAGCGGGCGAGGTCCGCGGGCAGGGAGACCTTGACGATCTCCCAGTGCTCGGAGGGCGTGCGCGCCAGCACCTCGCCGGTGCCGTCCACATGGCCCTGCACGATGTGCCCGCCGAGGCGCGCGCCCACGGCCGTGGGGCGTTCCAGGTTGACGCGGGAGCCGACGGCGAGGGCGCCCAGGCTGGAGCGCTTCAGCGTCTCGGCCATGACGTCGGCGGTGAACTCGTCGCCCTCGTGGTCGACGACGGTGAGACAGACCCCGTTCACGGCGATGGAGTCGCCGTGCTGCGCGCCCTCGGTGACGACGGGGCCGCGGAGCCGGAAGCGGGAGGCGTCGCCGAGATTCTCGACGGCGGTGACTTCACCAAGCTCTTCGACGATTCCGGTGAACACTTCCCGGGTCCTCCTGCCTCATTGGGGCACGGACTCCGGGGCCTGTCGATGACGACAGAATGAACGGGTGAGCACACTCGGGGCGACGCCGACAAGGACCCGTCCCGACAGACGAGTCCCAGAGACGGCGGCGCGCACGCATGCCCGCCCGCCGCGCACTGCCTCCCATCCGGACTTTAACCGTCGGTCCAGGAATTTCACCTGATCAACCGGCCGCTGGAAGCGACCGGGTCGCGGACTGTAACCGCCGGTTCGGATTTTCACCGACCCCGGAGTGCGCTGCTTCTGGTACACGGCCAGTGTGCCACGCCCGATCGTCATCCAGACAGGCGCAGGATGTGGAGTGGCTCACAGACCATGACGCCGGTCTGCGCAGCAGCCTGGCACGGGCTCAACTCCCTTACACATGACCGATCTTGAGCCACACCCGATCTATTGACCACTGTGGTCTAGTCCTTTTACTGTTCGAGCGGGCCCGGCGGCGGTGACGACGGCCCTTGCCCGCCGTCGGGCCTCCAGGACCTTTGTGGGGTTCTGGCAGGGTGAGCGCGTGACCACGTCGCTCGCCGAGGAGTTCGAGACCCACCGCACGCGTCTGTTCGGGCCGGCCTACCGCCTGCTCGGTTCGGCGGACGAGGCCGAGGACGCGGTCCAGGACGCCTATCTGCGCTTCACCGACGCCGACCGTACGGAGATCGAGCACCCCGGCGCCTGGCTCGCCAAGGTGGTCACCAACCTCTGCCTCACCCGGCTCACTTCGGCCCGCGCCCGGCGCGAGCGGTACGTCGGACCTGGCTGCCGGGGCCGGTGCTGACGGCGGACGGCACACTCGGCCCCCTGGAGTCGGCGCAGCAGCGGGACGAGGTGTCCCTGGCGATGCTGGTCCTGCTGGAACGCCTCACTCCGGCCGAGCGGGCGGTGTACGTGCTGCGGGAGGCGTTCGGCTACGGGCACCGGGAGATCGCGGGCGTCCTCGACCTGAGCGAGGCCAACTGCCGTCAGCTGTACCGCAGGGCGGCGGGGCGGGTGGCCTCCGGGGAGGGCCGCTTCGAACCGGCTCCGGAGCGGCGGGAGGAGCTGGTCACGTCGTTCATCTCGGCGGCCCGGGACGGGGATCTGGCCGGCCTGGAGAAGCTCCTCGCGGCCGACGCGATCTGGTGGAGCGACGGCGGCGGCAAGGTCTCGGCAGCCCGGCGGCCGGCCGAGGGGCGCGCGGCGGTCGCCCGGTTCCTGGCCGGTGGCACGCGGAAGTTCGCGGCGGGCCTGGACTACACGGTCGCCGAGGTCAACGGCGCGGCCGCGCTGCTGGCGTGGGCGGGCGCCACGGTGGTCGGGGTGGTCTGCTTCGAGCTGCGGGACGGGCTGATCACGCGGGTGCATGCCGTGGCGAACCCGGACAAGCTGGAATTCGTACGGCGCCAGCTCGCCCGTTCCTGAAGAAACTCCGCGGGGTTGTCACATTCCGCGGGGGCTGCTGAGTCTGAGCCGGCGAAGGGTGCTCCACCGGGGAGCGCCCGGTGTCGGGAGGGACGGAACAGCATGACCACGATCCTGGTGACCGGCGGGACCGGAACGCTCGGCCGGCTCGTCGCCGAGCGGCTGCGGGCGGACGGGCACGAGGTGCGGGTGCTCAGCCGCCACACCCGGCCGTACGCCGTCGACCTGCGCAAGGGCGGTCCCGACCTGGACGCGGCCGTGGCGGGCGTGGACACGGTCGTGCACTGCGCGACCACGCCGAGCGGCGGTGACGAGCGGGCGGCGACGAACCTGATCGCGGCGGCGCGGCGGGCCGGGGTGGGTCACCTTGTCCACATCTCGATCGTGGGTGTCGACCGGGTGCCTCTCGGCTACTACAAGTTGAAACTCGCCGTGGAGAAGCTGGTCGAGGAGTCGGGCCTCGGCTGGACGCTGTTGCGGGCGACGCAGTTCCACGACCTGTTGGTCCGACTGTTCCAGGCCCTCGCCAAGTCGCCGGTGATGCTGCTGCCGGCGGACGTCCCGGACCAGCCGGTCGAGGTGACCGAAGTCGCGGCCCGACTCGCCGAGTTGGCGGCGGGGCGCCCCGCGGGACGCGTGCCGGACCTGGGCGGCCCCGAGGCACGGACGATCGAGTCACTGGCCCATGCCTATCTGCGGGCGACAGGGCGACGCCGTGCCGTGCTCGGCGTCGCGCTGTTCGGCAGGACGGTACGCCGCCTTTCGGGCCGGCGGGCATCTGGCACCGGAGCACGCGGGTGGGAAGGGGACGTTCGAGGAGTACTTGGAGCGGCGGTTCGGGGGTGGTGGGGGGGAAGTGACGCCGGGGCGCGCGGGCGCCTCTCGCCCTGTCGCCACTCAGCGTTCCGGTGGTGCGAACAGTTCGTCCTGGGCCCGTTCCCGGGCCGTCAGCAGGGCACCTCGTAGGACCGCTCCGCCGCCCAGGGCAGTCGCGCGTACCTCCGTGACCAGGGGAGACATGCGGCGCAGCCGGGACTCCACGCGGTCGGCGAGTTCTCCTCCCCCGGCCTGGCCGACCTCGCCGCCCAGGACCACACAGCCGGGGTCGAGGATGGCGACGACAGACGCGGCGCCAATGGCGATCCGCTCGGCGAGGGTGTCGAGGAAGCGGTCGGCCGCGTTGCCGGGAGCGGCGGTCGCCGCCGCTGCCCGGACCGCCTCCGCCGCGATCGGGCCGTCCCCGTCCGGGTCTCCGGGCAGTCCGTGGGCCACGGCCAGCGCCCCGATCGCCGCGGCCCCCGCCAGCGAGTGGAAGCCGCCCTCGCAGTCCGTCGCCGAGGGCAGCGACGCCGTACCCGGAACCGGTAGGAAGCCGATCTCTCCGGTGCCGCCGGAGGCGCCGCGGCGGAGGGTGCCGTCGAGGACGACGGCGGCTCCGGCGCCGTGGCCCAGCCAGAGCAGGACGAAGGTGTCGCGATCGCGGGCGGCGCCCTCGCGCTGCTCGGCCAGGGCGGCGAGGTTGGTCTCGTTCTCGACCGTGACGCGGGCCTGGGGGAACCGCTCCTGAAGGGGCGTGACCAACCGCCGGTGCCAGACGGGCAGCCCGGTCGAGTCACGGAGTTCGCCCGTGGCGGGGTCGATGAGGCCCGGCGCGCCGATGCCGACGGTGTGCAGCCGGTCGGCCCCGGCTTCCTTGGCCACGCGCTCCACCAGCGTCACCGCCTGTTCCACCGCGGGCCCCGTCCCGGTGTCCCCGCCGATCGGCACGGACGCCTCGGCGAGCACTCGGCCCAACAGATCGGAGACGAGCACGGAGACGCCCTCGGTGCGCACGTCGAGCGCGGCCAGATGGGCCCGGTCGGCGACGATGCCGTACAGCCGGGCGTTGGGGCCCCGGCGCTGCTCGCCGGACTCGCCGACCACCGTGATCAGGCCCGCCGCGGCAAGGCGTTCGACGAGGTCGGCGACCGTCGGCCGGGACAGCCCGGTCAGCTGCTTCAACTGCCCTGCCGTGAGCGGGCCTTCCTCCTGCAGCAGCCCAAGGGCGAGCCGGTCGTTGATGGCCCGGGCGGTGCTCGGTGATGCGGGCATGACGGGAATCCTCCCAGATCGGCGAACCGGACCGGCACGTCGTCGCCGGCACTCGGCGGCCGGACAACCATCTATCTATCAGGCAGGGTCCCTGATAGTTTACGGCGGTGCAGCGGGCACAGAGCGGGGCACGCGGCGGATGACCCACCCGGGGAGGGGCTGGACCATGAGTGACGTGGGTTTCGAGGAGCACGAGGTGAGGCGCGCGCGATACGCCGTGGCGGCCGTGTTCGCCGTGCACGGTGCCGTCACCGGCTCGTTCGCGACCCGTGTGCCGTGGATCCAGGACCATGCCTCGCTGGGCGCGGGCCAGTTGGGCTTCGCGCTGGCCTTCACGGCGCTCGGCGCCTCCTGCGCGATGCCGCTGGCCGGACGGATCAGCCACCGCTTCGGCAGCCGTACGGCCCTGCGCGGCCTCCTCGTGCTCTGGACGCTGTCCCTGGTCCTGCCAGGACTCGCGCCGAACCTGTTCACGCTGTGCCTGGCGATGTTCGTCTACGGCGCGAGCGCGGGCATGGCCGACGTCGCCATGAACGCGCTCGGTGTCGAGGTGGAGCGGCTGCTCGGCAAGTCGATCATGTCGGGGCTGCACGGCATGTGGAGCGCGGGCGCCCTCGTCGGCTCGGCGGCCGGCACCCTCGCCGCGCACCTCGGTTCGGACGCCCGTGTGCACTTCGCGCTGGCGGCGGCCGTATTGACCCTGCTCGGCTTGCTGGTCTCGGGTCAGGTGCTGGACGTACAGCCCGCCGAGGACGAGGAACCGCCGCCGAGGTTCGCGCTGCCGCCGAGGTCGGCGCTGCTGATCGGCACGGTCGGCTTCTGCGCGGTGTTCGCGGAGGGCGCCAGCCTGGACTGGTCGGCGGTGTTCCTGCGGGACCGGCTGGACAGCTCCGCGGGGCTCGCGGCGGCGTCGACGACGGGCTTCATGCTGACCATGGCGGTGGCCCGGATCGCCGGGGACGCGGTGGTGAACCGGTTCGGCGCGGTCCGTACCGTCCGAGCGGGCGGTGTTCTGGCCGTGCTCGGCGGGCTGCTGATCGTCGTCGCGGGCCATCCGGCGGTGGCGATGGCCGGGTTCGCGCTGATGGGGCTGGGCATCGCGGTCGTCGTACCGCTGTGCTTCGCGGCGGCCGGGCACAGCGGCCCCAACCCCAGTCAGGCGATCGCGGGCGTGGCAACGATCACGTACACCTCGGGGCTGATCGCGCCCAGCCTGATCGGCGGTGTGGCGCAGGCGACCAGCCTGGTGGTGTCGTTCTGCCTGGTGACGGTGCTCGCCGCCGGACTCGCGATGTTCGCGGGCGTGCTGCGCACCGGAGGGCGGGGCGCCCGTGGCGAGGCCGCGGTCAGTCCGCGGACCGCAGCAGTTCCCGACCCGCGGCCCTGAAGCCCTCACTCCAGGGAGCGGGGCGCAGCGTGGCCGCGTCCAGCCGGACCAGGACCCGGGTGCCGTGCGCGTACGTGAGTGCTCCGTCGACCGAGCAGAAGCGGAAGCCGTAGGTCAGGCCGGTCGTGCCGAGCCGTTCCAGCCACAGGTGGACGGCGTAGGTGCCCGGCCTGGTCACCGGCGCCTCGTAGCTGACGCGGAGTTCCTTGACGGCGTTGCAGGCGTCGCCGGCGGCCGCCCAGTCGCCCTCGAAGCGGACGCCCTTCTCGTTCCACAGCTCGGTCCAGGCACGCTCGACCATCACCGGGTAGCGGGCGTTGTGGAGCAGCCCGAGCGCGTCCAGATCGTCGAAGTGGACGGTGACGGGGATCAGCCGGCCATACGACAGGGCGGGGGTGGGCGGGGCTTCGGCGGTCACGGGTGGGGCTCCTGAGCATCGCGGCGGGGCGGTGGGGACACCCCATCCTAAGCGAGCGCTCAGGAGTCCCGGCCGGGAAGCCCCTGGTCAGCCCGCGATCGAGTCCAGCTGCTCCGCGGCGGGCCGTAGGGCCCACAGGTCACCGCCCGGCGGCGCCTCAAGGAGCGGGACCGCCTGCTGTGCCGCCTGGTCGCCCGCGTCCGCCGCCGCGTGCACGACGTCACTGGCCGCGTACCGGAGGAACTCCAGCTCCGGATACGGCCATGCGGCGGCTCCGGTCGCGGCGGGCAGCAGAAAGTCCACGGCCTTGAACAGGCTCTGCCCGTCCGGCCCTTCGTACGTCCACAGGTCCACGCCGACGTGCCGGCCGATGGCCGCGAGCCGGGTGTAGGCGACCAGGTCGAAGGTCGAGTAGTGCCAGCTACGGGTCCGGGCCAGCTCCTGCGGCTGGCTGCCGTCCCCGGCGATCTGCGGGTCGATGCGCCGGGCGCGTGCGTCGAGCACCGTGCGCCGGGCCAGATCCTCGTCGCCGGTCGCGTAGGCGAGGGCGGCGAGCTGCATGTCGTAGAAGGTGCCGTGGTTGTTGGCGGTCGCGCCCTCCTGGTGGCCGAAGTCGCTGTCGGCCAGCCAGTCGCGGAAGTCGGTGTTCCAGCGGGCCATTCCGGCGCGGTCATCCTTCTTCCAGCCGGGGGCTCCCGTGTCGAGGATGGCGAGCGCGTCGACGACGCTCGTGTACGACTGCGAGAAGTCGATGATCCCGATGGCCCGGCCGTCGTACTTGCAGGGGATGAACTGGGCGTGATTCAGGTTGGGGTTCATCCGTGTGGCCGGGTCGAGGAACCAGGTGCGCAGGATCTGCCCGGCCTTGCGGGCGTAGCGCGCCTCGCCCGTGTAGTACCAGGCGAGCGAGAGGTCGTACGTCGAGTCGAAGACCTTCTCCACGTCCTGGCGGTCGGTGCCGCTGTCGACCTCGGGGTTGCGCTGCCCGTCGCGCTGGACGTAGGGGCAGCCCCAGGGGTTGTCGGCGGTCGGCGTCGTGGTCGGCCACCAGTAGGGGGCCTGGCTCAGGTAGTCGTGGACGTCGCCGCCGGGCGCGGGCTTGGGTTTGTCCACGACCGTCCACGGTCCCTGGTCCAGCCAGGTGTCGGCGCGGGCCGTCAAGTCCTCGAGCGCGCCGCGCAGTTGGGGGTCGCCATGGTCCAGGAGGAGCTTCGTTGCCTGAAGCCGGGCGCCGTCCAGGACGGCGGTGTGCGGGACCTTCGGCGCCGCCTGGGCGGGGGCGGAGGGGACGAGGACGGCGACGAAGGCCGCCAGCGCGGCCAGCAGGACGGCCGCTCGGGGTCTTCCACTCATCAAGCACTCCGATCAGATACGTGAACACAGTTCATGAATAGGACCGTGTGAGCGTAGAGGCACCAGGTACCCCTGACAATGGTGCGGAACGTCTTCATGTACAGAGAAAGTGAAACCCCACCATGGATCTCGGCGTGCGCTGGAAACTGCACGGCGACGGGCGTACGCCCGCGCCCGGAGCGGTGGTACGCCCCGACGAACGGCTCTCCTGGCCCCGCACCGTCGGGCTGGGCGCCCAGCATGTGGTCGCCATGTTCGGCGCGTCCTTCGTGGCGCCCGTGCTGATGGGCCTCGACCCGAACCTCGCGATCATGATGTCCGGCGTCGCGACCGTGATCTTCCTGCTCGCGACCCGCGGGCGGGTGCCCAGCTATCTCGGCTGCTCCCTCTCCTTCGTCGGCGTCGCCGCGGTGATCCGCGCGCAGGGCGGCACGAGCGCCACCGTGACCGGCGCGGTCTTCGTCGTCGGCGTCGCGCTGTTCCTGGTGGGTCTCGCCGTCCAGCGCTTCGGGGCCCGGATCATCCACGCCACGATGCCGCCGATCGTCACCGGCGCGGTCGTCATGCTGATCGGCTTCAACCTCGCCCCGGTGACCGCCGCGACGTACTGGCCACAGGACCAGTGGACGGCCCTGCTCGTCATGCTGTTCACCGGTCTGGCCGTCGTCGGTCTGCGCGGCTTCTGGTCGCGCGTCGCGATCTTCCTGGGTCTGCTCTTCGGATACGGATTCTCCTGGGCGTCCGACCGGGTCCTCGGCAAGATCCACTCGGTGGACGCGAGCGGCAAGCTCACCGACCACTGGCGCCTCGACCTCTCCGGCGTCGGCAAGGCCGACTGGATCGGCCTGCCGTCCTTCCACGGGCCGAGCTTCCAGTGGTCGGCGATCCTCGTCGCCCTGCCCGTGGTCATCGCGCTGGTCGCCGAGAACGCCGGGCACGTCAAGGCGGTCGGCGAGATGACCGGCACCCGGCTGGACGACAGGCTCGGCACGGCGATCTCCGCGGACGGCGTCGCCTCCATGCTCTCCACCGCAGTCGGCGGTCCGCCCAACACCACGTACTCCGAGAACATCGGCGTGATGGCCGCGACCCGCGTCTATTCGACCGCCGCCTACTGGGCCGCCGCCGGCTTCGCGCTGCTCTTCGGCATCTGCCCCAAGTTCGGCGCGATCGTGGCCGCGATCCCGGGCGGCGTCCTCGGCGGCATCACCGTCATCCTGTACGGCATGATCGGCCTGCTCGGCGCGCAGATCTGGAGCAACTCCAAGGTCGACCTGCGCAACCCGCTGAACCTGGTCCCGGCCGCCGCCGGCATCATCATCGGCGTCGGCAACGTCTCCATGAAGTTCTCCGACAACTTCTCCCTCAGCGGCATCGCGCTCGGCACCCTTGTCGTCATCACCGGCTACCACGCCCTGCGCGCCTTCGCCCCCGCCCACCTCAAGCGGCAGGAGCCGCTGCTGGACGAGGGCACGTCCACGTACGACACCGGGGCGGAGACGGAGAACGGCCGGCGCGCCGGCTCCTAGGCGCGCGGCCACCGCGCTGGTCCCCCCTCTTTCAGCCCCCCGTGCCACGGGCACGTTCCCCCGTTGTGGGGAAGCGTCGGCCCCGTCGGCACGCCGGGCGGCCCCGGGCTGGGACCCTGCCCCCATGGCGCAGTTGGACCACTTCATCCCTTCCGTCGACGCCGTCGTCTCCCGGATGCGCGCGCTCGACGCGAGCCTGCCGGAGCGGGACGGCGTCGCCGTGTTCAACCGCGTCTACCTTGCCGTCACGGAGGAGGTCGAACGGCGCCTGGACACGGGCCGGTTCGCAGACCCGCGAGCCGCGATCGCACTGGACGTGCGGTTCGCGGAGCGGTATCTGGCCGCCGTCGACGCGGTGGCCGACGACCGCCGACCGCCCGCCTGCTGGCGGCCGCTGTTCCAGTTCCGCCACCATCCGGGCGTACGACCCCTGCAGTTCGCGCTCGCGGGCATCAACGCGCACATCGGCCACGACCTGGCGCTCGCCGTCGTGGACGCCTGTCGCACGCTCGGCTGCGAACCCGCCGATCTGGAGGACGAGTTCGACCGCGTGGGCGATCTCCTCGGGTCGCTGGAGGAGCGCATCCGCGAGGATCTGATGCCGGGCCCCGATCTCCTCCAGATCGCGGATCCGCTCACCCATCTGCTCGGCGCGTGGAGCCTGGAGCGCGCGCGGGACGCCACGTGGGCGGCGGCACGGGCGCTGTGGGCGCTGCGCGGTTGCGAGGACGTCGCCGAGGAGTTCACCGAGCGCCTGGACGCGGCCGTCGGCTTCGCCGGGCGCATGCTACTCACACCGCTGCCGGACTGATCCGGGCCCAAGCTCTTCACGGCGCCGCCGTACTCATCCGGCCCATGCCGGTCACGCCACGGCCGTACTGATCCGGCCGTCGCGCGAGCCGTCCCCCGGAACGACCCAGCGATCACTGTACGTTGATCGACAGTCACCCGACTGCGAAGGAGCACCGGTACATGGCGACCCGGCTCGGCCTCGGCCTTCCCCAGATGCGGCAGTACGCGATCGGCAAGGACGTGCCCGACGTGGCACGCGCGGCCGAACGGATCGGCTACGACAGCCTGTGGGTCTTCGAGCGGGCCCTGTTCCCCGAGCCCGCCACCCAGGGCCTGTATGGCATCGAGGGCCTCCCCTGGCCCGACAGCTACCGCAATGTGGCGGACCCGCTGGTCACCCTGGCCCTGGCGGCCGCGGCCACCGAACGGGCCGCCCTCGGCTCCAGCGTGCTGGTCGCACCGCTGCACGAGCCGTTCCAATTGGCCAAGGCCCTCGCCTCGCTGGACGCGGCGAGCGGCGGCCGGGTCCTCGCGGGCTTCGGCACGGGCTGGTCGCTGGACGAGTACGCGGCCTCCGGGATCCGGCCGTTCGAGGAGCGCGGCAAGGTGCTCGACGAGATCATCGAGGTGTGCCGCGCGGTGTGGGGCCCGGACCCGGTGCACTACGACGGCCGTATCACGAAGATCGAGTCGGCCGTGGTCGGCCCCAAGCCCGTCCGGCCCATCCCGATCCTGCTGGCCGCGGGCAACCGGCGGGCGCTGCGCCGGCTGGTCGACCACGCCGACGGCTGGCTGCCGGTGGGCATGGACGTCGAGCAGATCGCGGCGCAGTGGCGGCAGGTGCAGGACCTGGCCGTCGAGCGCGGACGCCCGGAGCCGATCCGCACCGTCCTGCGGGCGAACGCGACGTGGTCGGCCAAGCCGCACGGAGGTGCCGGACGGCGGCCGTTCCAGGGCGACGCCGACCAGATCGTCGAGGACCTGGTCGCCCACGCCGCGATCGGCCTGGAAGAGATCCTCGTCGACCTCCAGACCACCCCGCGCGACGCCCAGGAACTCCAGGACGTCGCGGCGGAGGTGTACGAGAAGGCGCGGGCCGCCGGGGTCTAGTCCTCGGGGAGTTCGACGGGTGCGATCTCGTCGTAGACGTCGCCCGGGCCCGGGTTGGTCGCGTCGGTCGTGCCGCCGAAGTGGTGCATGACGCCCCAGACCGCGTTCAGCGCGGTCTGGACAGCGCCCTCCGCCCAGCCGGCCGTCCAGGAGATGTCGTCGCCGGCGAGGAAGATGCCCCGCTTGTCCTCGGGCAGCCGGTCCTGCATGAAGTGCGTGAACAGGCGCCGCTGGTAGCGGTAGTGGCCGGGCAGGTTGGCCTTGAACGCGCCCATGAAGTAGGGCTCGTTCTCCCAGGAGACGGTCACCGGGTTGCCGATGATGTGCTTCCGGATGTCGACCTTCGGGTAGATCTCGCCGAGCGACTTCAGCATGACCTCCATCCGCTCGTTCGCGGACAGCGGCAGCCACTTCAGGCTGTCGTCGCACCAGGTGTAGGAGAGGCAGATGACGGCGGGCTTGTCCGGGCCGTCGTCGAGGAGGTAGGTCCCGCGCGTCATACGGTCGGTGAGCGTCATCGACATGACGTCGCGGCCGGTCGGATTTCCCCTGTCGTCGACGGCCTTGTCGAGCCAGAAGGGCCGGTCGACGGGCACGAAGAGCTTGGAGCTCTCCATGTAGTGGGTGCGCTCGATCGCCGTCCAGTGGTCGATCGGGAACAGCGAGTCGTCGCAGGCGATCTTGGAGAGCAGCATCCAGGACTGGGCCGTGAAGATGGCCGCCTGGTACGTACGGATGTCGCCGTTCGCGTCCGTCACCGTGATCCGGTTGCCGGTGGTGCGGTGCAGCCGGGTCACGGCCGGGCGGGGTTCGCCGTTCTCGTGCAGGGACTTGAGCGAGGTGCCGTACGCCCAGTGCACGATCTTCTGCGGCTCGCGCTCCCACAGGCGCAGCGGCAGCTGCTGGGAGCCGCCGACGATGCCGCGGTGGTGGTCGTCGGCCTCGGTGTAGACGACGCGCAGGATCTCCAGGATGGAGTTGGGGAAGTCGGTGTCCCAGCCGCCGGTGCCGAAGCCGACCTGGCCGAAGATCTCGCGGTGCCGGAAGGACTTGAAGGCCTCGGAGTCGCAGAGGAAGCCGTAGAAGGTCTGGTTGTCGAGCTTCTCGACGAGCTTCGCCCAGATCTCCCGGATGCGCGGCACGTCCCGCTCGCGCATGGCGCGGTTCATGTCGGAGAAGTCGGCGCCCTCGTCCAGGCACTTGTTCCACGCCGCGGCGACATCGCGGTAGATCTGGGGCAGGTCGTCGATCGTCTCGGCGTAGTGCGACTCGCCCTTGAGGTCGACGACGGTCGACGGGGTCGCCTCGGCCAGGGGGTTGGGGAACGGGTGGGTCTCGAGACCGACCAGGTCGATGTAGTGCTGGAGCGCGGTGGAGGACGGCGGGAAGCGCATCGCGCCCATCTCGGCGGTCAGTGACTCGTCGCAGCCCTCGAAGCCGACGGTGCGCAGTCGGCCGCCGAGCTGGTCGGCCTCGTAGACGACGGGCTTGAGGCCCATCTTCATCAGCTCGTAGGCGGCCACGATGCCGGAGAGGCCACCGCCTATGACCGCGACCTCGGTGCCGTGCTCGGTGGCGGGGATCTGGCCGAGGCCCGCCGGGTGGGCGAGGAAGTCGTCGTACGCGTACGGGAAGTCCGGGCCGAACATGGTGATCGGCGGCTGCTGCTCGTCGGCGTGCTGGACGGCGTTGGGCACCGTGGACGTCATGGGGTACGGACTCCTTGCGCGGGGGTACTCGGGGGAAGCTTGAGGGGGTGGGTCAGACGAGGGACCCGTAGAGGCCGGGGCGGCGGTCCTTGAGATACGGGTTCGCCTCGCGGGAGGCGGCCAGGAAGGCCGGATCCACGTCGGCGAGGAGGAGTTCCTCACCGCGTCCCGCGCGGGTGCGGGCGATGCCGTCGGGGCCGGCGAGGACGGACAGTCCGACGAACTCGAACTCGCCCTCGGGGCCGACCCGGTTGACGTACGCCACGTACATCTGGTTCTCCCAGGCCCGCACCGGGACGAGAGACTCGGCGACGAACTGGAACGGGTGCATCTGCGCCGTGGGCACGAGCAGGAGGTCGGTGCCCGCGAGGGCGTGGGCGCGGACGTTCTCCGGGAACTCGACGTCGTAGCAGATCATCAGGCCCACGGTCAGGCCGTTCAGCTCGGCCTGTACGACCTGCTGCTCGCCCGGGGTGAAGTGGTCGCGCTCGAAGCAGCCGAAGAGGTGCGTCTTGCGGTAGTTCGCGAGGCGGGTGCCGTCGGCGGAGATCAGCTGGGCGGAGTTGTAGAGCGTCTCGCCGTCGCGCTCCGGGTAGCCGTAGGCGATCGCCAGGCCGTACCGGGTGGCGATCTCGGCGATCGCGTCCGCGGAGTCGCCGTCGGCGGGCTCGGCGTGGCGGGCGATGCCGTCGCCGATCGCGTAGCCGGTGAGGAACATCTCCGGTGCGGCGAGCAGCGCGGAGCCCGCGGCGGCGGCACGGGCGGCGGCCTTGGCGAGGACCTTGAGGTTCTCGACGCCGGAGCCGGGGCGGCCGGAGCTCTGGAGCAGGGCGGTGCGCATGCGTGATCCTCACCGGTGCAAAGGGGGGTTTGGGGGGCCAGATAGACGGTACGGTCGCCGGGCTCGGCCGGACAAGAAGGAGCCGTTGCGCGCCGATAAGCAGTTCGTTGCGTGCACCATCGCTCGAACGGCGATTCATTGCGCGGACCCGACGGCGCCCCGATCGCCGCTGAGGCGCAGGTCACAGTGGGTGTAGCGGGCCTGGAGCACCCGAAGCGGCTCGGATCGGCGGCGGAGCCGCTGTGCGGGGCTTGGTGGGGCTCACCGATACGGACCAAACCGGCCTCGGCAGGGCCACCGAGCAGCACCCGCACGACGGTCAGCGGCAGGTCGACATCCACGGCCGGCTCGACGACCAGCCCGGGGTCACGGCGCACCGGGTCGAACGGAGCGACACGGGCCTACAACGCCCGAAGCCGTTCGACGATCTCCCGCAACAGCTCCGGATCGGCAGCAGGACCACTTCGCCCGGCACCGCGAGGCTCCTCGATACGGACCAGACCCGCCTCGGCAAGGCCACCGAACAGCACCCGCACCACCGTCAGCGGAAGGTCGACATCCGCAGCCAGCTCAACCACCAGCCGCAGGCCACGCCGCACCAGGTCGAACAGAGCGACACAGGCCTACAACGCCCGAAGCCGTTCGACGATCTCTCGCAACAGCTCCGGATCGGCAGCAGGACCACTTCGCGCGGCACCGCGAGGCTCCTCGATACGGACCAAGCCCGCCTCCGCGAGGTCGCCCAGCAGAACCCTGACGGCGGTCAGCGGGAGGTCCGCGTCCGCGGCCAGTTCGACGGAGGGCGCTGTATGCGGCAACGGCCTGGTCCCAGGTGACGTCGCGGGACAGCACCCGCTCCCGCAGCCTCTCCAGCCCGTCGGTCGCGTCCACCATCGCGTCGAGCGCGTGCCGTTGCCGGGCGGTGAGCCGGTCGCCGTCCCGGATCGCGTCGCGCATGGCGTTCACGGCGCGGTCGGTGCGACGCTGCTGGGCGAGCAGGTCGCCGGCGGCGGCCGTGTCGAGACGTGTGCCGAGGTACGTGGCGGGCAGCCGGCGTTCGATCTGGATCTGGCCGACGGCCGTGTCCACTGGGGTGCCGAAGACCTCGTACACCCCCTGGAGCCGGATCAGCGCCCGCAGTTCGCCGGTGACCGAGACCATGGCGAAGCCCCACAGGGCCATCAGGGCCACGACCGGGGCGAGTGCGAGCGCCACGATCCGGGAGCGCACGGTGGTGGGACGGGCGACGGGCCAGCGCCTGGATTACCTGCCGGTGTTACCAGTCAGTAGAAAGTTCGGCACAACTTACGGGATCGTCACCACGACCGCATTGGTTGCCGCGGGTAACACACCGGTCAAACCGGTGAACCCAGTCGGAACGCGGTCACCACGGCCGCGTGGTCCGAGGGCCAGTCGTTGTCCGCGACGTCGGGCCAGGGACGCGGGGTGCCGGTGACGAGCGTCCGTGAGCCGAGCACCGTGAGGCCGCGGTGCAGGACGAAGTCGATGCGGTCCTGCGGCTCCCGGCGCCCGCTGCCGTCCTCGTGCAGCGCGTGGATCGGCGACCAGGTGTGACCGGGCTCGGCCACCGGGTCCGGGTGGGCCTCCCGGTAGGAGTCGCGCAGCCCCGCCTCCGCCGCGGCCTTCGTCACGGGCCACTCGACGTCCGGCCGGTCCAGGTGGGACGGGGAGTTGAAGTCGCCGACGAGGACGACCGGTACGGCGTCGTCGGCCGCCTCGGCCATCCGGCGCAGGGTGTCTCGCATCTGGGCGAGGCGCACCTCTTCGTGGGCGATGAGATCCGCTTCCCCGAGCCCGTCGAAGGCGGCTTCGTAGGGGCCGTACGGCGTGTAGTCGAGGTGCGCGGTCCATACGTCGACCGCGCGGCCCGGGGCCACCTCGATGCGTACTCCGGCGGCTCCGTAGAAGCCGACGTCCGGGTCGCCGAAGCGGGCGGTGACGGGGTGTCGGCTGATGACGCCGAGGTTCTCCCCGGCGCGATGGTGGTGCCAGCCGAGGGCCTCGGCGAGTTCCTGGGCCGCGGTGCCCCCGGTCTCCTGGAGGCCGACGACGTCCGCGCCGCTCTCCAGAATGATCTTGAGCTGCTTGGCCCGGTGGTCGTCGACCTGGCTGCCGCCGAGCCACAGGTTCCAGGACATGACGCGGAGTTCGGGCGCGACCATCTCGTACAGCTCCTGAGGGGTGATCCCGACGAGACTCTCCCGGACGGTCCTGCCGGGGGCCGCGTCGATCGGAGCGAGGGACGGGACCGCCAGGACGGTGCAGCCGGCCGCCTCGGCGGAGGCAACGCCGGTCTCGGTGTCCTCGACGGCCACACAGGCCGCCGGGTTGACGCCGAGGGCACGGCAGGCGGCGAGGTACGGGTCGGGCGCGGGTTTGGTACGGCCGGTGTCGTCCGCGGTGACGGAGACGGCGAACCGGCCGGGGCCGAGGGCGTCGAGCACGAGGTCGGCGACGGCGCGTGGGGACGCCGTGACCAGGGCGGTGGGGACGCCGGCGCGGGCCAGCGCGTCGAGCAGGTCGAGGGCTCCGGGGCGGGGCACGATGCCGGTGCGGACGCGGTCCGCGAACTTCCGGTGCAGTTCGTCCGCGAGGTCGCCACCGGGCCGCCCGGTGGCCGCGCCGAGCCAGGCGGCGGTGTGCTCGACCGGGCGGCCGAGCACCTCCGGCTGGTCGGCCTCGGTCAGCGGGCGTCCGGCGACCTGTGCCACCGCCTCCCACCACAGGCGCTCGGTGTCGACGAGCGTGCCGTCCATGTCGAACAGGACGGCCTGGAGCGGGAGTCGGGGGTGGGGGGTCACGTTTCTGCCTCTCGTCACTTCTGGGTACGTTCTGCCACCAGCACCGGCCGCTCGGGCAGCGACACGCTCACGGCGGTTCCCGCGCCGAGGCCGGCGGCCTCGTGCGCGGGCAGGTCGGCCTTGGCCTCGGTGTCGTCGGCGAGCCGGACGGTGACCCGGACGACCGCGCCCAGGAAGGCCGTGGCGACGACGCGGGCGTCGCCCTGCTCGTCGGCCGACACATGGACGGCTTCGGGCCGCACGAGCACGTCGACCGCGCCGTCGGACACCTCGCCGTCCGCGGGCAGCCGCTGCCCGAGCACTGCGACCGTGCCGTCCTTCAGCTCGCCCGGGATCCGGCTCATCGTGCCGACGAACTCGGCGACGAAGGGGGTGGCGGGCCTGCCGTACAACTCGGCCGGTTCGGCGCACTGTTCGAGCCGGCCAGCGCGCATGACGGCGACCCGGTCGGCGACGGACAGGGCCTCTTCCTGGTCGTGCGTGACGAACAGGGTGGTGATGCCGAGCTCTCGCTGGAGCCGGCGGATCTCCTCACGCAGCGTCAGCCGTACCTTGGCGTCGAGCGCGGACAGCGGCTCGTCGAGGAGCAGCACGCGCGGGCGCAGGGCGAGCGCGCGGGCCAGCGCGATGCGCTGCTGCTGGCCGCCGGAGAGCTGGTGCGGGAACCGCTCGCCCTTGTCGGCGAGGCCGACCAGTTCCAGCAACTCGGCGGCGCGGGCCCGCCGTTCGGACGTACGCACCTTGCGCATGCGCAGCCCGAAGGCGACGTTGTCGACGGCGTTGAGATGCGGGAAGAGGCTGTACGACTGGAAGACCATCCCGGCGTCGCGGCGGTGGGCCGGGACGTGGGTGACGTCCTGGCCGTCGACCAGCACGGCGCCGGAGTCGGGGTGTTCGAACCCGGCGAGCATGCGCAGCGCGGTGGTCTTGCCGCAGCCGGACGGGCCGAGCAGCGCCAGGAACTCCCCCGGGCGCACGGCCAGGTCGAGCCCGTCGAGCGCGACTGTGGACCCGAACTCCCGGCGCAGGCCCCGGAATTCGACGGTGGCGGCCTGCTCGGTGGCGGCCTTCTCGAGCGTGGTGGCGGTCATGCGTTCATCCCTGGGAGGAAGCGGTTCGGGTACGCCCGCCGGCACCGGCGAGCGCGAGGAGCAGGGCCCAGGTGACGAGCAGGCTGAGCACGGACACGGCGACGGACAGCTGGGCCTGGGAGCCGCCGACGTTGTAGATCCACACGGCGAAGGGCTGGAAGCCGAGCAGCCGGGCGACGGTGAACTCGCCGAGCACCAGCGCCAGTGTGAGGAAGGCCGCGTTCAGCAGCGCCCCGCGCAGATTGGGCAGCACGGCGCGTACGAGGGCCTGCGGCCAGGAGGCGCCGCAGCTGCGGGCGGCCTCGACGAGGGTGCGCACGTCGATCGCGCGCAGTCCGGAGTCCAGCGCGCGGTACACGAAGGGCAGCGCCATCACGACGTACGCGAGGACGAGGACGACGGGGAAGCTCGGGTTCTGGATCGCCACGAAGGTCTGGAACAGCGGGGTCCGCGACAAATGATCCGGGCCCCACTTCAGAACGGTCGCGATGCCGGCGACGAACGCGATCGGCGGCACCACCAGGGGCAGCGAGCAGATGACCTCGACGACCGGCCGCAGTCGGGGTGCGCCGAGGCGCAGTGCTACCACGGCGGGCACCATCAGCAGCAGGACTGCGACGATGGTGGCGGCGGCCAGCTCCAGCGAGAGCACCAAACTGGAAACGAAGCCGTCGGCGGACAGGATCTGTGTGTAGGCGTCGAAGGTGACGCCCTGCCCGGGCACGTCGACGGTGAAGACCACGGACGCGCCGAGCGGCACCAGGAAGTACAGCGCGGCAAGGCCGAACACGGCCCATCGCCACGGGGTCAGGCGTCGAGCCATCGGGCGCTCCGTCGTTGCAGGGGCAGGTACACGGCCATGACCAGGCCCGCGACCAGGACCATGTCGAGGCTGAGGGCGAGGGCCACGTTCTCCTGGCCGATCAGCACGTTGCCGGAGATGGCGTCGGCGATCTGCAGGGTGACCAGCGGCACCGCGCTGCCCACCATGGCGGCGGCGGTGGCGTACGCCGCGAAGGCGCTGCCGAACAGCAGCACGAAGCCACCGAGCAGCGAGGGCGCCAGGACGGGCAGGGCCACGTGCCGCCAGTACTGCACGGTGGTCGCGCCGTTGTTGCGGGCCGCCTCGCGCCACTGGGAGCGCAGGCCGTCCAGGGCCGGGGTGATGGTGAGGACCATCAGCGGGATCAGGAAGTACAGGTAGACGATCACCAGGCCCCAGAAGCTGTACAGGTCCCAGCCCTTGTCCGCGAGGCCCAGGTGGACGGTCAGCACACCGGCGTTGCCGAGCGTGGCGACGAAGGCGAAGGCCAGCGGGACGCCGCCGAAGTTGGCGAGAACCCCGGAGGCGGTGAGCACGGCCTCGCGCAGCGCGCGGGAGCGCGAGGTGACGACGGCCTGCGCCAGCGGCAGCCCGAGCACGACCGCGAGGGCGGCGGAGATCGCGGACAGCTTCACACTGCCCAGGAGGGCGGTGAGGTACGGCCCCTGCAGCGAGGTGCTCAGATTCGCGGCCGTGTACGAACTGGCGCCCGTCGACTGGTCCTTGACCGTGAAGGCGCCGTTCAGCATGGCCACGGCGGGGATGCCGAAGGCGATCGCGGTGAACACCAGCAGCGGCACGACGGCCAGCCAGCCGGGGGCGTGGCGCCGCCGCTTCACCGAAGCGGTCGGCGCCACATCCGCGCGCGTGAGAGCGGCGGTCATCCGGAAACGGCCTTCGACCAGCCCTGGGAGAGGACCGTCTTGGCCTTGCTCTGCTGGTCCTCGGTCGGGAAGGAGGGCGTCCCGGAGACCTGCGGGAGCTTGGCGGCGGCGGCCTTGTCGAGGGTGCCGGCCTTGTCCAGGGCCGTCATCAGCACCGGGCGGGCGTAGCCCTTGAGCCACAGGTTCTGGCCCTCGGCGCTGTACAGGTACTCCTGCCACAGGCGGGCGGCCGCCGGGTGCGGGGCGTCCTTGGTGATGGCCTGGGAGTAGTACTGGGCGTACTGGCCGTCGGTGGGGATGGCGACCTTCCAGTCCACGCCCTTGGACTTGAACTCGTCGGCGTAACCGGCGTTGAGGTAGTCCCAGTCGATGCTGATCGGCGTCTCGCCCTTCTCGACGGTGGCCGGGGTCGACTCGACGGGCGTGTAGTTGCCGTTCTTCTTCAGCTTGGCGAAGAAGTCGAGGCCCGGCTGGATGTCGTCGAAGGAGCCGCCGTTCGCGAGGGCCGCCGCGTACACGCCACCGAACGCCGAACCGGACTTGGTGGGGTTGCCGTTGAGGGCGACCTGGCCCTTGTACTCGGGCTTGAGGAGGTCCTTGAAGGTGGTGGGGCACTCCTTGACGCGCTTGGCGTCGCAGCCGATGGAGATGTAGCCGCCGTAGTCGTTGAACCAGCGGGCCTGCGGGTCCCTCTGGCCCTCGGGAATGTCGGCGTACGAGGCCACCTTGTAGGGCGCGAGCAGGCCCTGCTGAGCGGCGCTGAGCGCGAAGGAGCTGCCGAGGTCCAGGACGTCGGGGGCACGGTCCTGGCCCTTGCGGGAGGTCACGGCGTTGATCTCGTCCTGGCTGGAGCCGTCGGGGCTCTCGTCCTCGATCTTGATGCCGTACTTCTTCTGGAAGCCGTCGATGATGGCGCCGTAGTTGGCCCAGTCGCGGGGCACCGCGATGATGTGCAGCGCGCCCTCCTGCTTGGCCGCCTTGACCAGGGCGTCCATGCCGCCGAGGTCGGCCGCTGAGGTGGCGGTGGCGGCGCTCTTGCCGTCGGCGGTGGTCGATGCGTTGTCGGGGGCGGCGCCGCAGGCGCTCAGCGCGAGCACGGCTACGACAGCGAGGGAGCCGCCAAGGACGGCAGTTCTCGGCAGGGACACGGTCACGGGTCTCTCCAGGAATACGCACGAGGGTGAGGTGGTGCGGAAAACTTGTCTGAACAAGTTGACCTTAGTCAGCCCGTCGTGGATGTCCTGTTCGTAAACATCGAAGAAACCCTGGCCCCTGATTCCCTGCACATTCCCGGCTGACACGAATCACCCGGGAATGTCGATTAGGCTGCTCACGCTGTGCACAGCCGCCTACTCAGAGGGGACGCATGACGGCGCGACACGAGGAGATCGCCGACGAACTGCGGCGGGCCATCGACCGCGAGGAGTACACAGTCGGCAGCCGGCTGCCCGCGGAGACGGAACTCGCCACGCACTACGGTGTCTCCCGCGGCACGGTCCGGCAGGCCGTCGCCGCCCTCACCGCCGAAGGGCTCATCGGCTCCCGCCAGGGCGCCCGCCGCGTGGTGCTCGCCAGCCGCCGGAGCCAGAGCTTCGAGGAACTGCGCAGCTTCGCCCAGTGGGCGCGGGCCATGGGCCGCGAAGCGACTGGACACGTCGTGCTCCAGGAGTACCGCCCGGCGGCCAACGAGGACGCGGTCCGGCTCCAACTGCGCGAGGGCACACCGGTGTTGCACGTCCTGCGCGTGCGCGGCCTGGACGGCGAGCCGGTGCTCCTGGAACGCACCGTGTACGCCGACTGGATCTCCCCCGCCGTCGAGGCGATAGAGCCCGAGTGCCCGTCCGTCACCCAGCGCCTGTACGACGACACGGGGCTGGTCTTCGCCTACGGCGAGCACGTCATCGACGCGGTGGCGGCGGGCGCCCAGGATGCCGAGCTGCTCGGCATTCGGCGCACGAGCCCGCTGCTGCGCGTCCGCCGGGTGACGACGACCCGCGAGGGCCGGCCCGTGGAGTGGTCGGACGACCGCTATCGCTCGGACGCGGTGAGCTTCAGCGTGCACAATTCGATCGGGAACAACGCGCTGGCACGCAAAACGGCCGAGTAGGACCGGAATTCGAAGGGGGCCCGTGTGGAACTCGCCGGGATCACCGGGCTGCCGTACGTCGACGAACACACCCTCCTCGTCGCCGCGGGTACCGACACCGTGTGGCGTGCCACGGTCGAGGTGCTGGAGCGCACCTCGACCCGTCCCGGCGCCGTCCGCTATGCCCGCCTGGTCGGCTGCGCCGATCGCACGGCGTCCGGACTGCGGCCCCTTGCCGTGGGCTCGACGGTGCCGGGCTTCCGGGTGCTCGCCGCGGAACCAGGACGTGAGCTGGTGCTCGTCGGCCGGCACCGCTTCTCGTCGTACGCGCTGATCGTTCGCCTCGAACCGGAAGGCCCGGGTCGCTCGCGTCTGCGCGCCGAGACCCGGGCCGTCTTCCCCGGCGCGTCCGGTGGGCTCTACCGGCGGCTGGTGATCGGCACGGGCGGGCACGCGGCCGGGATGCGGCGGCTGCTCGCGGCGGTCGCCCGCGCGTCCCGGTGAGCCGGATCAGCCCGGCGCGCCCGAGGTGAAGCGGCGCAGCAGGGGCGAGAGCACCAGCACCGACTTGGTGCGCTCCACGAACGGCTCCCCCGCGATCCGCTCCAGCACCCGCTCGAAGTGGCGCATATCGGCGGCGAAGACCTGGACGAGCGCGTCCGCGTCGCCGGTGACGGTCGACGCGGCCACGACCTCCTGGTAGCGCTCCAGACCCTTCTGGATGGTCTCCGGCGAGGTGTTGCGCCGGCAGTAGATCTCGATGAACCCCTCGGTCTCCCAGCCGAGCGCCGCCGGGTCCACTCGTACGGTGAACCCGGTGATGGCTCCGGTGGCGCGCAGCCGGTCCACGCGCCGCTTCACGGCGGGCGCGGAGAGTCCGACCAGTTGCCCGATGTCCGCGTAGGAGCGGCGGGCGTCCTCGGCGAGGGCGTGCACGATGCGTTCGTCGAGATCGTTCAGCACTGTGGGTAGGTCACTTCTCGGACGGTGCGGGTGTGGCAGGTCGGGAACGGCGATGGCCGTGTACGAAGTACAACACGAGCCCGACCGCCGTCCGGACACCGAAGAAGGGAGCCGGGTCAGCTCCAGCTTGCGTGCAGGGGCTTGCCCTCGGCGTAGCCGGCCGCGCTCTGGATGCCGACGATGGCCTTCTCGGCGAACTCCTCCAGGGAGGCGGCGCCGGCGTAGGTGCAGGAGGAGCGGACGCCCGCGATGATCGAGTCGATCAGATCCTCGACGCCCGGGCGGGCCGGGTCGAGGAACATGCGGGAGGTGGAGATGCCCTCCTCGAACAGCGCCTTGCGGGCGCGGTCGTAGACCGACTCGTCCGACGTACGGTTGCGCACCGCACGCGCCGAGGCCATGCCGAACGACTCCTTGTAGAGACGCCCGTCGGCATCCTGCTGGAGGTCGCCCGGCGACTCGTACGTGCCCGCGAACCAGGAGCCGACCATCACGTTGGACGCGCCGGCCGCGAGCGCCATCGCCACGTCGCGCGGGTGCCGGACACCTCCGTCTGCCCACACGTGCTTGCCGTACTTCTTCGCCTCCGCGGCACACTCCAGCACCGCCGAGAACTGGGGCCGCCCGACGCCGGTCATCATGCGCGTGGTGCACATGGCGCCCGGTCCGACACCGACCTTGATGATGTCCGCGCCGGCGTCGATCAGGTCCTTGACGCCCTCGGCGGAGACGATGTTGCCCGCGACGATGGGCACCTGCGGATCGAGGGCACGTACCACCTGGATCGCGCTGATCATCGACTCCTGGTGACCGTGCGCGGTGTCGATGACGAGAGTGTCGACGCCCGCGTCGAGGAGCTGCTTGGCCTTGCCCGCGACGTCCCCGTTGATGCCGACGGCGGCGGCGATGCGCAGCTTGCCGTTCGCGTCGGTCGCCGGGGTGTAGAGCGTGGCGCGCAGGGCGCCCTTGCGGGTGAGGATGCCGGCGAGCCTGCCGTCCTTGTCCACGGCCGGGGCGTAGCGCCGGTTGGCGGTGTCCAGGGTGTGGAAGGCCTCGCGCGGGTCAATGTCCGCGTCGAGCAGCAGCAGGTCGGTGGACATGACCTCGACGAGCTGGGTGAAGCGGTCGACGCCGGACAGGTCCTGGTCGGTGACGACACCGACCGGACGGCCGTCCTCGTCGACGACGACACCGGCGTTGTGGGCGCGCTTGGGCAGCAGGGCCAGCGCGTCGGCGACGGTCTGGTGCGGGGCGAGCACGATCGGGGTGTCCAGGACCAGATGACGGCTCTTGACCCACCCGACGACCTCTGTGACGACGTCGATCGGGATGTCCTGCGGGATCACCACCAGGCCGCCGCGCCGGGCCATCGTCTCGGCCATGCGCCGGCCCGCGATGGCGGTCATGTTGGCCACGACCAGCGGGATCGTGGTGCCCGTGCCGTCCGGGGAGCTGAGGTCCACGCCCTGACGCGAGCCGACCGCGGAACGGCTCGGCACCATGAAGACGTCGTCGTACGTCAGGTCGTACGCGGGCTGGATGTCATTGAGGAAACGCACGTGCCGCACATCCCAGTCGATCAGAGGTGACCCCCGGACAGGTGTGCCCGGGGCATAAGCACGTACTTCATTGTCCCATGACAGCTCTCATGTCATACCCAGGCGAATCATCCAGGCAGGTCAGCCCCGGGTTCGGAGGATCGACCAAAGAGGCGGGGCCCGCGTCGGCCCAGGGCCCCGCGCGCCGCCTCGACGAACGCGCTGCGCGCGGTGTCGAACTCGTCGAGGGACGGCCGGTCCTTCGCCGAGCGGCGTGCCGTGCTCCTCGCGGCGCGGTCCCCGCAACGCACTGCACCGGCTGCTCGACGCGCTCCCGGTCCTCGCGGGTGACCAGCGTGTCCTGCGACCCCGTTCACCGTCCTGCAGGATGTGTCACGACCCCATCCGGCGAACGGAGTTGACAGTACGTCAGCCCAGGGCGAGCGCCACGGTGAGCCGTGGCTCCCGCTGGGACGCCTCGGTGAACACCTCCTGCGCGACACCCCACTCGTCCGGCCGCTCCCGCGCGTACTCCCGCCACCCGGTGACGACGACGAGCAGCCCGTGCTCGGCCGCGTCGGTCGGCCACACGGTCGGGTCGGAGAGGCTGTCGGCCAGGGCGTCCCAGTTGCGGCCGAACCAGTCGGGCAGAGCGAGGGCTTGGGCGGACCGGTCCATGACCCCCGCCTTGTCGGCGACTCCGCCGAGGTCGAGCTGCACCACACGCGGGCTCGTCATCTCAGCACCGCCCGGAACGATTCGTAGTGATCATCGGTGTAGTAGACCTCGCCGCCCCGTCCGGTGACAATCCGCCGGGCCCCGCGGTCGCGTGAGCCGGGTGTCTTCACGGTGTACTCGTGGTAGTAGCCCCGCTCGTGCGCCGGCAACAGCTTCTCGAAGTTCCCGAAGACGACGCCGTCCTTGGCGTACGGGAAGGGGCCGTCCTGGTCGATGAGGGTCAGGGTCTGACGGGCCTCGGGCGGGAGCGCGGACTCCTCGATCGTGGTCATGCCCCGGGCCCAGGACGGTGTGGCGGCGCCCGCCGCGCCGGTGGTGGTGTGGATCGGCGAACAGCCGCTCACCAGGACAGCGAAACAGAGCAGGACCCCGGACAGCACACGGGGGACGAACCGCAGCAGCATGCGTCGATGCTGTCACGGCCGTCCCCTCATGGCTGGCCTGCTTTCCGGATATTTCAGGGTCTGTCAGGGTCCATCCGGATCCGCCCGGTTCAGGGCGGGCCTCGGGGTCGGTCCCGCGGTCATCAGGGAGTCCGCCGCGGAGGTGTCCGTCACCAGGCTGGTGACGAGACCGGAGCGCAGCACCGCGTCGATGGCGGCCGCCTTCCGCTGTCCGCCCGCGATCGCGACGACCTCGGGGACACGGCGGAGCTGGTCTGCCTTGACCGTGATGCACCGCTCCCCCAGGTCCCGGCCGACCCTGCGACCCTCGGAGTCGAAGAGATGCGCGGACATCTCGGCCGCGACGCCGAGCGAGGCGTAGTGCGCCCGCTCCTCGTCGCTGAGCATGTCGTGCACGGTCGAGATGCCGGGCTCCCAGGAGCCGATGGAGACACAGGCGACCGTGACCTTGTCGAAGTACTCGAAGGCCCGGGCGATCCCGGTCTGGTTGCGCAGCGCCGCCGCGGTGGCCGCGTCCGGCAGCAGCATCGGCGCGTAGATGGGGTGGGCGTCGCCGCCGGACACCTGGGCGGCACGGCGGACGGCCTCGACCGAGCCGCGCTCGGCGGTCCCGGCGTCGTACACGCCCGTCAGCTGCACCACGGTGCAGGGCGGCAGACGGTCGAGGGCGGCCGCCATGTGGATGGTGGAACGCCCCCAGGCCAGACCGAGGACGTCGCCCTCGTTCACCAGCTCACCGAGCAGGTCGGCGGCGACTTCGCCGAGGTTCTCGGGGTCTGGTGAATCCTCGGCCTCGGCCGGGGACTCGACCACGACTGCGTGCCTGAGGCCGTACCGGGCACGAAGCGCGTCGGAGCGGTCCGCGTCCAGTTCGGCCGGGACTCGGATCTCGATGCGTACAAGATCTCGTTCGAGAGCGGTTTCCAGGACCCGGGCCACCTTGAAGCGGCTGACGCCGAACTCCTCGGCGATCTGGATCTTGGACTTGCCCTCGAGGTAGAAGCGGCGGGCCATGGCCGCCGCCTGCACCAGCTCAGCGGGTCCCATCCGCATGGCTGACCGGCCCGCCGACATACCCGACACGGCGATCTCCTCACTGCTGTTCACACTCTGGATTCGCCGTTCATCCTTGCAGATCCGCGGCGCTTGATCAGCCCTGATGGCCGCCGTTCACGTACCTGTGGCTCAGTGGTCGCATGCCCACGACGCCTTCGCCGTGGCCGCCTCCGCCTGGGTGCGCAATGCACGTACCGCCGCGGCCGGGTCGTTCGCCCCGTACACGGCCGAACCGGCGACGAAGACGTCCGCTCCCGCGTCCGCGCACCGCTCGATCGTGGACGCGGAGACACCTCCGTCGACCTGCAGCCAGAGCTCGAGGCCGTGCTTGGCGATGAGCTCCCGGGTGCGACGGATCTTCGGGAGCATGATGTCGAGGAACGCCTGGCCGCCGAAGCCCGGCTCGACCGTCATGATCAGCAGCATGTCGAGTTCGGGGAGCAGGTCCTCGTACGGCTCGATGGGCGTCGCGGGCTTGAGCGCCATGGAGGCGCGGGCGCCCTTGGCGCGGATCTCACGGGCGAGCCGCACCGGCGCGGCGGCCGCCTCGACGTGGAAGGTGACGGACGAGGCCCCCGCTTCGACGTACTCGGGTGCCCACCGATCGGCGTCCTCGATCATCAGATGGCAGTCCAGCGGCGTGTCCGTCGCACGGGCCAGGGACTCCACGACCGGCACGCCGAGCGTGAGGTTCGGGACGAAATGGTTGTCCATGACGTCGACGTGGAGCCAGTCGGCTCCCTCGACCGCCTTCGCCTCGTCGCCGAGACGGGCGAAGTCGGCGGACAGGATGCTGGGGTTGATCTGCACGGCCATGACCCAAGCGTGCCATGCCCTGGCACTGTTGTTCGCGCCGGTCCAGACCTTTGCCGTTCATCGGATGGTCCGGCCGTCTACGGCCCAGCCGGAGACGGGGTCAGCCGGTGCGCCGGATGAGCGCCAGATACATGGCGTCGGTCCCGTGCATATGGGGCCACAGCTGAACGTCGGGCCCCTCGCCGAGCGCGGGAACGCCCGGCAGCAGCGGGCGGGCGTCGATCAGCTCGGTGTCCGGGTACTGCTTGAGCACGTCGTCGACGACGGCCCGGGTCTCGGCGAGGTGCGGCGAGCAGGTGGCGTAGCCGACGACGCCGCCGACCCGCACCGAGTCCAGCGCGGTGCGCAGCAGGGCGCGCTGCAGCGGCGCGAAGCTCTCCAGGTCCTCGGGGCGACGCCGCCATCTGGCCTCGGGGCGCCTGCGCAGGGCGCCGAGCCCGGTGCAGGGCACGTCCATCAGCACGCGGTCGAAGGTGCCGGGCCGCCACGGCGGCCGCGTCCCGTCGGCGGCGATGACCTGGTACGGCCCCGGGTTCCCGGCCAGCGCCTTGGCGACCAGACCGGCCCGGTGCGGCTGCTTCTCGCAGGCGAGCAGGACGGCTCCACGCTCGGCGGCCAGCGCGGCGAGGAGCGCGGCCTTCCCGCCCGGGCCCGCACACCCGTCGAGCCACTTCTCGTCGGGACCGTCGACGGGAGCGTTCGCGAGCGCGAGGGCGACGAGCTGGCTGCCCTCGTCCTGCACACCGGCCCGGCCCTCCCGCACGGCGTCGACGGCGCCCGGCTCCCCGCCCTCGGTGAGCCGCACGGCATACGGCGACCAGCGCCCCGGCATGGCGGCCTCGTCGGCATCGAGAAGTTCCTCGGTCGTGGCCCGGCCGGGCCGGGCGACGAGGGTGACCTCGGGCCGCTCGTTGTCGGCCTCCAGCAGATCCTCGATCCCGGCGCGCCCGCCGCCGAGCGAGTCCCACAGCGCGGAGACGACCCAGCGGGGATGCGAGTGCACGACGGCCAGATGGTCCTCGGGGTCGTCGTCGTACGGCGGCGCGACCTTGGCCAGCCAGCCGTCCAGGTCGTCCTGCGCGACCTTCCGCAGCACGGCATTCACGAACTTGGCCCGTCCGTCTCCGAGGACGACCCGCGCGAGCTCGACGGAGGCGGACACGGCCGCGTGCGTGGGAATCCGCGTCCCGAGCAACTGGTGCACGCCGAGGCTGAGCACGTCGAGGACCGGCGGGTCGACCTCCCGCAGCGGCCGGTCGACGCAGGCGGCGATGATCGCGTCGTACGTCCCCTGCCGCCGCAGCGTCCCGTACACCAGCTCGGTGGCGAGGGCGGCGTCCCGGCCGTCGAACTTTTCGGGTCCCTCCTTGTCCCGCGCCTTGCGCAGCAGCGGCGGCAGCACGAGGTTGGCATACGCGTCCCGTTCGTCCACGGCACGCAGCGCCTCGAAGGCGAGGATGCGGACGGGGTCCTTCTGGGGACGACGGTAGGGCTTGGCGGGCTTACGGGGCCGCCGGGACTGCTCGCTCACGAAAAAGGTGCTCCGGGTGTGGATTGAGTGCGGCCTCCAGCCTACGTCGGCCGGCCACCACCCGAGCCGGGCGGGCCGTCAGCCGCCGAGGCTCTCACCGGGCGCGATCCGCACCCCGCGCGCCCAGTCCGCGGCGCGCATCGGCTTCTTGCCCTGAGCCTGCACCCACAGCAGCTCCACCGCATACGACCCGGTGCCCATGTGCACGCTGTTCTTGCCGACGGCCGGCTGCCCCGGCGCGAGGTCGGTGCGCTCGGGCACGGGCGTGACCTGGATGAGCTTGAGCCGCTCACCGCGGAAGGTGGTCCAGGCGCCAGGTGCGGGCGTGCAGCCGCGCACCACCCGATCGACGCGAAGGGCAGGGGTCGTCCAGTCGATCTGCGCGTCCTCGACGGTGATCTTCGGCGCGAGGGTGATCCCGTCCGCGGGCTGCGGTACGGCCTTGAGGTTGCCGTCCTCGATGCCGTCCATGGTCGCCGCGAGCAGCCCGGCGCCGGCGAACGCGAGCCGGGTCAGCAGGTCGCCGCTGGTGTCGGCGGGCCGGATCTCCTCGGTGACGGTGCCGTAGATGGGGCCCGAGTCGAGTCCCTCCTCGATCAGGAAGGTCGAGGCCCCGGTGATCTCGTCGCCCGCCATGATCGAGTGCTGCACCGGCGCGGCCCCGCGCCAGGCGGGCAGCAGCGAGAAGTGCAGGTTGACCCAGCCGTGGGCCGGGACGTCCAGGGCTACGCGCGGCAGCAGGGCACCGTAGGCGACGACGGGACAGCAGTCCGGGGCGATCTCCTTCAACCGCTCCAGGAACTCCGGATCCCTCGGCTTCAGGGGCTTCAGCACCTCGATCCCGGACTCCTCGGCCCGCTCCGCCACGGGAGACGCGACCATCCTGCGCCCCCGCCCGGCCGGCGCGTCGGGCCGCGTGACGACGGCGGCCACGTCGTGCCGCCCGGAGGCGATGAGAGCGTCCAGAGCGGGAACGGCGACCTCGGGGGTACCGGCGAAGACGAGCTTCATGGCTGGGTTGGAGCCTCTCGGGCGAAAACGACGGACGGGCAGCCCCCAAGTCTATGACCACGGCCGGACGGCCGCCGACGGCGAACGACCCCCACGGGAAAGGGCCACGTCTCGGCCAACTGGAAACGAGTGGTGCACGAGTGGGAGAAGGGCGTACGAATATGCTCGCACGCCCCCACCCCGTTACCAGCGGAGCGCACACGCGTTGGTCAAGGAAGAGTTGACCGCAACGGGCCGCTGTCGCGGCCCAATTCCTTTCAACGCCGGTTCGAGAGGCTTGTTCATGGCCGACCACGCAACCCACGACGCCCAGGCCCGGGCCAGCCTGCACTTGCTGGTGCGGGACATCGAGCGGGTCCGCCGGCAGGTGGACGCGCTGCGCACGCTCACCGCCCAGTTGGGCAACGTCTACCGCCCGCGCCGCTCCGGCCCGTCCACGGGCTTCGTCGTCTACGGACGCGCCCCCGCCCCGACGGTCCGTCTCGCCCAGGAGCTCCGGGACAGTGTCGAGACGCTGGTCACGGCCGCGGTGGACTTCGACCGTTCGCTCGGCTTCTCGTGGGACGCGGTCGGCTCGGCGCTCGGGGTCACCAAGCAGGCGGTGCACCGCCGTTACGGCGCCCGCCGCGCCGCGGCCCAGGCAGCCGCCGAGGCGGAGCGTGCGACGGAGCCGTCGGGGACCCGCACGGTCAATATGAACACCGGCCTTCCCTCGGTGCCGACGGTTCCCGCGGCCCGCTCCATGCCTACGCAGCCGACCGCGAACAGCCCTACGCTCCGCGAAGAGGTCAGGCCGACGGCCTTCCCGGGCCCGCGCAACGGCTGACTCTCCCTCACCCCGCCCTCCCGGCGCACTCCCGGGAGGGCAGCCGCATGCCGGCAGACAGCTGAACGCCAACTTCAGCCGACGCCCGGCCCAACTCGTCTCAGCCGATGTCCGGCGGATCGATCCTCACCCGTACCGCCTCACCGCTTCCCCGTGCCATCCGCGCGGCCTGCGCCGCCTTCAGCGCGGCGGCCAGTGCGGATCCGCTGCCGGGTGGGACGCGGACCAGCGCCCGCTCCCAGTGTTCCCCGGGTGGCGGCGCCCCGGTCCGCCGTGGGCGCTCGGACTGGGTGACCGGCACCGGTACGGGTCCCAGCACCTCGGCGTCCGGCGGCAGTTCGACCGCGTCCAGGAACTCCGCCACCGCCTCCGCCGGACCCGACACGGCCGCCATCCTGGACACCGGCGGGAACCCCAGTTCGGCTCGCTCGCCCAGCTCCCGCACCGCGTGCCCGACCGGGTCCCACCTCACCAGTGCCTGCACGGGCCGCAGTGTCGGCTCGGCGACGACGACCACGGTGCCGTGCTCCCCCTGCGGCCGCACCAGCGCGGACGCCGCGATCCACCGCCGCAGCGCGTCCTCACCGGCCCGCAGATCCGGCCGCCCGAGCATGGCCCAGCCGTCGAGCAGCAGGGCGGCCGCATAGCCGCCCTCGGCGACCGGTTCGGCGCCCGGTGTGCTCACGACCAGCGCGGGCACCCCCGGCACGGTGTCCAGCACCTGCTCACGCCCGGACGTCCGCACCGGTACGGCGGGGAACGCCCGCCCCAGCTCCTCGGCCGTACGCCGCGCCCCCACGACCTGGGCCCTCAGCCGGAACGACCCGCACTCCGGGCAGTGCCACGCGTTCTCCTCGCGCCCGCACCACCCGCACCTCGACGCCCCCGCGTCCTGCGCCTCCAGCGGCCCGGAGCAGTGCCGGCACCGCGCGGGTGCCCGGCACTGCGCGCAGGCCATGCGCGGCACGTACCCCCGCCGGGGCACCTGCACCAGGACCGGCCCGTGCTTGAGTCCCTCGCGGACCACCTGCCAGGCGAGGGTCGGCAGCCGGGCGGCCCGCGCGGCCTCGTCCCGCGCGAGATCGCCGTCTCCCACGGTCCGCACGAGCGGCGCGGCCCGCCGCGCCTGTTCGCGCCCCGCGACAAGGGGCCGCGCCCAGCCACTCTCCACGAGCTGCGCAGCCTCCACGGTGCAGCTCCAACTCCCCAGCAGAAACGCGCACTTGTCGAGGGCGGCGCGCAACAGCAGCACGTCCCGGGCATGCGGCTGCGGGGCACGCGGCTCGCTGTGGCTGTCGTCCCCGTCGTCCCAGATCGCGACGAGCCCCAGGTCCCGCACCGGCGCGAACATGGCGGCCCGCGTCCCGACGACGGCCTGTACGGATCCTCGCCGCACAGCGAGCCACTGCGCGTACCGCTTCTCGGGCCCCGCGTCGGCGGTCAGCAGCGCGTGCCGTCCCTCGCCGAGCAGCGCGGTCAGCGCGGCGTCGACCCGGGTGGCGGCCCGCCCGTCCGGTACGACGACGAGCGCGCCGCGCCGCGAGGCGAGCGTCGCGGCGACGGCCCGCGCCAGTTCCTCGCTCCACAGCGGCCCCGGCAACGCGTTCCACACGGCGCGCGGCGCACCACCGGAGGTCAGCGACTCGAGAAAGCCTGCCCCCCGCTCGTACCGCACCCATGACCCGGCGTCGGGCGCCCCAGGTGGCGGCAGCGGCGCGGGCGACGGCCGCTGCTCGGCCCGTGCGTTGCGCGGCGGTACGGCGAGCTGGAGCACATCGGCAAGACTCCCGGCGTACCGCTCGGCGACGGCGCGCGCGAGTCCGAGCAGTTCCTCGCTCAGCACGGGCTCGGGGGACACCACTTGGGCCAGCGCGGCCAGCGGCCCTGAGTAGTCCGACTCGGCGCGCCGCCCGACGAGGAACCCGTCGATGAGCCCCCCGCCCTCGCGGCGCCCGTCCCGCACCCGGCCGCGCCCCGCCCCGAAGCGCACCCGCACGCGCACCCCGGGCTGCGCCTGCTCGTCGAGTTCCTCGGGCACGGCGTAGTCGAAGTACCGGTCGAGGTGGAGCACGCCCTTGTCGACGAGCACGCGCGCGACGGGCAGCTCCTTGGCCAGCGCCGCTCCTCGCCAGGTCCGGGGCTTGGCCCGCGGCACCTTGGCCCCCCGCACGCTCTCCCGGATGAGCGCGAGCTGCTCCGGCGGCGCCCCTTCGGCCCCGCTGTCCGTCTGCCCGTTCTCGCTGCTCACGCCTGCATTCTTACCAAACGCCACTGACAACCGGCGCCGCCGGCGGCGGACGGCGGCACCGGACTCCCCTGTGCGGAAACGCCGAGACCCGGCTCCCCGAAGGGAACCGGGCCTCGGTGAAGGCGGGCGGAGACTACAGGCCGGCGGCCTTGCGCAGTGCGTCCACGCGGTCCGTGCGCTCCCACGTGAAGTCGGGCAGCTCGCGGCCGAAGTGGCCGTACGCAGCCGTCTGGGAGTAGATCGGGCGGAGCAGGTCGAGGTCGCGGATGATGGCGGCCGGACGGAGGTCGAAGACCTCGTCGATCGCCTTCTCGATCTTCTCGTGGTCGATCTTGGCGGTGCCGAAGGTCTCGACGAAGAGACCGACCGGCTCGGCCTTGCCGATGGCGTAGGCGACCTGGACCTCGCAGCGGGAGGCGAGGCCCGCGGCGACGACGTTCTTGGCGACCCAGCGCATGGCGTACGCGGCCGAGCGGTCCACCTTGGACGGGTCCTTGCCGGAGAAGGCGCCGCCACCATGGCGGGCCATGCCGCCGTACGTGTCGATGATGATCTTGCGACCGGTGAGGCCGGCGTCGCCCATCGGGCCGCCGATCTCGAAGCGGCCGGTCGGGTTGACCAGCAGGCGGTAGCCCTCGGTGTCGAGCTTGATGCCTTCGTCCAGCAGGGCCTTCAGCTCGGGCTCCACGACGAACTCGCGGATGTCGGGGGCGAGCAGCGACTCCAGGTCGATGTCGCTCGCGTGCTGCGAGGAGACGACGACGGTGTCGAGGCGGACGGCCTTGTCGCCGTCGTACTCGATGGTGACCTGCGTCTTGCCGTCGGGGCGCAGGTAGGGGATCGTGCCGTTCTTGCGGACCTCGGAGAGGCGCTTGGACAGGCGGTGCGCCAGGAAGATCGGCAGCGGCATCAGCGTCGGCGTCTCGTCCGTCGCGTAACCGAACATCAGGCCCTGGTCGCCCGCGCCCTGCTTGTCCAGCTCGTCGTCGTCGCCCTCTACTCGGGACTCGTACGCCGTGTCGACACCCTGGGCGATGTCGGGCGACTGCGAGCCGATCGACACCGAGACGCCACAGGAGGCGCCGTCGAAGCCCTTCTTCGACGAGTCGTAGCCGATCTCGAGGACCTTGTTGCGGACCAGCGTCGCGATGTCCGCGTACGTCTTGGTCGTGACCTCGCCGGCCACGTGCACCAGGCCGGTGGTGATCAGCGTCTCCACGGCGACCCGGGAGGTCGGGTCCTCGCGCAGAAGCGCGTCGAGAATGGTGTCGCTGATCTGGTCAGCGATCTTGTCGGGGTGACCCTCGGTCACAGACTCCGAGGTGAACAGACGACGGGACACAACGCTCCCTGGGGTTGCAGCGGCTGCTGGCTGATCATTGGCGGACGACACGGGGGGCTGCGCCCGGCGTCGTCCGGTAACAGCTTATCGGTCGCACTCGGCCGAAGGCCCACCTGTCTCACCTCTCGGGAGCGCTGTGACCTGCGGCACGGGCATTCTGCACAATGCCGTGCGGCGTTGACCAGAGCCGCCACGCGACAATGTGATGTTCCACAAATCCGTCAAGTGGCCGAAACAAATCAGCCCAGACGGTCTCTCACCAGGTCCCACACGGTCTCGGCGAGCGCCTCCTTCGGACCGTACGGCACGGGCGTCTCGCTTCCGTCCGCTCCCAGCACGACCGCCTCGTTCTCCTCGGAGCCGAACGTCTTGCGCTCCCCCACCTCGTTCACCACGAGGAGGTCGCACCCCTTGCGTGCCAGTTTCGTGCGGCCGTTGGCGAGGACGTCGTCCGTCTCGGCGGCGAAGCCGACGATCACCTGTCCGGGCCGCGCCCGGTCGGCCGAGATCTCCGCGAGGACGTCCGGATTCCGCACGAGGACGATGGGCTCCGGGTCCTGGCCGTCCTTCTTCTTGATCTTCCCGGTCGCGTACGCCGCCGGCCGGAAGTCGGCCACCGCGGCCGCCATGACCACGGCGTCGGCGTCCGCGGCCGCCTTGAGCACCGCCTCGCGCAGCTGGACCGCCGTACCGACCTGGACGACGTCGACACCCGCCGGGTCCGCGAGGCCGGTGTTCGCCGCGACCAGCGTCACGCGGGCGCCCCGCGCGGCCGCCGTTCGCGCGAGGGCGTAGCCCTGCTTGCCGGAGGAGCGGTTGCCGAGGAAGCGGACCGGGTCGAGGGGCTCGCGCGTGCCGCCCGCGGAGACGACGACGTGCCGTCCCTCGAGGTCGGGCTCGGAGATTCCGCGGGCGAGCACCCGGCGGCAGACCTCGAAGATCTCGACGGGGTCGGGCAGCCGGCCCTTGCCGGTGTCGACGCCGGTGAGGCGGCCGACGGCCGGTTCGACGACGACCGCGCCGCGGCGGCGCAGCGTCGCCACGTTCTCCTGGGTGGCCGGGTGTTCCCACATCTCCGTGTGCATCGCGGGGGCGAAGACGACCGGACACCGGGCCGTGAGGAGGGTGTTGGTCAGCAGGTCGTCGGCGAGGCCGTGCGCGGCCTTGGCGAGCATGTCGGCCGTGGCGGGGGCGACGACGACCAGGTCGGCGTGCTGTCCGATGCGGACGTGCGGGACCTCGTGCACGTCGTCCCAGACCTCGGTCGAGACGGGGTTGCCGGACAGTGCGGACCAGGTGGCGGCGCCGACGAAGTGCAGCGCGGAGGCGGTGGGGACGACCCGCACGTCATGGCCCGACTCCGTGAACCTGCGCAGCAACTCACACGCCTTGTACGCGGCGATGCCGCCGCTGACCCCCAGAACGACCTTGGGCTTGTCCACCGTCTCTCCCCGGACTCGGCTGGCGTGCGCCCTCCCCGGGTGCACGCCTCCATCAGACACCACAGGCCCGGCAGCGCGCTGCCGGGCCTGTGGATAAGTCAACTGCGATCTGAAAGTACTACTGCGCCGGGCCTTCGATGGCCTCGGACGTCAGCAGTCCCGCGTTGATCTCGCGCAGGGCGATCGACAGCGGCTTCTCGTGCACGTGGGTGTCGACGAGCGGACCGACGTACTCGAGGAGGCCCTCGCCGAGCTGCGAGTAGTACGCGTTGATCTGGCGGGCCCGCTTGGCCGCATAGATCACGAGGCTGTACTTCGAGTCGGTGGCCTCGAGGAGCTCGTCGATCGGCGGGTTGATGATGCCCTCGGGCGCGGTGATGGAAGAGGACACGCTCTACCTTCCGATGGATGGGAAAGATTCAGTCGATGTGACCGGCCCGCATCGCTTGGTGGACGGCGGTCACGATCACACAACGTCCACCAAGGCTAGCAGCTCGCGCGCCACGTCCTTGACAGAGGTGTTGACCAGGGTGACGTCGAACTCCGGCTCGGCGGCAAGTTCGACCGTGGCCGCCTCCAGGCGGCGTCCGATCACCTCGGGCGCCTCGGTGCCCCGGCCGGTGAGCCTGCGCACGAGCTCCTCCCAGGAGGGAGGAGCCAGGAACACCAGCTGGGCCTCGGGCATGGACTCGCGGACCTGCCGGGCGCCCTGGAGGTCGATCTCCAGGAGGACGGGCTCGCCCGCCTCCAGGCGGTCCAGCACGGCCGTGCGCGGCGTGCCGTAGCGGTTGCCGGCGAATTCGGCCCACTCCAGCAGCTCGCCATTGGCGATCAGCTTGTCCATCTCCTCGTCCGTGACGAAGAAATAGTGGACTCCGTGCTTCTCGCCGGGGCGGGGCTTACGGGTGGTCGCCGAGACCGAGAGCCAGACCTCGGGGTGTTCCTTGCGCATATGGGCGACGACCGTGCTCTTGCCGACCCCGGAGGGGCCGGAGAGCACGGTCAGCCGCGGACGTTCACTCATGCAGCGATTATTCCAGCAATCCCGGAGTGTCCGGGACGCCAATCCGCCAGGAGCCGGTACTCAGGAACCGGTGCTACCGAACTCGCGCTCCAGGGAGGCGATCTGGTTGGAACCGAGCCCACGCACGCGGCGGCTCTCGGAGATACCGAGTCGCTCCATGATCTGCTTGGCGCGGACCTTGCCGACGCCGGGCAGGGACTCGAGCAGGGCGGAGACCTTCATCTTGCCGATGACGTCGTTCTCCTGGCCCTGCTTGATGACCTCGTGAAGAGAGGCGCCGGAGTGCTTGAGTCGATTCTTGACCTCGGCCCGCTCCCGGCGAGCCGCGGCGGCCTTTTCGAGCGCGGCTGCGCGCTGTTCAGGGGTAAGGGGCGGAAGAGCCACGCCTACGTCACCTCGGATGTCGAACTGTCGGATACGGACCGGTGAGGAACCTAGTCGCCCCACACCTGGGGAGCTACGAGCAACACGCTTGCCCGTTCACTCTGCTCGGAGACTAGCGGGCAAGTCCGCCAGAGTCAGCGAGAACAGCGGAAAAGTCCTGGTCAGCCTCCGCCAGGTCGGACATTTCCGACATAATGCCCTCGATTTGAGGATGTATTCAGGCTCAAATCGACTTGGTACCGCTCCCGCGCAGACGCGTCGCAGGACTCAGTCACCTGCCAGGACGGCCCGAATTGCCTCCGCGAACCGCTCCGCCGCGCCGCGCAGCGCTGCAACGTCGGGACCGTGACGCAGAACACCCCGGCTGACGTTCGGCACGACGTTGCGCACGGCCGCTCCGAAGACTCTGGGAAGATCGGCGGGCGTCGCTCCCTGGGCACCGATGCCGGGCGCCAGAAGCGGACCGTTGATGTCGAGGTCGTACGACGACAGGTCGCCCAGCGTCGCGCCCACGACCGCGCCGAAGGAGCCCAGCGGCTCCTCCCCCGCGTTCTCGGCCGCCAGATGCGCCAGCATGGTCGCGCCGACGTTCCTGCCGTCTGCGCGGACGGCGTGCTGGACCTCGCCGCCCTCGGGGTTGGAGGTCAGCGCCAGCACGAACAGGCCTGCGCCGCTCTCCCGGGCCAGCGCGACGGCCGGGCTCAGCGAGCCGTAGCCGAGGTACGGCGAGACGGTCAGGGCGTCCGAGAACAGCGGGGCGTCCTTGTGCAGGAAGGCCTCCGCGTAGGCGGCCATGGTCGAGCCGATGTCGCCGCGCTTGGCGTCCATGACGACGAGGGCACCGGCCGCGCGCGCCTCCTGGACCGACTTCTCCAGGACGGCGAGGCCGCGCGAGCCGTACCGCTCGAAGAACGCGCTCTGCGGCTTGAGGACGGCGACCCGGTCGGCCATCGCCTCGACGACCGTACGGCTGAACCGCTCCAGACCGGCGATGTCGTCGTTCAGGCCCCACTCCGCGAGCAGGGAGGCGTGCGGGTCGATGCCGACACACAGCGCGCCGCGCTCGTCCATGGCGTGGCGCAGCCGGGCGCCGAAGGGCTCGAAGGAGGTCATGCGGGCTTCCTCACGTCGGCGCCGACCGCGTCGGCGAGGGTCGCGTACGGGCTGGTGCGCAGGCGGGCGGCGAGCCCCTTGTGGAGGGCGCGGCACCAGAAGGGCCCCTCGTAGACGAAGGCGCTGTAGCCCTGGATCAGGGTGGCGCCCGCGAGGATCCGCTGCCAGGCGTCCTCGGCGTTCTCGATACCGCCGACGCCGACCAGGGTGATCCGGTCGCCCACGCGCGCGTACAGGCGGCGCAGCACCTCCAGGGAGCGTGCCTCGAGCGGGGCACCGGAGAGGCCGCCGGTCTCCTTGACGAGGGTGGGCGGGGACTTCAGACCGAGTCCCGCGCGCGCGATGGTGGTGTTCGTGGCGATGATCCCGTCCAGGCCGAGCTCCACGGCCAGGTCGGCTACGGCGTCCACGTCCTCGTCGGCGAGGTCGGGCGCGATCTTCACCAGCAGCGGGACGCGGCGGCCGGTGACCGTGTGGTCGGCCGCCTCGCGGACGGCCGTCAGCAGGGGGCGCAGCGCCTCCGTCGCCTGCAGGTTCCGCAGCCCCGGCGTGTTTGGGGAGGAGACGTTGACGACCAGGTAGTCGGCGTACGGCGCCAGTCGCTCGGCCGACTTCACATAGTCGCCGACGGCCTCCGCCTCGGGGACGACCTTGGTCTTGCCGATGTTGACGCCCACGACGGTCCTGAACACCGGCTCACGGGTGGCGAGTCGGGCGGCGACGACGAGGGAGCCCTCGTTGTTGAATCCCATGCGGTTGATCAGCGCGCGGTCGGCGACGAGCCGGAACAGCCGCTTCCTGGGGTTGCCCGGCTGCGGCTCGCCCGTCACCGTACCGATCTCGACGTGGTCGAAGCCGAGCATCGCCATGCCGTCGATCGCGAGGGCATTCTTGTCGAAGCCTGCGGCGAGCCCGAAGGGGCCGTGCATGCGCAGGCCGAACGCCTCCGTACGCAGCTCCCTGTAGCGGGGGGCGACGGCGACCGCGACGAAGGTGCGCAGCACGGGGATGCGGACGGCGAGCCGGATCCAGCGGAAGGCCAAGTGGTGAGCCCGCTCCGGGTCCATCCGTTTGAAAACGAGATGGAAGAACAGCTTGTACATGTCTCAGAGTCCTCATACAGAGAGGGACACCGTTTCCGGTGTCCCCCTCAAGGCTGCTAGTCGCGGGCCGCGGTCAGGCGTTCCGCGTGTTCCTGGAGCGAACGGACGCCCACGTCCCCGTGGTTGAGGGCGTCGATGCCCTGGACCGCCGCGGCGAGCGCCTGGACCGTCGTCAGGCACGGCACGGAGCGGGCCACCGCCGCAGTACGGATGTCGTAGCCGTCGAGGCGGCCGCCGGTGCCGTACGGGGTGTTGACGATGAGGTCGACCTCACCGTCGTGGATGAGCTGGACGATGGTCTTCTCGCCGTTCGGGCCGGTGCCCTCGGACTGCTTGCGCACGATGGTGGCGTGGATGCCGTTGCGCTTGAGCACCTCGGCCGTGCCGGACGTGGCGAGCAGTTCGAAGCCGTGGGCGACCAGTTCGCGCGCGGGGAAGATCATCGAGCGCTTGTCGCGGTTGGCGACCGAGATGAACGCCCGCCCCTTGGTGGGCAGCGGGCCGTAGGCGCCCGCCTGGGACTTGGCGTAGGCCGTGCCGAAGACGGAGTCGATGCCCATGACCTCGCCCGTGGAGCGCATCTCCGGGCCGAGGACGGTGTCGACGCCACGGCCGTGGATGTCGCGGAAGCGCGACCACGGCATGACGGCCTCCTTGACGGAGATCGGCGCGTCCAGCGGCAGTTCGCCGCCGTCGCCCGTCGCGGGGAGCAGTCCCTCGGCGCGCAGTTCGGCGACGGTCGCGCCCAGGGAGATCCGAGCGGCGGCCTTCGCGAGCGGCACCGCGGTCGCCTTCGAGGTGAAGGGGACCGTACGGGAGGCGCGCGGGTTGGCCTCCAGGACGTACAGGATGTCGCCGGCCATCGCGAACTGGATGTTGATCAGCCCGCGCACGCCGACACCGCGCGCGATGGCCTCCGTGGAAGCCCTGAGCCGCTTGATGTCGAAGCCGCCCAGCGTGATCGGGGGCAGGGCGCACGCCGAGTCGCCGGAGTGGATGCCGGCCTCCTCGATGTGCTCCATGACACCGCCGAGGTACAGCTCCTCGCCGTCGTACAGGGCGTCGACGTCGATCTCTATGGCGTCGTCGAGGAAACGGTCGACGAGTACCGGCCGGGAGGGGCTGATCTCGGTCGACTCGGCGATGTAGGAGGCGAGGCGCGTCTCGTCGTACACGATCTCCATGCCGCGCCCGCCGAGGACGTACGACGGCCGGACCAGGACCGGGTAGCCGATCTCGTCGGCGATGGCCTTGGCCTCGGCGAAGGTGGTGGCCGTGCCGTGCTTGGGAGCGGGCAGGCCGGCCTCGGCGAGGACGCGGCCGAAGGCGCCCCGGTCCTCGGCGGCGTGGATGGCCTCGGGCGAGGTGCCCACGATCGGCACGCCGTTGTCCTTCAGTGCCTGCGACAGACCGAGCGGGGTCTGGCCGCCGAGCTGCACGACGACGCCCGCGATCGGGCCGGCGAGCGACTCGGCGTGCACGATCTCCAGCACGTCCTCGAGGGTCAGCGGCTCGAAGTACAGGCGGTCGGAGGTGTCGTAGTCCGTGGAGACGGTCTCCGGGTTGCAGTTGACCATCACGGTCTCGTACCCGGCGTCGGACAGCGCGAAGGAGGCGTGGACGCAGGAGTAGTCGAACTCGATGCCCTGGCCGATGCGGTTGGGGCCGGAGCCCAGGATGATCACCGCGGGCTTCTCGCGCCGGGCGACCTCGGTCTCCTCGTCGTAGGAGGAGTAGAAGTACGGCGTCTTCGCGGCGAACTCGGCGGCGCAGGTGTCGACCGTCTTGTACACCGGGCGCACGCCCAGCGCGTGCCGGACCTCGCGGACGACATCCTCGCGCAGGCCGCGGATCTCGCCGATCTGGTGGTCGGAGAAGCCGTGCCGCTTGGCCTCGGCGAGCAGTTCGGATGTGAGCCCCGGTGCCTCGGCCAGCTCGTCGGCGATCTCCTTGATGAGGAAGAGCTGGTCGACGAACCAGGGGTCGATCTTCGTGAACTCGAAGACCTCCTCGGCGGTGGCGCCCGCGCGGATGGCCTGCATGACCGTGTTGATCCGGCCGTCGGTGGGCCGTACCGCCTGAGCCAGCAGCTCGGCCTTGTCGCCGGGGTCGCCGACGAAGGTGAACTGGCTGCCCTTCTTCTCCAGCGAGCGCAGCGCCTTCTGGAAGGCCTCGGGGAAGTTGCGGCCGATGGCCATGGCCTCGCCGACCGATTTCATGGTGGTGGTCAGCGTGGAGTCGGCCTGCGGGAACTTCTCGAACGCGAACCGCGGGGCCTTGACGACGACGTAGTCGAGCGTCGGCTCGAAGGAGGCCGGGGTCTCGCGCGTGATGTCGTTGGGGATCTCGTCGAGGGTGTAGCCGACGGCTAGCTTGGCGGCGATCTTTGCGATCGGGAATCCGGTCGCCTTGGAGGCGAGCGCCGAGGACCGCGACACGCGCGGGTTCATCTCGATGACGATCACGCGGCCGTCCTCGGGGTTCACCGCGAACTGGATGTTGCAGCCGCCCGTGTCGACGCCGACCTCGCGGATCACGGCGATGCCGATGTCGCGCAGGATCTGGTACTCGCGGTCGGTCAGGGTCATCGACGGGGCGACGGTGATCGAGTCGCCGGTGTGGACGCCCATGGGGTCGAAGTTCTCGATGGAGCAGACGACCACGACGTTGTCGTGCTTGTCGCGCATCAGCTCCAGCTCGTACTCCTTCCAGCCGAGGATGGACTCCTCGAGGAGCACCTCGGTGGTCGGCGAGAGCGTGAGGCCCTGGCCGGCGATGCGGCGCAACTCGTCCTCGTCGTGCGCGAAGCCGGAGCCGGCGCCGCCCATGGTGAAGGACGGGCGGACGACGACCGGGTAGCCGCCGAGCTCGTCGACACCGGCGAGGACCTCGTCCATAGCGTGGCAGATCACGGAGCGGGCGGACTCGCCGTGCCCGATCTTCGCGCGGACGGCCTCCACGACCAGCTTGAACAGGTCGCGGTCCTCGCCCTTGTGGATGGCCTCGACCTTGGCGCCGATCAGTTCGACGCCGTACTTGTCCAGGACGCCGTTCTCGTGCAGCGAGATCGCGGTGTTGAGGGCCGTCTGGCCGCCCAGGGTGGGCAGCAGGGCGTCCGGGCGCTCCTTGGCGATGATCTTCTCGACGAACTCCGGGGTGATCGGCTCGACATAGGTGGCGTCGGCGATCTCCGGGTCGGTCATGATCGTCGCCGGGTTGGAGTTGACGAGGATGACCCGCAGGCCCTCGGCGCGCAGGACGCGGCAGGCCTGCGTGCCCGAGTAGTCGAACTCGGCGGCCTGGCCGATAACGATCGGGCCGGAGCCGATGACCAGGACGGACTGGATATCGGTGCGCTTAGGCACGCTGGCCCTCCAACAGGGATACGAAGCGGTCGAACAGGTAGGCGGCGTCGTGCGGGCCCGCTGCCGCTTCGGGGTGGTACTGGACGGAGAAGGCCGGCTGGTCGAGCAGCCGCAGCCCCTCCACGACGTCGTCGTTGAGGCAGACGTGGGACACCTCGGCGCGGCCGAACGGCGTCTCGCTGACCCGGTCGAGCGGTGCGTCCACGGCGAAGCCGTGGTTGTGCGCGGTGACCTCGACCTTGCCGGTCGTACGGTCCTGGACCGGCTGGTTGATGCCCCGGTGGCCGTACTTCAGCTTGTAGGTGCCGAAGCCGAGGGCGCGGCCGAGGATCTGGTTGCCGAAGCAGATGCCGAACAGGGGCGTCTTCCGCTTCAGGACGGCGGCCATGAGCGCGACCGGGCCGTCGGCCGCGGCCGGGTCACCGGGTCCGTTGGAGAAGAAGACTCCGTCGGGTGCGACGGCATACACGTCCTCCTCGGTCGCGGTGGCGGGCAGCACGTGGACCTCTATGCCGCGCTCGGCCATGCGGTGCGGGGTCATGCCCTTGATGCCGAGGTCGATCGCGGCGACGGTGAAACGCTTCTCGCCGATCGCCGGGACGACGTACGCCTCCTCGGTCGCGACCTCCTCGTAGAGGCTCGCGCCCTTCATGTGCGGCTGTGCCTGCACGCGCGCGACGAGCTCGTTCTCCGGGGCGATCGCCTCGCCGGAGAAGATCCCGGCGCGCATCGAACCGCGCTCGCGCAGATGGCGGGTGAGGGCGCGGGTGTCGATGCCGGAGATGCCGACGACGTGCTGCGTCACCAGTTCGTCGTCGAGGGAGCGCTTGGCCCGCCAGTTGGACGGCACGCGCGCGGGGTCGCGCACGACATAGCCGGAGACCCAGATGCGGCTCGACTCGTCGTCCTCGTCGTTCCAGCCGGTGTTGCCGATCTGCGGGGCGGTCGCGACGACGATCTGGCGGTCGTACGACGGGTCGGTCAGGGTTTCCTGATAACCGGTCATCCCGGTGGAGAACACGGCCTCGCCGAAGGTCTCCCCCACGGCCCCGTAGGCTCGGCCACGGAAGGTGCGGCCGTCCTCCAGGACGAGTACGGCGGGAACCTTCACGGTGCCCCTGGTGGAGGTCGTCATCGTTCGGCGCCTTCCGTGCTGGTTGTCTTGATCATGGAGTTGATGGCCTCGACCCACTCGGTGTGCTCGGCCGCGCGGTCGGAGCGGAAACCGGAGTCGATCAGCCTGTCGCCGTGCGCCCAGGTCACCACGAGCAGTCCGCCCTCGGTGAGGACCTTGCCCGCGATGCCCTTGTCGAGCCGGGCCTCGCGCAACGCCGCGGCCGGGACGAAGAAGTCGGCCGCCCCGGGGCGTACGACGTCGAGGCCCGCCTCGGTCAGCGTGAGCTCGGCCCGGCTGCGGGTGCCGAGGCCGTGCGCCACGATGCGGTCCAGCCACTGCCCGGCCGTCGTGGAGCCGTGGTAGCGGCCCGACATGCTCAGTTTCGCCGGGCCGGTCGTGTCCGGCGCGCTGGGCAGCTCGGGCAGGTCGCCTTGGAGCGTGCCGCGCCACTTCCAGCCCTCGCGCATCAGCCAGTAGACGAGCGCGACGAAGAGAGCGAGCCCGACGAGCCAGCCGATGCGGGCGGCCCAGTCGGTCACCTCGGCGGACTTCTTCTCGATGGCGAGGTACGTCAGTTGCTGCAGAGGTGTCACGTGAGCTTCCCGTCGACGAGCGTGGCCTTGCCCCGCAGCCATGTGTGCGTGACACGGCCCGGCAGCTCGCGCCCCTGGTACGGGGTGTTGCGGCTGCGCGAGGCGAAGCCCGCGGGGTCCACCTCGCCACGGTATGCGGTGTCGACGAGGGTCAGGTTGGCAGGTTCGCCTGCCGAGACCGGACGTCCGTGGCCCGGGGCCCGGCCGATCCGCGCGGGCGTGACCGACATGCGGTCGGCGACGCCGGCCCAGTCGAGCAGCCCGGTCTCCACCATCGTCTGCTGGACGACCGACAGGGCGGTCTCCAGGCCGACCATGCCCATGGCCGCCGCGGCCCACTCGCAGTCCTTGTCCTCGTGCGGGTGCGGGGCGTGGTCGGTGGCGACGATGTCGATCGTGCCGTCGGCGAGCGCCTGGCGCAGGGCGAGCACGTCGCGCTCTGTGCGCAGCGGCGGGTTGACCTTGTAGACGGGGTTGTACGTGCGCACCAGTTCGTCGGTGAGGAGGAGGTGATGCGGGGTGACCTCGGCGGTGACGTCGATGCCGCGGGACTTGGCCCAGCGGACGATCTCGACGGACCCGGCGGTGGAGAGGTGGCAGATGTGGACGCGGGAGCCGACGTGCTCGGCGAGCAGGACGTCCCGGGCGATGATCGACTCCTCGGCGACGGCGGGCCAGCCGCCCAGGCCCAGCTCGGCGGAGACGACGCCCTCGTTCATCTGGGCGCCTTCCGTCAGCCGCGGCTCCTGCGCGTGCTGGGCGACGACGCCGCCGAAGGCCTTCACGTACTCCAGAGCCCGGCGCATGATCACGGCGTCGTCGACGCACTTGCCGTCGTCGGAGAAGACGGTGACCCCGGCGGCCGACTCGTGCATGGCACCCAGCTCGGCGAGCTTCCTGCCCTCCAGGCCGACGGTGACGGCGCCGATGGGCTGCACGTCGCAGTAGCCGTGCTCCTGGCCGAGCCGGTAGACCTGCTCGACGACGCCGGCGGTGTCGGCGACCGGGAAGGTGTTGGCCATGGCGAACACGGCGGTGTAGCCACCGCTCGCGGCGGCCCGGGTGCCGGTCAGCACAGTCTCGGAGTCCTCGCGGCCCGGCTCGCGCAGATGGGTGTGCAGGTCGACCAGGCCCGGCAACAGCACCTTGCCGCCGGCCTCGACGACCTCGGCGCCCTCGACGGACAGGCCGGTGCCGACCGCCTCGATGACCTCGCCTTCGATCAGTACGTCCTGCGGCTCGCCGCCGAGCACCCTCGCACCACGGATCAGGATCTTGCTCATGGGACTACTTCTCCTCGTTGGTGCGGGCGTGGCTGACGGCGGGTTCGTTGCCGCCGAGCAGCAGGTAGAGGACGGCCATCCGGATGGAGACTCCGTTGGCGACCTGCTCGACGACGGTGCAGCGCGGGGAGTCGGCGACCTCGGCGGTGATCTCCATGCCGCGGACCATCGGGCCGGGGTGCATCACGATGGCGTGCTCGGGCATCTTCGCCATGCGCTCGCCGTCGAGGCCGTAGCGCCGCGAGTACTCGCGCTCGGTCGGGAAGAAGGCCGCGTTCATCCGCTCGCGCTGGACGCGGAGCATCATCACCGCGTCGGACTTGGAGAGCGTGCTGTCGAGGTCGTACGACACCTCGCACGGCCAGGTCTCCACGCCGACCGGCACGAGCGTGGGCGGGGCGACCAGGGTGACCTCGGCGCCGAGCGTGTGCAGCAGGTCGACGTTGGAGCGGGCGACGCGGCTGTGCAGGACATCGCCGACGAGGGTGATCCGCTTGCCGGCCAGGTCCTGTCCTATGCCGGCGTCCCGGCCGACCAGCCGGCGGCGCATGGTGAACGCGTCAAGCAGGGCCTGCGTCGGGTGCTGGTGCGTGCCGTCGCCGGCGTTGATGACGGCGGCGTCGATCCAGCCGGAGTTGGCCAGGCGGTAGGGGGCTCCGGAGGCGCCGTGCCGGATGACGACGGCGTCGACGCCCATCGCCTCCAGGGTCTGGGCGGTGTCCTTCAGAGACTCGCCCTTGGAGACACTCGACCCCTTGGCGGTGAAGTTGATCACATCCGCCGACAGCCGCTTCTCCGCGGCCTCGAAGGAGATCCGGGTCCGGGTCGAGTCCTCGAAGAAGAGGTTGACGATCGTCCGGCCGCGCAGGGTCGGCAGTTTCTTGATCGGCCGGTCCGCGACCCGGGCCATCTCCTCGGCGGTGTCGAGGATCAGGACGGCGTCGTCGCGGGTGAGGTCGGCGGCCGAGATGAGATGACGCTGCATCTGTCAGGCTCCGTAAGGCAGTTCAGGTTTCGGGGAGCGGGGGTCTGGGGGTGTCCCCCAGAAGGCACAGCCGGGCAAGCGGGCGTGAGCGGAGGCGCCGCACGGGCGGGTGCGCGCTGTCGGCTCGCTACTGGGCCGGCTTCACACCGAGCAGCACGGTGTCGCGACCGTCCTCCTCGGCGAGCTGGACCTTGACCGTCTCCCGCAGCGACGTGGGGAGGTTCTTGCCGACGTAGTCGGCGCGGATGGGCAGTTCGCGGTGGCCGCGGTCGACGAGGACCGCGAGCTGGACCGCGCGCGGGCGCCCGATGTCGTTCAGCGCGTCGAGGGCGGCGCGGATGGTGCGGCCGGAGAAGAGCACGTCGTCGACGAGGACGACGAGGCGTCCGTCGATGCCGTCACCGGGAATCTCGGTGCGGGCCAGCGCACGCGGCGGGTGCATGCGCAGGTCGTCACGGTACATGGTGATGTCGAGCGAACCGACGGGAATCTTGCGGTCGGTGATCTGCTCGAGCTTGACGGCGAGCCGCTGGGCGAGGAAGACGCCTCTGGTCGGAATGCCGAGGAGCACCACGTCGTCGGCGCCCTTGGCGCGCTCGACGATCTCGTGGGCGATGCGGGTCAGTACCCGCGCGATGTCGGGCCCTTCGAGCACGGGCCGGGCATCGGACGCTTGCATGTCCATATGAAACGGACCTCCTTCTCCGCCTCACGGGACGGACCTTAAAGGACGTCGGATTTGCGGCATCTACCCTAGCAGGCCATGGGGACACCCCTGATCACCCCCTTGGCGTAACGGGCCGGCGCCGCCACGGAAGAGTCGGTGTGGACCATTCGGCTTGACGCATGAGAGTCACGCTGCGTAACCTCACAGTGAGTTACCAGCCGCGCGGCACGGCACCCAGCCCGTCGCGTCGACACAGTGTCCGGGGAGCTATATGTCCAGCGAATACGCCAAACAGCTCGGGGCCAAGCTCCGGGCCATCCGCACCCAGCAGGGCCTTTCCCTCCACGGTGTCGAGGAGAAGTCCCAGGGCCGCTGGAAGGCCGTGGTCGTCGGTTCGTACGAGCGCGGTGACCGCGCGGTGACCGTGCAGCGCCTCGCAGAGCTCGCGGACTTCTATGGTGTCCCCGTGCAGGAGCTGCTGCCCGGCACCACGCCCGGCGGCGCCGCCGAGCCGCCGCCGAAGCTGGTCCTGGACCTTGAGCGGCTGGCCACGGTGCCGGCCGAGAAGGCGGGCCCGCTCCAGCGGTACGCCGCGACGATCCAGTCCCAGCGCGGTGACTACAACGGCAAGGTGCTGTCGATCCGCCAGGACGACCTGCGCACCCTGGCCGTCATCTACGACCAGTCGCCCTCGGTCCTGACCGAGCAGCTGATCAGCTGGGGCGTGCTGGACGCGGACGCGCGCCGCGCCGTGGCCACCCACGAAGAGGCCTGAGCCCGCTCGGCCCAACAGCAGAAACGTGCCGCCGGGGCGGCCGGAACGCATACTTCCGGCCGCCCCGGCGGCTTTCTGCGGCCTTCGGAGGTGCCTTGGGCACAGGAACGCCAGGGGGCCCGCAGCAGTCACGCTGCGGGCCCCCTGGCGGCGCCTTGCCTCGGTGCCGTACCTCTTACGCCTCGTCCCGGCGGAGCGAGGGCTTGAGCTCCTTCAGCCGGCCGAGCAGGCCGTTGACGAACGAGGGCGACTCGTCCGTGGAGAACTCCTTCGCCAGCTGCACCATCTCGTCGAGGACGACGGCGTCCGGGGTCCCGTCGACCCAGATCAGCTCGTACGCGCCCAGACGCAGGATGTTGCGGTCGACGACCGGCATCCGGTCGAGCGTCCAGCCCACCGCGTACTGGGCGATCAGCTCGTCGATGCGCCGCGCGTGCTCGGCGTAGCCCTCGATCAGCTGCATCGTGTACTCGCTCACCGGCGGCTGCCGGGTGTCGTCCCGGGAGAGCCGGATCCAGTCCGCGAGGACCGTGAGGACGTCGGCGCCGCGCTGGTCGCCCTCGAAGAGGATCTGGAAGGCGCGCTTGCGGGCCGTGTTGCGGGCAGCCACGGTTAGCTGTTCACCCGGCCGAGGTAGTCGCTCGTGCGGGTGTCGACCTTGATCTTCTCACCGGTGGTGATGAAGAGCGGAACCTGGATCTGGTGACCGGTCTCCAGGGTGGCGGGCTTGGTGCCGCCGGTGGAGCGGTCGCCCTGGACGCCCGGCTCGGTCTCCTGCACGACCAGCTCGACGGCGGCCGGGAGCTCGACGAAGAGCACCTCGCCCTCGTGCTGCGCGACGGTGGCCGAGAAGCCCTCGATCAGGAAGTTGGCGGCGTCGCCGACGGCCTTGCGGTCGACCATCAGCTGGTCGTAGGTCTCCATGTCCATGAAGACGAAGTACTCGCCGTCCATGTACGAGAACTGCATGTCGCGCTTGTCGACAGTGGCCGTCTCGACCTTGACGCCGGCGTTGAAGGTCTTGTCGACGACCTTGCCGGAGAGCACGTTCTTGAGCTTGGTGCGCACGAAGGCCGGGCCCTTGCCGGGCTTGACATGCTGGAACTCGACGACGGACCAGAGCTGGCCGCCTTCGAGCTTGAGCACAAGGCCGTTCTTGAGGTCGTTCGTGGAAGCCACGGTTGCGGAATCTCCTGGACTGACGTGGACGACCCCGGGGCACGCACCTACAGCGCGAGCAGCTCCTTGGTCGTGATGGTGAGTAGCTCGGGTCCGCCGTCCGCCTCGGGGCGTACGACGAGCGTGTCATCGATCCGGACACCGCCCCGGCCCGGGAGGTGGACCCCCGGTTCGACGGTGACCGGCACGCAAGCGTCCAGTTTACCCATGGCGGCGGGAGCCAGCTGCGGGTCCTCGTCGATTTCGAGTCCGACGCCGTGCCCGGTCAGCGGCTGGAGCCCGTCGGAATGGCCCGCGGAGTCCAGCACCTGGCGTGCGGCGCGGTCCACGTCTCGGAAGGCTGCGCCGGGCGCCAGGGCCTCGCGTCCGGCGCGCTGGGCGGCGAAGACCAGGTCGTACAGCTCGATCTGCCAGTCCGCGGGGGACGTGCCGATCACGAACGTACGGCCGATCTCGCAGCGGTAGCCGCGGTACGTCGCGCCCAGGCAGACCGAGAGGAAGTCGCCCTCCTCGACACGCCGGTCCGTGGGCCGGTGACCGCGGCGGCCGGAGTGCGGTCCGGTGGCGACGGACGTCGGGAAGGCGGGTCCGTCGGCACCGTGGTCGACCAGGCGCCGCTCCAGCTCCAGCGCGAGATGGCGCTCGGTACGGCCCACCAGGATGGACTCGAGGAGCTCACCGAGGGCCTGGTCGGCGATCTCCGCGCCGATGCGCAGACAGGAGATCTCCTCCTCGTCCTTGACGACCCTCAGCTGTTCGACGGCGCACCCCAGATCGGATAGGCGCAGCCGCGACGCGACGGAGCCGAGGGCGCGGTGCCGGGCGACGGTGAGGTGGTGTTCCTCGACGGCGAGGGAGTCGGCGTCCTGAGCGACGGCCAGGCCGGCGGCAGCGACGGCGGCGTCGCCTCCGGCGGTGGGCAGGACGTGCAGCCTCAGGGAGTCGTCGGGGCGCCCCTCGAAGGGGCGGTCGTCCGGCGGGGACGCGCAGACCAGGAGGTCCTCGTGTCTGCCCAGGAGCAGGACGGCGCCCTCCGGGGCGACGCCGGAGAGATAGCGCACATTCGCTGGGCGCGAGACGAGGGCTGCCGCGCTGCCGGCCGCGTTGCAGCGTTCCCTCAGTTTGTTGCGGCGGGCTGCGTACACCTCTGACATGACACGAGCGTAGGAGTCGTGGCCGGATTGTGCCGGTTGGGAGGGTTCGGTTGGGGGAGAGGGTGGGTTCGTCTGTGTGTGCTGGGTGCGGGTCGTGGGGGTTGTTCGCGCCCATGCGGCGGAGCCGCACATCGATACAGCCCCGCCCCCCTCAAAGCAGGACAGTCCCGGTGTCTACCAGTTCGGGGGGCTTGCTATCGCTCTGGCCAGGACGTCGTCCAGTAGCCGGGCCGTGCTCGGGACGTCCAGTTGGGAGTTGTCGATGATCGGGAGGCCCGAGCCGTACCAGCCGGCCATGCGGCCGTGGATGCGGGCCACCTCCTCGTCGGTGAGGCGGCGGTTGCCGATGCGTTCCGCGTTGCGCTCCAGGACGACGTCCAGGCCGGGCAGGAGGACGACCGGGAGCAGGCCGGGGCCGACATGGCGTTTCCAGCCACCCAGGCCGACGACCGGGCGGTCCGGGAAGACGGCGTCGTCGAGGATGCACGAGATGCCGTTGGCCAGGAAGTTCCGCGCGGCGAAGCCGCAGGTGCGGCGGGCGAGGCGGTACTGCGCCTCGGAGTGGTCGTTCCAGCCGGACTGGGGGTCGGCGAAGCCCGAGCGGACCCATTCGCGCACGTCGTCGAGGCTGATGTGGGCGGTGGGGACCCGGCGGTGGTCCGCCCAGTACTGGGCGACGCTGGTCTTGCCCGCGCCGGCGGGGCCGATCAGCAGCACGGCCAGGGTCGTGGTGGTCGGGTCGGGCGCGGTGGCCGTGGCGGGCGGTGCGCTGGGCACGGCGACGGGGCCGCCGGGCGGCAGCGGGACGTGACCGGTGGTGTCCGGCGCGGGCGGGGCGACGGTGTGCTGCGGTGGCGAAGGCGGTACGGGTCCGGTAGCGGCTCCGGGTCCGGTGAAGCCCGGTGCCGGTGGCGGTGGGGGAACAGGAGCGGCACCCGGCTGGGCTCCGGGGTGGTGTGCGGCCGGCGACCAGCCGGTGGCCGGTCCCTGCCCCGGCTGGTGGGGCGGCGGCAGCGGAGACCCCACTGCGTGCTGCATCCGGTGCCACTCCGTCTCGTGTCTCTCGGCCAGGCGATTGACGCCGGCAGCGGAGTGCGAACCCCGCTCCTTACTGAACGGTACCGTCCCCGGCCGTCGATTGGTGAAACGGCCGGGGGCGGTCCGAAGTGCCCGTTGCGGAAGGAGAATCGGGCAGATGGTGCCCGCGGGGACTTACTGCCCCACCTCGCCGTACGCGGCGAGCAGCACGGCCGGATCCGGGCCCTCCAGGACGGTGGGCTTGCCCAGTCCGTCCAGGACGATGAAGCGCAGCAGGTCCCCGCGGGACTTCTTGTCGACCTTCATCGTCTCCACCAGCTTGGGCCACTGGTCGTAGCGGTAGTGCAAGGGCAGTCCGACGGACTCCAGGACCGTGCGGTGCCGATCGGCCGTCGCGTCGTCCAACCGGCCCGCGAGGCGCCCGAGTTCGGCGGCGAAGTGCATGCCGACCGCGACGGCGGCGCCGTGCCGCCACGTGTAGCGCTCGTTCTTCTCGATGGCGTGGCCGAGTGTGTGGCCGTAGTTGAGGATCTCCCTCAGGCCCGATTCCTTGAGGTCGCAGGAGACGACCTCCGCCTTGACGCGGATGGACCGCTCGATCAGCTCGGCGGTGTGGGGGCCGGCCGGGGTGCGTGCCGCCTCGGGGTCGGACTCGATGAGGTCGAGGATCACGGGGTCGGCGATGAAACCGGCCTTGATGATCTCCGCCAGGCCCGAGACGTAGTCGTTGACCGGGAGGGAGTCCAGCGCGGCCAGATCGCACAGGACGCCTGCGGGCGGGTGGAAGGCGCCGACGAGGTTCTTGCCCTCGGCCGTGTTGATGCCGGTCTTGCCGCCGACCGCCGCGTCGACCATGGCCAGCACGGTCGTCGGTACGGCGATCCAGCGCACGCCGCGCAGCCAGGTCGCGGCCACGAACCCGGCCAGGTCGGTGGTCGCCCCGCCGCCCACGCCGACGATGACGTCGGAGCGGGTGAAGCCGGACTGGCCGAGCGCCTTCCAGCAGTAGGCGGCGACCTCGGCGGTCTTGGCCTCCTCCGCGTTCGGCACCTGGATGGCGACGGCCTCGTAGCCCTGCTCGGCCAGGTCGGCCCGGAGCGCGTCGCCGGTCTCGGCGAGCGCCTCCGGGTGGAGCACCGCGACCCTTTGAGTATGGCTGTGGCGCGAAGCGCCTCGGTTGAGGGTGGTGGTGGGCGACGGGTGGGACTTGTCGCCGATCAACCCGGCCAGCTCGCCCAGGAGCTGACGGCCGACCAGAACCTCGTACGGTTCGGTGCCCGCCGTGCCGCCGACCTGGATCCGCGTCACCGTCTCGCTCATGCTTCTTTCAACTCCAGTGCGTCCAGTGCGACTTGGGTGACCTCTTCGGGCGTACGGCCGTCCGTCGCGACGACGGCCGTGGCGACCTCCTCGTACAGGTGCCGCCGCGCGTCCATCAGTTCGCGCCACTGCTTGCGCGGGTTGACGGTGAGCAGGGGCCGGGCGACGTTGAGGCCGGTGCGTTTGACGGCTTCCTCCACGTCCATCGAGAGATAGACCACACGGTGCCCGGCGAGCAGGGCACGCGTGTCCTCGTCGAGGATCGCTCCGCCCCCGAGGGCGAGAACGCCGTCATGTTCGGCCAGCGCCAGGCCCACGGCCCGCTTCTCGAGGGCCCGAAAGGCGGGTTCACCCTCGTCCACGAAGATCTCGGCGATGGTCCGCCCCTCGGCGGCCACGATGTCGTCGTCGGTGTCGCGGTAGACGACGCCCAGCCGGTCGGCCAGGAGCTGCCCTACGGTCGACTTGCCGACGCCCATGGGACCCACGAGGACGACGACCGGCACGGGGCTCACCGGATGACCAGGTGGTCGAGGTACGAGCGCACGTTGCGGCGGGTCTCGGCCACGCTGTCGCCGCCGAACTTCTCGGCGACCGCGTCCGCGAGGACGAGCGCCACCATGGCCTCGGCGACGATTCCGGCCGCCGGGACCGCGGACACGTCGGAGCGCTGGTGGTGGGCCTGCGCCGGCTCGCCGGTGGAGACGTCCACGGTCTGCAGGGCGCGCGGCACGGTCGCGATCGGCTTCATCGCGGCGCGCACGCGCAGCAGTTCACCGGTGCTCAGGCCGCCCTCGGTGCCGCCGGAGCGGCCGGAGACCCGCCTGATGCCCTCGTCGGTCTTCACGATCTCGTCGTGTGCCTGGGAGCCGGGCACCCGGGCCAGTTCGAAGCCGTCCCCGATCTCGACGCCCTTGATCGCCTGGATGCCCATGAGCGCGCCCGCGAGCCGGGCGTCCAGCTTGCGGTCCCAGTGCACGTGCGAGCCGAGGCCCACCGGCACGTCGTAGGCGAGGATCTCGACGACGCCGCCGAGGGTGTCGCCGTCCTTGTGGGCCTGGTCGATCTCCGCGACCATCGCCTTCGACGCGTCCGCGTCCAGACAGCGCACCGGGTCGGCGTCCAGCTTCTCGACATCGGCAGGGGTGGGGTACACGCCGTGCGGGGCCTTCGCGGAGGCCAGCTCGACGACGTGCGAGACGATCTCGATGCCCGTCGTCTCCTTCAGGTACGACCGGGCCACCGCGCCCAGCGCCACCCGCGCCGCGGTCTCCCGGGCGGAGGCGCGCTCCAGAATCGGCCGGGCCTCGTCGAAGCCGTACTTCTGCATGCCCGCGAGGTCGGCATGCCCCGGACGCGGACGGGTCAGCGGCACATTGCGGGCGAGGCCCGCCAGCACCTCCGGGTCGACCGGGTCGGCCGCCATGACCTGCTCCCACTTGGGCCACTCGGTGTTGCCCACCATGATCGCGACCGGGGAGCCGATCGTGAGGCCGTGCCGGACACCGCCCAGGAAGGTGACCTCGTCGCGCTCGAACTTCATACGGGCACCGCGGCCATAGCCGAGCCGCCGCCGCGCGAGGTGGTCCGCCACCATCTCCGTGGTGATCGGCACGCCGGCGGGAAGGCCCTCCAGCGTCGCGACGAGTGCGGGACCGTGGGACTCCCCCGCGGTCAGCCAACGCAGCCTGCTCAACGGTGCTCCTCAGTGCTCGCGCCCTGGTACTGCCTGCGTACGCACGTCCTCGCGTACGGCGACGGCCCGACCGGGTGCGCGGCCCCGGTCCGCCACCTCCGATCCTCCCACGTCCACCGCCCGGTCCCGGCCTCCGGTCCAGCAGACGGACGCGCCGACGGGCGTCAGCGCTCGGCGAGCGCCTTCTCCCCGGCGCGGCGCATGGCGTCCAGCGGTGCCGGGGCGCGGCCGGTCATCTGCTCGACCTGGAGCACGGCCTGGTGGACCAGCAGGTCCAAGCCGCTGACGACGGCGCCGCCGAACATGGACCAGCGGGCCGCGAGGGCGGTCGGCCAGGGTTCGTACAGCACGTCGAAGAGGGTGGCGGGCCGCTCGGGTACGGCGGCGGCGAGGGCGTCGGTGGTGTCGGCGGGCGTGGTGGCGATCACGAGCGGGGCGCGCAGGGCCTCGGCCGCGTCCGCCCAGTCGGCCGTACGGACCTCGACGTCGAGCCGCTCGCCCCACTGCCGCATCTCGACGGCCCGCGCCTCGCTGCGGACGTAGGCGACGACCTCGCCGGTGCAGATCCTGGCCAGGGCGGCGAGCGCGGAGGACGCGGTTGCGCCGGCGCCGAGGATCGCTGCGGAGCCGACCTCCTCGATGCCGTGCTCACGCAACGCGGCGATCATGCCCGGGATGTCGGTGTTGTCGCCCAGACGGCGGCCGTCCTCGGTGAAGACGACGGTGTTGACCGCGTCGACGGAGGCGGCCGTCTCGCTTATCTCGTCGAGCAGCGGAATGACCGCCCGCTTCAGCGGCATGGTCAACGACAGCCCCGCCCACTCGGGCCCGAGCTTCTCGACGAAGCCGGGCAGCCTGGCCTCGTCAACCTCGAAGCGGTCGTACGACCATTCGGTGAGCCCGAGTTCGGCGTACGCGGCCCGGTGCAGCACCGGGGAGAGCGAGTGGGCGATGGGCGACCCGAGCACAGCCGCCCGGCGGGCGTCAGTTGCCCGAATTGGCATCGAACTTACCCTTGAGCTTCAGGAATTCGTTGTAGGTCTTCGCGAACTCGGTGTTGTTCTTGCCATCGGTCGCCACGAAGTAGATCCAGCCCTCGTCGGTCGGATTCAGCGCCGCCTTCAGCGCGTCGTCCCCGGGGTTTCCGATGGGACCGGGTGGCAGACCCCGGTTGGTGTAGGTGTTGTACGGGTCCTTGTTGCTGTTGATCTCGGACGTGGTGATGTGGATGTTGCTCGTGCCCTTGAGGTAGTTGAAGGTCGAGTCGAACTGCAGGAGCTGGTTGGTCTCGGTGTTCGTGGACTTGAGGCGGTTGTAGATGACTTCGGCCATCTTGCGGAAGTCGTCGTGCGTCTTGCCCTCGGCCTGGACCAGGCTCGCGACCGTCACAAGCTGGAACGGGTTGTCCAGGTTGAACTCCTTGGCCTTCTTCTTCACGCCGAGCTCGTCGTACTTCTGGCCGGCTCGCGCGACCATCTCCTTCAGGACGGCCTCGGGCTTCTGGCCCTTGGCGACCGCGTAGCTGGAGGGGTAGAGGAATCCTTCCAGCGGGTCCTTCAGGTTGGGGTGGTTCAGGGCCCAGGAGGGCAGGCCGAGTTTCTTGTAGTCCTTCTTGGCGATGGCCGCCGTGGTGCCCTTCTTCACTTCGAGGCGCTTGTCGATCAGCTCGTAGACCGCCGTGTTGCGCAGGCCCTCGGCGAGGACCAGGTTGTTGCGGCTCTTCGGGCTGAGCATCAGGTCGACCGCGCTGGCGGCCGACATGTGCTTCTGCAGCGTGTAGATGCCGTCCTGGATCGACTTGCCGTTGGGATTCGCGCCCTGGGCGGAGACGAACGCGTCGACGCTCTCGATGACGCCCGCCTCCTTCAGCTTCTGGCCGATGACGTATCCGCCCGCGCCCTTGGGGATCTCGACGGTCACCTTCTCGCCGTTGCCGCTGCCCTCGTAGTCCGGGGCCGGGCCAAAACGATTCTGGAAGTACTTGAACCCGATGTATCCGGCCCCGCCGATACCCCCGCCGAAGACCAGGACGACCACCAGGCAGGCGCAACCGCTGCGCCGCTTCTTGGCGCCCTTGCCGCCTTTGGCGTTCTTGCCCCGCCGGTCGCCGCGCCCACTACGGCCCCGCGGGTCGTCGTCGAAGTCGTCGTCATCGTCGTCGCCGCCCGAGAAGAAGGCGTGTTCGCCCTGGTCGGGACCGGGATCCCAGTCGGTCTCGGGCTTCGGCTCGGGGCGCCTGCGGCCGGGCGGCTGGGGCGGCGGATAGGCGTCGGGCGTGCCGTAGAAGTCGGGCTGCTCGGCGCCGTACGCCACGGGCTGCTGGCCGTACGGATCGCCCGGGTCGGCGGCGTAGGGCACCTGACCGTGGGTGCCGGTGGCGTCCCAGCCACTCTGCGGGTACTGCTGCTGCGGCTGGGCCTGGGGGGCGTACTGCTGCTGGCCCTGCTGGTCGTAGTACTGCTGGTACTGCTGCTGGTCGTACTCGCCCTGCTGGGCCTGGCCCCAGTCGTCGTACTGCTGCTGCGGCTGCTGTGGATACCCCCTCGGCTGGCCGCCGTAGGGGGACTGCCGGCCGTCGGCCTGCTGTCCTCCCCATCCGCCGTCCCCGTACAACGGGTCCTCTGGATGCCACGGTTCGGAGCCTGGGCCCCGGCCATACTCAGTCATCAGAGCGGTCGATGCGCATGCTTACGCCATTGGCGCAGCAACGCGCATCTTCCTCCTCTCGGGTGATGTAGCCGTAGCCGTCGGACCTTTGGAGCAAATGGACGTAGCGATGGTGGACGCCCTGGGCAATACCGCGCTCAGAGCGGACATCGAAGCGTCCCGTCGCACGCACAGCGACTCGTCCCGTCCATGCACCCGCGTATTTACCGGACGGGAGGACCGCACGAACAAGATCACCTGTGGCATAGCCGAAGAACTGCTTGTTGCGGGGCAAAGCCAGGCGTGGAAACCCATGCCGATCTGGGCGCGTACGAGCATACATTCCACGGCTTGCCGCACTCGCGACCAGCACCTTCGCCGGGAACCGAACGATCCGCATACCGTCCTTGACTTCACCCACGGCCAAAGCGTCCAGAGTGTGCGTCTTCGCCAAGCCATGGTTCACGCGGTTGTACTGTGTACGCCCGCCGGACCAGGAGTGGACGGGCAGCCCTGTTGAACGGAGTTGATCGGCAATGCGCCATCTCGTTGAGTTCATAACAGCCGCATCCCTCAACGGAGTCTTCGCCTGGGCCAAAATCTTATTAAGTACAGCCGGGTGAAAACTAAGGAATTCTGCTACCGATCGCGCACCCTTTTCCGAGTTACAAGGCCCACATGCAAGTGTGAGATTGGCGATTCGGCCGGAGCCACCACTGATCCTCGACTGAATGTGTTCTACTTGCAGCGGGACGTCGCAAGCCCCGCAGTACGCACACGCTCTACCCCATTTTTCCAGCAAATATCGGCGGACTTCGTACCCGCGTAGGGTCCCCTGCTGGTATTCACCGGTTTCAAGCCGATCTTTTTCTTGGCTCATGGCATGCGTATCGAACGAGACTCTCTCAACGTGAAGCTCTGAGACTGGGAAGTACCGGATGAGCCGTCGAACGACAGAACATGTTGTGTCGACTCTAGTTTGAAGAGATGGAGCCAACCAGCCCGCTGGTCGAGTGCGATTTTCGAACCGGGGAGCACGGTAACGGAGGTTTCTCGACCTCCTCGCCCGCCTGTATGCGGCTCGCTGCAACATTGCTTTGTGGATTTGGGCCCCACGGTGCCGCAGTTCGATCGCCACCAGCCCTCGCCGTGTGGCGAAGCCAGCAGCGACATCGGCATCCGCAGTGACCGCGATGCCGGTTCCCTTCGAACCTGGGTCGATGCGCACCGCCACACCGGGTACGACCGACTCTTTCGCCTCTCGGTCCTTGAGCCTGATGACGAACGGTGTATGCCGCGCGACAACCGCGCGCCCCCTGGCAAGAAGTTCACGGGCACGCATGGGACGACAAGGCATCAGCGGGACACCGCTCCGGTCCAACACGGCCACGAAGGCCGCACCCGGGACTGCAGCCTGCGTAGCGCTGCCGTTACCGGCAGCTTTTCCTCCCTCATCTGCCGCTGATGCGACAGCCTCAGGGTGACGTGCGAGAGTCCGGAGGTCAGACTCTCGCATCTCCCCTCGCCCATGTTCCAGGCCAGCTGCCCCAGTCTTGCGCATAGAGCGTCCGCAACCCGTTTCGTCCTTGCTCCCAGGGGTGTCTGCTGTCACGGATTCCAGCGCAGGCTGCTGAGAAAGCACAGCCTGGTGGGTCCTCTCACTCACCTGAAACGTAGTCACCGATCACACCTCCTCCACACGGTGACTCGGGCTGGTCACTCATGGCCCCTCCACCTACGGCAGACAAGCCCCAACCGGAAGACTGGGGAGCAAGTGACCGATCCCCTAGAGCCGCGAGGCAGTCAGCCTCTGAGCGCCCAAGCCCAGAAGCTACCCGCCTCCTTGTTGCGCGAGAGCTGTTTCGAAAAGCCTACGCACCCGGCGGAACGTTACCGTATCGCGATCAGATAACCACTTCGATGCCCTCGCCGGGTACTTTGCCTGACACCCGTTCGGATTCCAGGGCCTGCTGGAGGATCACGACGGCGGCCGCCTGATCGATCACGGAACGGCCCTTCTTGGACTTCACGCCCGAGGCGCGCAGTCCCTGACTGGCCGTCACCGTCGTCATCCGCTCGTCGACCAGGCGCACCGGCACCGGGGCGATGCCCTTGGCCAGTTCCTGGGCGAAGCCGCGGACCTTGACCGCGGCCGGACCCTCGCCCCCCTTGAGAGAGCGCGGGAGGCCGACGACGACCTCGATCGGCTCGTACTCCTCGACGAGCTGCTTCAACCGGCGATGGGCTGCCGGGATGTCCCGCCCGGGCACCGTCTCCACCGGGGTGGCGAGGATCCCGTCGGGGTCGCACGAGGCGACCCCGATGCGGGCGTCCCCGACGTCGATCGCGAGTCGACGTCCTCTGCGCATCGCTCCGGCCCTACTTCGCCGTCTCGGCGACCAGGCGTTCGACGGCGTCGACGGCCTCGCCGATCGCGGCCGGGTTCTGGCCACCGCCCTGGGCGACGTCCGGCTTGCCGCCACCGCCGCCGCCGAGGGTCTTGGCGGCCGTACGGACCAGTTCACCGGCCTTGAGACCACGCTCGCGGGCGGCCTCGTTGGTGGCGATGACCGTGAGGGGCTTTCCGCCCGTGACCGTGAAGAGGGCCACGACCGCGGCGCGTCCGCCCTGGATACGGCCGCGCACGTCGAGGACCAGCTTGCGCAGGTCGTCGGGGGTCGTACCGTCCGGGACCTGGCCCGTGACGACGGCCACACCGTGGATGTCCTTGGCCGACTCGACGAGACCTGCGGCGGCCTGCAGCACCTTCTCGGCGCGGAACTTCTCGATCTCCTTCTCGGCGTCCTTCAGCTTGCCGAGCATGCCGGAGACCTTCTCGGGCAGGTCCTCGGGGCGGCCCTTGAGCAGCTCGGTCAGCTGGTTGACGACCGTGTGCTCGCGGGCGAGGAAGTTGTAGGCGTCCACACCGACAAGGGCCTCGATACGGCGCACACCCGAGCCGATGGACGACTCGCCGAGCAGCTTCACCAGGCCCAGCTGGGCGGTGTTGTGCACGTGCGTGCCGCCGCACAGCTCCTTGGAGAAGTCGCCGATGGTGACGACGCGGACCCGCTCGCCGTACTTCTCGCCGAACTCGGCGATGGCGCCCTGCTTCTTGGCCTCGTCGATGCCCATGACCTCGGCGTGCACGTCGAGGTCGCGGGCGAGCACCTCGTTGATCTTCTGCTCGACGTCGGTCATCACGGCCGTGGGAACGGCGGAGGGCGAACCGAAGTCGAAACGGAAGCGGCCCGGCTGGTTCTCGGAACCGGCCTGGGCGGCCGTCGGGCCGAGGGCGTCACGCAGGGCCTGGTGGGTGAGATGCGTGGCCGAGTGGGCGCGGGCGATGGCCTTGCGGCGGCGGGTGTCGATCGAGGCGTGGGCCTTGGCGCCGACGGTGACCTCGCCGACCTGGACGACGCCCTTGTGGACGTACACCCCCGGGACCGGCTTCTGGGTGTCGCGGATCTCGATGACGGCACCGGAGTCGATCCTGATGCGCCCGGTGTCGCCGATCTGGCCGCCGCCCTCGGCGTAGAACGGGGTGCGGTCGAGGACGACCTCGACCTCGTCGCCCTCGGTGGCGGCCGGTGAGGAGACGCCGTCGACGAGGATGCCGACGATCGTGGACTCGCCCTCGGTGTCCGAGTAACCGATGAAGTCGGTCTGACCGGCCCGGTCGGCGATCTCGCGGTAGGCACCGAGGTCGGCGTGGCCGGTCTTCTTGGCCTGGGCGTCGGCCTTGGCGCGCTCCCGCTGCTCCTTCATCAGGCGGCGGAATCCGTCCTCGTCCACGGCCAGCCCCTGCTCGGCGGCCATCTCGAGGGTGAGGTCGATCGGGAAGCCCCAGGTGTCGTGGAGCAGGAAGGCCTTGTCGCCGGGCAGCACGGAGGAGCCGGCGGCCTTGGTCTCGGTGACGGCGGTGTCGAGGATGTTGGTGCCGGCCTTCAGCGTCTTGAGGAAGGCGTTCTCCTCGGCGAGGGCGACCTTCTCGATGCGCTCGCCGTCGGTGACCAGCTCCGGGTACTGCTGGCCCATCATGCGGATCACGACGTCGATCAGGTCCTTGACGACCGGACCGGTGGCGCCGAGGAGGCGCATGTTGCGGATGGCGCGGCGCATGATGCGGCGCAGCACGTAGCCGCGGCCCTCGTTGCCGGGGGTGACGCCGTCGCCGATGAGCATGGTGGCCGTGCGCATGTGGTCGGTGACCACGCGCAGGGAGACGTCCGAGGTGTGCGATTCGCCGTAGTGGACACCGGTCAGCTCGGTGGCCCGCTTGATGACGGCCATGGAGGTGTCGATCTCGTACATGTTCTGCACGCCCTGCAGAATCATGGCGAGGCGCTCCAGGCCGAGGCCCGTGTCGATGTTCTTGCTCGGGAGGTCGCCGAGGATCTCGAAGTTGTCCTTGCCGGTGCCCTCGCCGCGCTCGTACTGCATGAAGACGAGGTTCCAGATCTCCACGTACCGCTCGTCGTTGACGGCGGGGCCGCCCTCGACGCCGAACTCGGGACCTCGGTCGTAGTTGATCTCGGAACAGGGGCCGCAGGGGCCGGGGACGCCCATGGACCAGAAGTTGTCCTTCATGCCCAGGCGCTGGATGCGCTCCTTGGGCACGCCGACGACCTCGTGCCAGATCTGCTCGGCCTCGTCGTCGTCCTTGTAGACGGTGATCCACAGGCGCTCGGGGTCGAGGCCGTAACCGCCCTTGTCCTGGGGGCTGGTGAGGAGCTCCCAGGCGAGCTTGATGGCGCCTTCCTTGAAGTAGTCGCCGAAGGAGAAGTTGCCGCACATCTGGAAGAACGTGCCGTGGCGCGTGGTCTTGCCGACCTCTTCGATGTCGGGCGTGCGCACACACTTCTGCACGCTGGTGGCACGCGGGAACGGCGGCTTGACCTCACCCAGGAAGTAGGGCTTGAAGGGCACCATGCCGGCCGGGACGAGGAGCAGAGTCGGGTCGTCCGCGATGAGCGACGCCGAAGGGACGACGGTGTGACCGCGCTCCTCGAAGAAGCTCAACCAGCGGCGGCGAATCTCGGCCGACTCCATCAGTGGTCCTCATTCCGGTTGTACGGGTACGTCTGGTACGTCGGATCGCTCGGGTCGCCGACGTACTTCGGGTTGCTGCGGTTCTCGATGGCGGCGATCCGCCGTGGTGCGGGGAGTTCGGGGTCGACGGGGGCGTTGATCCCGAGCGCGTCGCCCAGTTCGGCCTCGCGCTGGGCCATGTTGTCGCGGACGTCGAGCGCGAAGGCGACCGCTCGGTCCTTGAGGCGCTGCCCCGTCTCGAGCGCCTTGTTCGCCGCGGTCGCGGCGATGCTCTCGGGGGTGAGCTGCTTCAGCTTGCGGTTGACCTTGGTGGTGGCCCACACACCGGCGGCGACGCCCGTGGTGAACCAGAACGTACGACGGAACATCGCTGGGTCTCAGTCCTTCTTCCGCTTGTTCCGCCGCGCCATCGGAACGGTCCGGCCCACGATCACCGTACGCCGGGGCGCCTTGGCGGGCACGTCCTCCTTGCGGCCGCCGAGGGCGCGGCGCACGCCGTAGCCGAAGGCCGCGACCTTGACCAGGGGGCCGCCGAAGGTGGACGCGACGGTCGTGGAGAGCGCGGACGCGTTCGACGTGACCTCCTGGACGTCGGTGGCGATCGCGTCGACCCGGTCGATCTGGGTCTGTGCGGAGCGCACGGCCGTGGAGGCGTCGGCGAGCAGCGGGACGGCCTGGTCGGTCACGTCCGCGACGAGCTTGGTGGTCGCCTTGAGCGTCTGGGCCAGCCTCACCAGCGCGACGGCGAGGAAGGAGACCAGGATCGCCCAGAAGACAGCCACCAGGATCCCGGCCACCTCTCCACCGGACACTGTGCGCACCCGCTCCCTGAAACGTGCCTGAACATCGAAAAGTCTTGTCCGAGCCTATCGCGCCGAGGGAAGCGCTCCATACCGGATTACCGTGCGCGGGTGGTGGAGTTGCGGGAAGCGATGGTACGGAATGAATACGCTTCAGTACGCTCCGTGTCTCATGCGAGATCCTGTGTACCCCGGTCCTCCGGCGGTCGGCAATCTCCCCCTCGAGCCCGGTGTCCTCGTGGGTCGCTCGGCCGAACTCGCCGGGCTGGCCCGGGCGCTCGACGAGGCGCGCCTGGTGACGGTGACCGGGGTCGGCGGGGTCGGCAAGTCGCGGCTCGCGATGCGGGCGGCGACCGCGCGGCCGGCGCCCCGGGACGGCGTGTGGCGGGTGGAGCTGGCGCCGGTGCACGACCCGGAGTTCGTCGACTACGCCGTCGTAGAGGCCTTGGGGCTGACGGACCACACCACCCGCCTGCCGCGCGAGAGGCTCTTCGAGTACCTCGCCGGGCGTCAACTCCTGCTGGTGCTCGACGGGTTCGAGCATCTGGTGGACGCGTGCGCAGCGCTGGTGGCCGAGCTGCTGCGCAGGGCCCCGAGTCTGCAGGTGCTCTCCGTGGGGCGGCGGCCGCTGGCGCCGGCGGGTGAGCGGCTGTTCCCGCTGGGGCCGCTGGGTGTGGACGAGGCGCTCGAGCTGTTCATGGACCGGGCGGCCCGGCAGGGGCTGGACGAGTCGGGACCCGCGGGGTCACTTCAGTGCGGCTCGGCGCACTACAACGCCCCGCACGAGCTGTGCGAGGCGGCGGCCCGGAAGGCGCTCGGGGACGAGCGGTACGCGAGGTGCGTGCGGGAGGGGGCGCAGCTCGACCGGGAGGCGCTCGGGGACGAGCGGTACGCGAGGTGCGTGCGGGAGGGGGCGCAGCTCGACCGGGAGGCGGCGGTGGCGCGGGCGCTGGGACGGCACGCGGAATGGACATCAGCGACCGTGCCGGCGCCGCGCGGGCCGGTGCAGCACGCCCTGGAGCCGGCCGGAATGCGCGAACCCGCCGCCTCGCCCACCCGGAGGGGCGGGGAGACGGCGGGCTGAGGTGCTACGCCTGGGCTGGGGTCAGCGGGCGTAGTACTCGACGACGAGCTGCTCGTCGCAGATGACCGGAACTTCCTTGCGGTTCGGCTCGCGGTCCAGGCGGAACGCCAGGGCCTTGAGGTTCACCTGCAGGTAGCGCGGGGTCTCACCCTCGGGGGCGAAACCGCCCTCACGGGAGATCTGGAAGAGCGTCTTGTCCTTGGAGCGGTCGCGGACCTGCACGACGTCGTCCGGACGGACCCGGAAGGACGGCTTGTCGACCTTCTGGCCGTTGACCTGGATGTGGCCGTGGACGACCATCTGGCGGGCCTGGTAGATCGTGCGGGCGATGCCCGAACGCAGGACCAGCGCGTCGAGACGACGCTCCAGCTCGACGATCAGGGCCTCACCGGTCTTGCCCTGGACCTTGGACGCGCGCTCGTAGGCGCGGACGAGCTGGCGCTCGGAGATGTCGTACTGAGCGCGCAGACGCTGCTTCTCGAGCAGACGGACCTTGTAGTCCGAGTTCTGCTTGCGGCCACGGCCGTGCTCACCCGGCGGGTAGGGACGGGCCTCGAAGTACTTGACGGCCTTCGGGGTCAGCGCGATGCCGAGGGCACGCGACTTCTTGACCTTGGGGCGGGACTGGTTCGCCACTTCTTTTCCTTTTCTTTTTCGGCTGCCTCAGGGTTACGGGAGGTCGCATCCGCAGCCGGGGATTCCCGGCAGGTCCACGAGGGACGTGCCAGGCAGCCGCTCCCTGGTCTGGGCACATACGTGCAGCACACGAACGGCCCACCGACCGGTCCCGGACCCCGGGTGGTGGTGGGCTGCCCGCGACACCTACAACGGTGCGCGACGCTCCTGGATCAACAGATCCGGCTGGTTGTCCCGCCTGAGGCGCCGACCGGAGTCGGACACGGGACTCAGCGCTTCGCAGGATTCTACAGGGTGGTCAGGACCGCTTGCGACCGAGGTGTTTCCTGGTCCATTCCACCGCGTCCGCGTACCTCGCCTCGGCGCCGTGCCGGGTCGGGGTGTAGTAGGCGCGGTCCTGGAGGGCGTCCGGTGCGTACTGCTGGGCGGCGATTCCCTCGGCCAGGTCGTGCGGGTAGACGTACCCCTGGGCGTGGCCGAGTTTGGCCGCGCCCTTGTAGTGGCCGTCGCGCAGATGCGGCGGGACGGGGCCGGCCAGTCCCTTGCGTACGTCCTCCAGGGCGGCGCCGATCGCGGTGGTCGCGGAGTTGGACTTGGGGGCCAGGGCGAGGGCGATGGTGGCGTGGCTGAGCGTGAGGGCGGCCTCGGGGAAGCCGATCATGGCGACGGCCTGGGCGGCGGCGACCGCTATGGGCAGCGCGTTCGGGTCGGCGAGGCCGATGTCCTCGCTGGCGGAGATCATCAGGCGGCGGGCGATGAAGCGCGGGTCCTCACCGGCCTCGATCATCCGGGCCAAATAGTGCAGCGCGGCGTCGACGTCGGAGCCGCGGATGGACTTGATGAGGGCGCTGGCGACGTCGTAGTGCTGGTCGCCGTCGCGGTCGTACTTCACCGCCGCCCGGTCGACCGTCTCCTCCAGCGTGGTCAGGGCGATCTCCGTCTCGCCCTTGTCCAGCGTGGCCCCGGCGGCAGCCTCCAGGGCGGTCAGGGCGCGGCGGGCGTCGCCGCCGGCGATGCGCAGGAGGTGGTCCTCGGTGTCCTCGGGGAGGGTGACGGCGTCCCCCAGGCCGCGCTCGTCGCTGAGGGCCCGCCGCAGGAGTCCACGAAGGTCGTCGTCCGTGAGGGGTTCGAGGGTGAGCAGCAGGGAGCGGGACAGCAGGGGCGAGATCACCGAGAAGTACGGATTTTCCGTGGTCGCCGCGATCAGGGTCACCCAGCGGTTCTCCACCGCCGGGAGGAGGGAGTCCTGCTGGGCCTTGCTGAAGCGGTGGATCTCGTCGAGGAAGAGGACGGTCTCCTTGCCGAAGCCGCCGGTGGCGCGGCGTGCGCCGTCGATGACCGCGCGGACCTCCTTGACACCCGCGGTGATCGCCGACAGCTCCACGAACCGCTTGTTGGTGGCCTTGGAGACGACGTACGCCAGGGTCGTCTTGCCGGTGCCGGGCGGGCCCCAGAGGATCACCGAGGAGGGGCCCGCGGGACCGCCGGCGCCCTCGCCGACCAGACGGCGCAGCGGTGAGCCCGGTTTCAGCAGGTGCTGCTGGCCCACCACCTCGTCGAGGGTGCGCGGGCGCATCCGTACCGCCAGGGGACTCGAGGCCGGGTCCTTCTCCTGACGTTCTTCTGCTGCGGCGGTGAACAGGTCGGGCTCCACGTCAGAAACCCTAAATCACGGGACTGACAATCCCTCCCGGGCCGTCAGCTGGTCCAGAAGTCCCACCAGCGGGTCAGGATCAGCATGCCGATGATGCCGAGGTGCAGGACCGGCAGGACCCAGGTGAACTCGCCGAAGAAGCCCTTCAGCCAGCGCGGGGCGGGCAGAAAGTCCTTGCGGATGTTGAACGACGTCACGTACCAGAACATGACGATCGTGGCGACCCAGGCCAGGCAGCACCACAGGCACAGCGCGTTGATCCGGTACAGGGACTGGAACTGCAGCCAGGTGACGAATCCGACGCCGAACAGGGTGCCGGCGTTGAAGGTCAGCCAGTACCAGCGCGGGAAGCGGGCGCCGACCAGCAGGCTCATGCCGACGCAGATGACGATGCCGTAGGCGACCAGGCCGAGCATCGGGTTGGGGAAGCCGAAGGCGGCGGCCTGCTTGCTCTCCATGACGCTGCCGCACGAGACCACCGGGTTGAGGCTGCACCCGGGGGTGAAGGTCTTGCCCGCGACCTTGGCCTCGAGCAGCTTGAACTTGTCGATCGTGATGACCCAGGCGGCGAGCAGGCCGGCCGCGCCGGTGATCAGCATCAGCACGGCGAAGGCGCGGCTCGCGCACTCGGTCCGCGGTGATGCCGAGGCGCGCTCGGGCCCGGGCTCGGTGGAGACGTCCTTGACTGTCGTCTTGCTCATCACGCCGATTCCGTCTGCTTGAGAGTTGGACCTTCTTCGGGCAGGGCCATTGTGCCGCAACGGCAGGCCTGTCCACCGTTCGGTGGACATAAGGAGGTACGCACGGTCGTCCCGGAGCGTTCGGTTCCGGCCGACTCTCGAGGCATGACAGCACACGCGAACGAACTCGCGGTGGACGTACGGGGGCTGCGCAAGCAGTACGGGGACGTCACCGCGGTGGACGGCATCGATCTCGGCATCAGGCGGGGCGAGGTGTTCGGCCTGCTCGGGCCCAATGGCGCGGGCAAGAGCACCACGGTGGAGATCCTCCAGGGACAGCGCTCGCGGGACGCGGGCGAGGTGACGGTCCTGGGGGCGGACCCGGCGACGGCCACGCGCGCGTGGCGATCCCGCGTGGGAATCGTCTGGCAGGACGAATCGGCACCCGCCGAGTTGACGGTCCGCGAGACCGTACGGCACTTCGCCCGCTACTACCCGAACCCGCGCGACCCGGCGGAGGTCATAGGCCTGGTCGGTCTGGAGGCGAAGCAGAACAGCCGGATCAAGGCCCTGTCGGGCGGACAGCGGCGCCGGCTCGACGTGGCCCTGGGGGTGATCGGTGGCCCCGAGCTGCTGCTCCTGGACGAGCCGACGACCGGCTTCGACCCGGCGGCGCGGCGGCAGTTCTGGGAGCTGATCCGGCTGCTGGCCGATGAGGGCACGACGATCCTGCTGACCACGCACTACCTGGAGGAGGCCGAGGCCCTCGCGAACCGGCTCGCGGTCGTCGCCGAGGGGCGGGTGGTCGCGGAGGGCGAGCCCGCCGAACTCCGCGACCGGTACGGCACCGGCGCCACCGTCGAGTGGACGGACACCGACGGCACCCCGCGCGCGGAGCGCACGGACACCCCGACCAAGACTGTCGCCGCTCTCATGCGGCATTTCGACGGCGAGATCCCGGGCCTCAGGGTGGGCCGCCCCACGCTGGAGGACGTCTACCTCCGGCTGACCGGACAGGAGGACGCGCGATGACCACGACCGTCGTACGAACGCAGGCCCGACCCTCGCAGGAGCGGCTGCCCGGCGCCTGGGGGCTCGGCCTGCAGCGCGGTGCCCTGGAGATCAGGCAGTTCTTCCGGCAGCGCGACCAGGTGGTGTTCACGTTTGCCTTCCCGGTCGTGTTCCTGTTCCTGTTCGCGTCGATCTTCAGCGACGACGTGCGCGGCGCGGGCGTCACCGCCTCCCAGCTCTACGTCCCGGCCATGATGGCCGCCGGCATCATGTCGACGAGTTTCCAGTCCCTCGGCATCTCGATCGCGATCGAGCGGGACGAGAAGGCGCTGCGCCGCTTGCGCGGGACGCCGATGCCGCCGGCCGCGTACTTCCTCGGCAAGATCTGGCTGGTTCTGGTCACCGGCCTGATGGAGACGGCGATCCTGCTCGCCGTCGGCACCGCCTTCTACGACGTAGACCTGCCCTCGTCGGCCCAGAAGTGGTTCGACTTCGCGTGGATCTTCGCCCTCGGTCTGACGGCGTGCGCGCTGCTCGGCATCGCGATCAGCTCCGTCCCGAAGTCCGGCAAGAGCGCCACCTCCGTGGTCGTACTGCCGTTCCTGGTGCTGCAGTTCATCTCCGGGGTGTACATCTCCATCGACACCATTCCGGACTGGATGCTGAACATCGGGGCGCTGTTCCCACTGAAATGGATGTGCCAGGGGCTGCGCGGGGTGTTCCTGCCAGAGTCGGCGCAGGTGCTGGAGCAGGCGGGGAGTTGGGAGTTCGGGCGGATCGCGCTGGTGCTCGGGGCGTGGTGCGTCGGAGGATTGGCACTGTGTCTGCTGACCTTCCGGTGGAAGAACCGGCGCGACGGATGAACGGTCCGGCGGCGACGGGGACCTATACCTGGGACCGTTCGTTCCGGCTGTGGGACACGTACTTCGCGCTGATCTGGCTCGCCACCCTGGTGTTCGTGCTCGGCACGCAGCATCCGGGGTGGCCGGTGCGCGTCGCCGCGGCCGGGCTGCTCGTCCCGCTGATTCCGTTGTACGTCTGGGTGGGGCGCCCGATCCTGCGGGGGGATCCGCCCGACGAGCCGCGGGCGCTCGGCTACATCCTGGCGGAGACGGCCCTGTTCCTGCCGTCGGCGGTCCTGGTCGGCGAAACCCGGCTGATGACCTTCGCCCTGGTCCCCCACTGCTTCATGACGCTGCGCCTGCGCTGGGCGCTGTCGGTCGTGACGGTCATCAACCTCGCGCCCGTGATCGGCTGGGCGCTGCTGTGGTGGCCGAGTGACCAGGACGTGTTCTTCAACGCCCTGTTCGCGGTGGTCACACTGGTCTTCTCGATGGCCGTGGGCAGCTGGATCATCCGCGTCATCGAGCAGAGCCAGGAACGGGCGGAGCTGATCGCCGAGTTGGACGCGAGCCGCCACGAGGTCTCACGGCTGTCGGCCGCGCACGGCGCGCTGGCCGAGCGGGAACGGTTCGCCCGGGAGATCCACGACACGCTCGCACAGGGTTTCACCAGCCTGCTGATGCTGATCCAGGCGGTCGAGGCCGAGCTGGCGGACGATCTCCCGCAGGCCCGCCGCCACTTGGCGCTGATGGACGAGACGGCCCGGCAGAACCTCGCCGAGGCGCGGGCCCTGGTCGCCGGCGGCGGGCCCGCCGATCTGGACGGCGCCTCGCTGCCGGACGCGCTGCGCCGGCTGGCCGCCCGCCACGGTGCGACGCTGGATGTGACGGGCGCCGTGCGCGCGCTGCCCGCCGGGCCCGAGGTGGTGGCCCTGCGCTCCTGCCAGGAAGCTCTCTCCAACACCCGCAAGCATGCGGGAAGTTCGGCATCGGTCGGGATCGTGCTGGCGTACGCCGAGGACACGCTCACCGTCTCGGTACGGGACGACGGCTGCGGATTCGACCCGGTGACCGTCTCCGGCGGCTACGGTCTGGCGGGGCTGCGGGCGCGGGCCGCCGAGGTGGGCGGCACTGCCGAGGTGCGCGGCGCTCAGGGCAACGGCACCACGGTGACCGTCCGGCTGCCCGTCCCCGCCGTCACCACGAGGAGCGATGCCGCATGATCCGTATCGTGCTGGCCGACGACCACCCCGTCGTACGGGAGGGCCTGCGCGCCATGCTGAGCGCCGAGCCGGACCTGGAGGTGGTGGCCGACGCGACCAGCGGACCGCGGGCGGAGGCGCTGGCCGCCGAACTGAGGCCCGACATCGTGCTGATGGACCTGCGGATGCCGGACGGCGACGGGGTCGACTCCATCGTGCGGATGAACGAGGCCGGGCTGCCGTGCCGGGTGATCGTGCTCACGACGTACGAGACGGACCGCGACATCCTGCGTGCCGTCGAAGCGGGCGCCGCGGGCTATCTGCTGAAGGACCTGCCCCGGGCCGAACTGGCGAACGCGGTACGAGCCGCCGCGCGGGGAGAGACGGTACTGGCACCGTCGGTGGCGGCACGCCTGGTGGACCAACTGCGCGTGAGGCCGGAACGGCCACGGTTGTCGGAACGGGAGAAGTCCGTCCTGCGGCTGGTGGCGGAGGGCTGTACCAACGCCGAGATCGGGCGTCGTCTGTTCATCGGGGAGTCGACGGTGAAGACTCACCTGCTGCGCATCTTCGGAAAGCTGGGAGTCGACGACCGGACAGCCGCCGTGACGAACGCCATGCGCCACGGACTACTGGACCACTGACTCAGCGGACCGGCTACCGCACAGACACCGAGATCGGGCGACGGCCCACGCGGCGGCAGCCGCACATCGACCGGTGAGCAGGGCGCCGGGGGGTTCCGGCGCCCTCACCCGAACTAGCCGAGCCGAGACTCCAGTTCCGCCACGATCTCGTTCACACCGATCGCCGTCTGTTCGCCGGACTCCATGTCCTTGAGCTGGACGACACCCTCGGCGAGGTCACGTTCGCCGGCGACGAGCGCGTAGCGGGCGCCGCTTCGGTTGGCCGCCTTCATCGCCGCCTTGAGACCCTTGTGGCCGTACGAGAAGTCCGTCGCGACCCCCGCCTTGCGCAGCTCCGTCACCTTGGCGAACAGCAGGCGGCGGGCCTCCTCGCCGAGCGGAACCGCGAACACGCTGGTCGTGGAGGGGAGTTCGAGCTCCACGCCCTCCGCCTCCAGGGCCAGGACCGTGCGGTCGACGCCCAGCGCCCAGCCCACCGACGGCAGCGCGGGGCCGCCGATCATCTCGGACAGGCCGTCGTAGCGGCCGCCGCCACCCACCGCGGACTGCGAGCCGAGACCGTCGTGGACGAACTCGAACGTCGTACGCGTGTAGTAGTCCAGGCCGCGTACCAGCTTCGGGTCGTCCTCGAAGGCCACGCCCTCGGCCGTGATCAGCTCGCGCACCTCCTCGTGGTACGCCTTGCAGGCGTCGCACAGGTAGTCGCGCAGGAGCGGGGCACCGCCCAATTGCTTCTGGACCGACTCCCGCTTGTCGTCGAGCACGCGCAGCGGGTTGATCTCGGTGCGACGCAGGGTGTCCTCGTCGAGGTCCAGGCCGCGCAGGAAGTCCTGCAGGGCCGCCCGGTAGACCGGCCGGCACTCCTTGTCGCCGAGGCTGTTGAGCAGGATACGGAAGTTCCTGAGGCCCAGCGTGCGATACGCCTGGTCGGCCAGGATGATCAGCTCGGCGTCGAGGGCCGGGTCCTCCGCGCCGATCGCCTCCGCGCCGACCTGGGAGAAGTGACGGTAACGGCCCTTCTGGGGGCGCTCGTAGCGGTAGTACGAGCCCGAGTACCAGAGCTTGACCGGCAGGTTGCCCGCCTTGTGCAGGTTGGCCTCGAGCGCGGCGCGCAGGACGGAGGCGGTGCCCTCGGGGCGCAGGGCGAGCCTGTCGCCGCCCTTGGTCTCGAAGGCGTACATCTCCTTGGTCACGATGTCGGTCGACTCGCCGACACCACGCGCGAAGAGCTCCACACTCTCGAAGCCTGGCGTCTCGATGTAGCCGTAGCCGGAGGTGCGCAGCGGGGCGGCGATCGCCTCTCGGACGGCGAGGTACTTGGCGGACTCCGGCGGGATCAGGTCGTACGTGCCCTTGGGGGCCTTGAAGGTGCTCACGGAAGGTCTCTCGTCACATTCCTCGTCGGGGAGCGGCATCGGGCCTCGCTCCCTGGCCGGCGGCCACCTGCCGCAGATACGGATTGGTGGTGCGCTCCTGGCCGATGGTCGTCTGGGGACCGTGGCCGGACAGCACCACGGTCGAGTCGTCGAGCGGCAGGCACACGCGGGCCAGCGAGTCGAGGATCTCGGCGTGGGAGCCGCCGGGCAGGTCGGTGCGTCCGATGGAGCCGGCGAAGAGCAGATCGCCCGAGAAGAAGACCGACGGGATGTCCGCGGCCTCGGGCATCTGGAAGGTCACCGACCCCTTGGTATGGCCCGGCGCGTGCGCGACGGAGAACTCCAGACCCGCGAGCGCCAGCGTGGCGCCGTCGGTCAGTTCCTCGACGTCGTCCGGCTCCCCCACGGTCAGCTCGCCCATCAGCGGCATGCCGATGGACCGGCCGAGCGCCTTCTCGGGGTCGCTCATCATGTACCGGTCCTCGGGGTGGATCCAGGCCGGTACGTCATGCGCTCCGCACACGGGGACGACCGAGGCCACGTGGTCGATGTGGCCGTGGGTGAGGACGACGGCGACGGGCTTGAGCCGATGCTTCTTCAGCGCTTCCTCGACTCCCTGGGTGGCCTGATGGCCCGGGTCGATGATCACGCACTCCTCACCGGCGGCGGGGGCGACGAGATAACAGTTCGTCCCCCAGGCCCCGGCGGGGAACCCGGCAATGAGCACGATCGTCCTTCGTTGTGTCGGTTCCAGGGCGCTTTGAGGTGGTGGCGCCCGCTGTCAGAGCCTACCGGCGCTGCCGTTTCCTCAGCGAACCCATATACCGTACGGGGCTACACGCAGCGGTCGGCTCACAGGACGCACGCGTACCGGTCGACACACGACACGCATAAGGAGAGAACCCGGTGGTCAGCCAGGAGCAGCGGCGGCGTCAGCTCGCCCGGGAGAAGTTCTTGCGGCAGCAGCAGCGGCGCACCAGCGCGCGGCGCAAGTCACGTACGCGCAACGCGGTGATCGCGTCGGTGCTCGGAGTGGTCGTGATCGGCAGCCTCGCGCTGTACACGACCGGGGTGCTCAAGGGCAACGACGACAAGACCAACGCCAGCGCGGAGGTCACGCCCAGCGCCTCGCCCACGAGCAAGGCCCCCGACCCGTGCGAGAAGCCTGCCGCGGGCTCGGTGAAGCAGCTCAACTGGAAGAAGGAGCCGGCGGTCACGATCGACAAGTCGGCCAATTACACGATGAAGCTGGCCACGACGTGCGGCGACATCGGCATCGCGCTGAAGACGGCCGCGGCCCCGCACACGGTGAACTCGTTCAACTTCCTTGCCGGCCAGGGCTTCTTCGACCACACCAAGTGCCACCGGCTCACCACCAACGGCATCTACGTGCTGCAGTGCGGCGACCCGTCGGGCACCGGCAGCGGCGGTCCCGGTTACACGATCCCGGACGAGAACCTGAAGGACAAAAGCCTCAAGAGCAACGTCTACCCGGCGGGCACGGTCGCAATGGCGAACACCGGCCAGGCGCACACCGGCGGCAGCCAGTTCTTCCTCGTGTACCAGGACAGCCAGTTGCCGCCCAGCTACACACCGTTCGGCACGATCGACGCTGCGGGCCTGAAGGTACTGAAGAAGATCGCCGCCGCGGGCGAGAACACGGGGGCCGGTGACGGTGCCCCGAACGCGACGGTCGTCATCAACAAGGCGACGGTCACGAAGTCCTGACAACCATGACGGCCATCAGCGCAATTTCGGTCGCGCGGGATGCGGACAGGCCACCCGCCGGTCGCCTATGTTGGCCGTGACGAAACTGTGGACGATGCCCGGGGGCACAGCAGCCCTACGCAGGCATCATGTGGAGGAGGCGCTGTGAGCAGCGACCCGTGGGGCCGCGTCGACGAGACGGGGACCGTGTACGTGCGTACGGCCGACGGCGAGCAGGTCGTCGGTTCCTGGCAGGCCGGCTCCCCCGAGGAGGCGTTGGCCTACTTCGAGCGCAAGTACGAGGGCCTGGTTGTCGAGATCGGCCTCCTCGAAAAGCGAGTACAGACAACCGATCTGTCGGCGAAGGACGCACAGGTCGCCATCGGCCACCTCCGGGAGCAGGTCGAAGCGCACCACGCGGTTGGCGACCTGGAAGCGCTGCGGTCCCGCCTCGACAAGCTCGTGGCGACCGTCGAGGCGCGCCGTGAGGAGCGCAAGCAGCAGCGCGCCAAGCAGTCCGACGAGGCCCGCAAGGCCAAGGAGGACCTGGTCATCGAGGCCGAGCAGCTGGCACAGTCCGACCAGTGGCGCGCGGCCGGTGAGCGGCTGCGCGCCCTGGTGGACACCTGGAAGGGGCTGCCGCGACTCGACCGCAAGTCGGACGACGAGCTGTGGCACCGCTTCTCACACGCCCGCTCGGCGTTCTCCAAGCGCCGCAAGGCCCACTTCGCGCAGCTCGACGCGCAGCGCGAGGAGGCCCGCAGGGCCAAGGAGAAGCTGGTCGCCGAGTCCGAGGCGCTGTCCGGCTCGACGGACTGGGGTCCGACGGCCGCCCGCTACCGCGAGCTGATGACGGAGTGGAAGGCCGTGGGCCGCGCCCAGCGCGAGCACGAGGACGACCTGTGGAACCGGTTCCGCGGCGCCCAGGACGTCTTCTTCGCTGCCCGCAGCTCGATCTTCGCCGAGCGGGACGCGGAGCAGTCGGAGAACCTGAAGCTGAAGGAGGAGCTGGCCGAGGAGGCCGAGAAGCTCCTGCCGATCACGGACCTGAAGGCCGCCCGCACCGCCTTCCGCTCGATCAACGAGCGCTGGGAGGCCATCGGCCATGTGCCGCGCGACGCGCGTCCGAAGGTCGAGGGCCGGATGCACGCGGTGGAACGGGCCATGCAGGACTCCGAGGAGGCCGAGTGGCGCCGGACGAACCCGGAGGCACGCGCGCGTGCCGAGGGTCTGACCGGTCAGCTCCAGGCCGCCGTGGACAAGCTCAGGGGCCAGATCGAGCAGGCGCGCGCCCAGGGCAACACGTCCAAGGCCGACAAGCTCGAGAAGGAGCTGGAGGGCCGCCAGGCGCTCCTCGACCAGGCCCTGAAGGGTCTGCAGGAGTTCGGCGGCTGACGCGGGCCGCCCGCGCATGCGAGAGGGCCCCGTACGGTCACGTACGGGGCCCTCTCGCATGTTGTACGACTGCTGCTGTGCTACGACCTGCTGCGCGCCGACGTCACGCGGTACACGTCGTACACGCCCTCCACGCCTCGCACGGCCTTCAGGACGTGGCCCAGGTGCTTCGGGTCGCCCATCTCGAAGGTGAACCGGGACGTGGCGACGCGGTCGCGGGAGGTCTGGACTGCCGCGGAGAGGATGTTCACGTGCTGGTCGGACAGGACGCGGGTGACGTCCGACAGGAGCCGGGAGCGGTCCAGTGCCTCGACCTGGATGGCGACCAGGAAGACCGAGGACTGGGTGGGCGCCCACTCGACCTCGAGGATGCGCTCGGGCTCGCGGGACAGCGACTCCACGTTCACACAGTCGCTGCGGTGAACCGAGACTCCGCTGCCGCGCGTGACGAAGCCGATGATCGGGTCGCCGGGGACAGGCGTACAACAGCGGGCCAGCTTGACCCACACGTCATCGACGCCCTTGACGACGACGCCCGGGTCGGCGTTGGAGCGGCGCTTGCGGCCACGGGTGCGCGTGGGCGGGACGGCCTCGTCGATCTCCTCGGTGGCGGCCTCCTCGCCGCCGAGCGCCGAGACGAGCTTCTGCACGACGTTCTGCGCGGCGACATGGCCCTCGCCGATCGCCGCGTACAGCGCGGAGATGTCCGGGTAGCGCATCTCGTGTGCGAGCGTGACGAGCGAGTCGCCGGTGAGGATCCGCTGGATCGGCAGGTTCTGCTTGCGCATCGCGCGGACGATGGCGTCCTTGCCCTGCTCGATCGCCTCGTCGCGGCGCTCCTTGGAGAACCAGGCCCGGATCTTGTTGCGGGCGCGCGGTGACTTGACGAAGCCGAGCCAGTCGCGGGAGGGGCCGGCACCGGCCGCCTTGGAGGTGAAGACCTCGACCAGATCGCCGTTGTCCAGGGTGGATTCGAGCGGTACGAGGCGGCCGTTGACCCGTGCACCTATGGTGCGGTGGCCGACCTCGGTGTGGACCGCGTACGCGAAGTCGACCGGGGTGGCCCCGGCCGGCAACGCTATGACGTCGCCCTTGGGGGTGAAGACGAAGACCTCGTTGCGGGACAGGTCGAAGCGCAGGGACTCCAGGAACTCGCTGGGGTCCTCGGTCTCCTTCTGCCAGTCCAGCAACTGGCGCAGCCACGCCATGTCGTTGAGGTGGTCGTCCTTGCCCTTGCCGGCCTTGGGCACGTCGGTACGCACCTTGGAGGCGCCGGCGACGGCCTCCTGCTTGTACTTCCAGTGCGCGGCGATGCCGTACTCGGCGCGGCGGTGCATGTCGAAGGTGCGGATCTGGAGCTCGACGGGCTTGCCGTTGGGGCCGATCACCGTCGTGTGCAGCGACTGGTACATGTTGAACTTGGGCATCGCGATGTAGTCCTTGAACCGCCCCGGAACCGGGTTCCAGCGGGCGTGGACCGTGCCCAGCGCCGCGTAGCAGTCGCGAACGGTGTCAACGAGGACGCGGATGCCCACCAGGTCGTAGATCTCCGCGAAGTCACGGCCGCGGACGATCATCTTCTGGTAGACGCTGTAGTAGTGCTTCGGGCGGCCGGTGACGGTCGCCTTGATGCGGGCGGCGCGCAGGTCTGCCTGGACCTCGTCGGTCACTATGGCCAGGTACTCGTCACGCTTCGGTGCCCGCTCGGCCACCAGCCGTACGATCTCGTCGTACATCTTGGGGTAGAGGATCGCGAACGCGAGGTCCTCCAGTTCCCACTTGATGGTGTTCATGCCGAGGCGGTGGGCGAGCGGCGCGTAGATCTCGAGGGTCTCGCGCGCCTTCTTCTCCTGCTTCTCGCGCTTGAGGTAGCGCATGGTGCGCATGTTGTGCAGCCGGTCGGCGAGCTTGATGACCAGGACGCGCGGGTCCTTGGCCATGGCGACGACCATCTTGCGCACGGTCTCGGCCTGCGCGGCCTCGCCGAACTTGACCTTGTCCAGCTTGGTGACGCCGTCGACGAGCAGGGCGACCACGTCGCCGAAGTCGCGGCGCAGATCGTCCAGGCCGTACTCGGTGTCCTCGACGGTGTCGTGCAGCAGGCCCGCCATGAGGGTGGCCGGGTCCATGCCCAGCTCGGCGAGGATGGTGGTCACCGCGAGGGGGTGTGTGATGTACGGGTCGCCGCTCTTGCGCTTCTGGCCCCGGTGCCAGCGCTCGGCGACCTGGTAGGCGCGCTCGATCTGGCGCAGCGTGGCGTTCTCGATCTTGGGGTCGTTGCTGCGCACTATCCTCAGCAGCGGCTCCAGGACCGGGTTGTATGGGTTGGCGCGCTGGACGCCGAGCCGGGCGAGACGGGCGCGGACACGGTTCGAGGAGCCGGAGCGGGCGGGCTGGCCGGTGTTCGGGCGGACGGTGGGCGAGGCCGGTTTGGGTCGCGCGGGCTCGGCCGACTTCTCCACGGGCGCGGACTGGGCGTGCTCGACCGGCCCGCGGGAGTCGTTCTTCGCGTGGGACGCGTTCGGCGCGGGCTTCGCCGTCGGCGCCGAGGCGGACTCGGGCTTGGCGGCGATCAGTGGCTGGGCCTCGTCTGGCAAGAGGGCTCCTCGTGCGCGATCCGGGTCCCCCGGCAGGCTCCGGAAACCCCATGGTAGCGATCCTGGGCCTCGGCATCGCGTTCAGGCCGATGTGAGGACCGTCCACGGGAGAAACGCCGGGGGCTACCGCCGGATTCCGCGGAGCTTGCTCCGGGGTGCCGCGGGGGTGTCCTGGAGGTTGCTGGTGACCGCAGGCCGCCCAGGAAAACGTGCCCGGAACCGACAACGAGAAAAACCCGAGCGCCGGCCGCAAGATCCCGACGAGCCTGCCCCGGGGATGCCACAGCGGTGTCCAGGAGGTTGCCGGTGACCGCAGGCCCGCCCAGGAAAACGTGCCCGGAACCGACAACGAGAAAAGCCCGAGCGCCGGCCGCAAGATCCCGACGAGCCTGCCCCGGGGATGCCACAGCGGTGTCCTGCGGGTTGCCGCCGACTGCGGCGCACAGTTGCCGGTGGCTGCACGCGCACAGTTGCCTCTTGCTGTCGGCGCGCGACGGAAAACGTACGGCCGCCCCGGCGATGTGGCTGCCGGGACGGCCGTACGGTGATCAGGTACTGGTTCTCAGACCTGGAGGAGCGCCTCCAGCGGTGCCCCGTCCAGGGCCGGCTCCAGGCGGGCGCGGCCGTCCAGGAAGCCCAGTTCCATCAGGACCGCGAGCCCCGAGACCTCGGCCCCCGCTCGCTGGATCAGCTGGATCGCGGCCTCTGCCGTACCACCGGTGGCCAGGACGTCGTCCACGATCAGCACGCGGTCGCCGGAGTTGAGGTCCTCCGCGTGCACCTCGATCTCCGCCGAGCCGTACTCCAGCTCGTAGGCCTGGCGGAGGGTGGCTCCGGGGAGCTTGCCCGCCTTGCGCACGGGGATGAAGCCGAGGCCGGCGCGGACGGCGACCGGGGCGCCCAGGATGAAGCCCCGGGCCTCCAGGCCGACGATCTTGGTGGCGCCGGTGTTCTGGGCGATCTCGGCCAGCGCGTCGGTCAGGGCCGTGAACGCCGCCGGGTCCGCCAGGAGCGGCGTGATGTCCTTGAACATCACGCCCTGCTCCGGATAGTCGGGCACGTCGCGGATGCGGCTGAGCAGCAGGTCCCTGACGTCGGTCATCGCCGCTTCCCCGAGGGTCGGCCGCGGCCCCGGCCGCGGGAGGCCGGCTGGTTGCGCGGGCCCACGACGGCGGGCGCCGCGTCCTCCGGCTCACCGGCGGCCATGGACGGACCGTCGGCACGCTCGTCCTCGGCGGCGGCCTGGGACCGCTTGGCCAGGACGCGCTTGCGGAGAGCCTTCAGCTGCGGCTCCCGCTCCTTGAGGTCGGCGACGAGCGGCGTGGCGATGAAGATCGAGGAGTACGCACCGGCTGCGAGGCCGACGAACAGCGACAGCGAGATGTCGTTCAGCGTGCCGGCGCCGAGGAAGCCGCCACCGATGAACAGCAGGCCCGCCACCGGCAGCAGCGCGACCACGGTGGTGTTGATGGAGCGGACCAGCGTGCCGTTGATCGACTGGTTGGCGATGTCGCTGTAGGTGAAGCGGGTCTGCTTCGTGATGTCCTTCGTCTGCTCCTTGAGGCTGTCGAAGACGACGACCGTGTCGTAGAGCGAGTAACCGAGGATCGTCAGCAGACCGATGACCGTGCCGGGCGTGACCTCGAAGCCGACCAGGGCGTAGATACCGGTCGTGATGGTGATGTCGTGGATCAGGGCGACGAGTGCCGCGAAGGCCATTCGCCACTCGAAGGCGATCGCCAGGTAGATCACGACGAGCACCATGAAGATGCCCAGGCCCTCCCAGGCCTTGTTGGCGATCTGGTCACCCCAGCTGGGGCCGACCAGGTCCGCGTTGATGGTCTCCGGGTTGAGGCCCAGGTCCTTGGCGAGCTCCGCCTTGGTGGCGTCGGACTTCTCGGTGTCCATGCCCGCGATCTGGATGCGCAGACCGCCCGTGCCGAGCTTCTGGACGACCGCGTCGTGCCCGGCGGCCTCCTTCGCGTACTCCTCGGCCTGGGTCACGGAGACGCTCGTCTTCGGGGTGGTGAAGACGGCGCCGCCCTGGAAGTCGATGCCCATGTTCAGACCGCGCACCGCCAGGCCGACGATGGCCGTGATGGTGATCAGGATCGAGATGCCGTACCAGATCTTGCGCTTGCCGATGAAGTCGTAGCTGATCTCGCCGCGGTGCAGTCGCGCGCCGAGGTTGCCGAGTTTCGACATCGCTCACGCCTCCTTCGGGTCGACGGAACCGGCGGCGGGACCGGCGGGACGGCGGGTGCGGCGCAGCGGCGGCTTGGCACCCAGGCTCTTCGGGTCGAGGCCGGACCACTTGTGGCCCTGCGCGAAGAACTTGTGGCGGGCGAGGATCGTCATCAGCGGCTTGGTGAAGAAGAAGACGACGACCACGTCGAGCACGGTGGTCAGGCCCAGTGTGAACGCGAAGCCCTGGACCTTGCCGACGGTGACGATGAACAGCACCGCGGCGGCGAGGAACGACACGAAGTCGGAGACCAGGATGGTGCGCCGGGCGCGCGGCCAGCCCCGCTCGACGGCGGGGCGCAGCGAGCGGCCCTCACGGATCCCATCCCTTATGCGTTCGAAGAACACGATGAACGAGTCCGCTGTGATACCGATCGCCACGATCGCGCCACAGACGGCCGGCAGGTTCAGCGCGAAGCCGATGGCCGGGCCGAGCAGCGACATGAGCACGTAGGTCAGGATCGCGGAGACGAGCAGGGAGGCGATCGCGACGAGCGACAGACCGCGGTAGTAGATCACCAGGTAGATCACGACCAGGGCGAGGCCGATGGCGCCGGCGAGCAGACCGGCGTGCAGCTGCTCACCGCCGAGCGCGGCGGTCACCGTGGTCACGCTCTGCTCCTTGAAGGAGAGCGGGAGCGCGCCGTACGACAGGACGTTGGCGAGGCTCTGGGCCTCCTCCTGGGTGAAGCTGCCGGAGATCTCCGCCTGGCCGCCGGTGATGGACTGGCTGACGTACGGGCTGGAGACGACCTCGCCGTCGAGAACGATGCCGAACTCGTTCTGCGGCTGCTGGTTCTTGGCGAGCTGGCCGGTGATGTCGGCGAACTTCTTGGCCCCGGCGGAGGTGAAGTTCATCTGGACCTGCCAGCCGGCGGCGGTCTGCGTGTCGTAGGTCGCCTGGGCCTTCTTGACCTCGGTGCCGTCCACGGCGGACGGGCCGAGCACGTACTTGTACCAGACCTTGTTGATCTCACCGCAGGCCACGGTCGGCTCGCCGGGCTTGGCGTTCTTGCCGGCGGTGGCTCGCTCCGCCTTGCTGTCGCAGTTCAGCTTCGTGTACGCGGCCTGGAGCTGGGCGGTCGCGGCGTCGGTGCCGCCACTCGCCGAAGCGGAGGGGGCGGCGGAGGCCGAGGTGCTGGGGGTCGCGGACGGCGACGGGGTGGAGTCCGCCTTCAGCGCGTCGGTGACGGCGCGGCCCTGGGTGGTGGCGGAGGCCGTCGGCGACGCGGAGGAGGAGGACGAGGCCTTCTCGCCGGAGGACGCGCTGCTGGACGGGCTCGGCGAGCCACTGGCGCCGGACGACGAGGCGCTCGGCGAGGGGCTCGGCGTCGCCGAGGTGCTGGGCTCGCTGGCCAGGACCGGTCGGAAGTACAGCTTCGCGGTGGTACCTACCTGCTGGCGGGCCTCTTCGGAGTTGGTGCCCTTGGGGATGTTGACGATGATGTTGCTCGTCCCCTGGGTCTGCACCTCCGCCTCGGAGACACCCAGGCCGTTGACACGGCGGTTCATGATGTCGACCGCGGTGTCCATGTTGGCCTTGTTGATGGCGGACCCTTGGTCGGCCTTCGCCTGGAGCGTGATGCTCGTGCCGCCGGCAAGGTCGATGCCGAGACGCGGGGTGGTGTGCCCGGAGGCGAACATGCCACCGGTGAGCGCCACGATGGCGATCAGAATGAGGGCCAGTGAGCGCCCTGGCTTGCTCTGGGCGCTCGCGCTTCGGCCCCTCTTAGGTGCTGCCACCTTCTCGTACTCCCTCTCGGGCCGGCTCGCGCCGGGTCGGCGTGGTCGGCCATGACATGGTGTCGGGATCCCGTGCGGGAAACAGACGCGCCCGGGGCGCGCGGTACGCGAACGGGTCGCGCCGCACTCCCCGGGACGTTACTACTTCGCGTCGGAGTCGCCCTCGGTCTTCTTCGGCTCGTCGTCCGCCTTGTCGTCGGACGTCTCGGCCTTGTCGGCCGGATCCTCGGCCGCGTCCTTCTTCCCGAGGTCGACGGCCTGGTCGGCGGAGGCGGCGGCGCCGTCGGCGGACTCGTCGGTCTCGGTGAGGGAGGAGGCGTCATCGGGAACCACGGCGGCGTCCGACTTCAGGTCGTGCTCGATGCCGTGGACGATGCGGTTGTACTCGTCGTCGGTGAGGACGGCACCGATCGCGTTCTTCGCGAAGAGGAGGTCGACGCCGGGGCCGGCGTCGAGGAGGACCGTGTCCTCGCTGACTTCCTTGATCGTCGCGTACATACCCCCGATCGTGCGGACGCCGGAACCGGGCTGCATGTCGTTGCGCATGGCCGCGGCCTGCTGCTGCCTCTTCTTACCCGAGCGCATCATCAGGAACATGGCCGCGATGAGCACGATGAACGGGAGGAGGGTCAAGGTATTCACGGGACGGGATTTCCTTCGCACGACCGCGGCGGGGAGCGGCCTGGTGGATGGGGGTGTGGTGGGCACCGCCCACAAGGGCGGCATCGGCGGAGTCTAGGCGAGTCCACGCGCATCGAACAACGCTCAGCATGGCACCTGGGTTCCTGAGCCCGCCAATCCCCTGCCCTCACGCCCCGAACAGGTCCTGTTGTCCGTTTCCCGCAGTTGACGAGCCGGGCGGAGTGAGGCCGAGGTGCGCCCACGCGGCCGGTGTGCCTACACGGCCACGGGGAGTGCGGGCGAGCAGTCCCTCTCGTACGAGGAAGGGCTCGGCGACCTCCTCGACGGTCTCGCGCTCCTCCCCCACCGCCACCGCGAGTGTCGACAGGCCCACCGGTCCGCCGCCGAAGAGCTTGAGCAGGGCCTCCAGGACGGCGCGGTCGAGCCGGTCGAGGCCGCGGGCGTCGACCTCGTACACGGCGAGGGCCGCCGCGGCGATCTCGCGGGTGACGATGCCGTCGGCCTTGACCTGCGCGTAGTCGCGGACGCGGCGCAGGAGGCGGTTGGCGATGCGGGGCGTGCCGCGGGAGCGGCCGGCGATCTCGGCGGCGCCGTCGGTCTCGACCTCGACGTCCAGCAGGTTCGCCGAGCGATGGACGACGCGCTCCAGCTCGGCGGGCTCGTAGAACTCCATGTGCGCGGTGAAGCCGAAGCGGTCGCGCAGCGGGGGCGGCAGCAGGCCCGCGCGCGTGGTGGCGCCGACCAGGGTGAACGGGGGCAGTTCGATGGGGATGGCGGTGGCGCCGGGGCCCTTGCCCACGATGACGTCGACGCGGAAGTCCTCCATCGCCATGTAGAGCATCTCCTCGGCGGGCCGGGACATGCGATGGATCTCGTCGAGGAAGAGGACCTCGCCCTCCTGGAGGGAGGAGAGGATCGCGGCGAGGTCGCCGGCGTGCTGGATGGCGGGGCCGCTGGTGATACGGATCGGGGCGCCCATCTCGGCGGCGATGATCATCGAGAGGGTGGTCTTGCCGAGGCCGGGGGCGCCGGAGAGCAGCACATGGTCGGCGGTCGCCCCACGCGCGCGTGCGGCACGCAGGACCAGGTCGAGCTGCTCGCGGACCTTCTCCTGGCCGATGAACTCGCCCAGGTCCTTGGGGCGCAGCGCAGCCTCGACGGCCTGGTCCTCACGGTCGGCGGACGCACCGACGAGCCGCTCGGCGGCGGGGGTGTCGGTCGTGTCGTCCCAGTTCATGTGTGCCTCGGGGGTGGGGGGTCAGCGGGCGCGGTTGAGGGTCTGCAGGGCCGCCTTCAGCAGCGGGCCCACCTGGGGCGTGCCACCGGCCGCCTCCGCCTGCGGGGCCACTGCGGATACGGCCTCGTCGGCCTCGCGGGTCGCGTAGCCGAGGCCGATCAGGGCGGCGTGCAGTTGGTCGCGCCAGCCGTTCGTGACGGGTGCGCCGACCGCCGGCGCGCCGATGGGCTCGCCGAGGCGGTCCCTCAGCTCCAGGAGGAGCTTCTGGGCGCCCTTCTTCCCGATGCCGGGGACGGCGGTGAGCGCCTTCTCGTCGCCGGTCGCAACGGCCCGACGCAGGGCGTCCGGGGTGTGCACGGCGAGCATGGCCTGGGCGAGGCGCGGGCCGACGCCACTGGCGGTCTGGAGCAGCTCGAAGATCTGACGCTCGTCGTCGTCCACGAAGCCGTACAGGGTCAGCGAGTCCTCCCGTACGACGAGGGAGGTGGCCAGCTTGGTCTGCTGCCCCATGCGCAGCCCGGAGAGGGTGTTGGGGGTGCACTGGACGGCGATGCCGATCCCGCCCACCTCGACCACGGCGGAGTCCGGGGCGAGGGCGGCGACCGGGCCGCTCACGAACGCGATCATCCCGTACGGCCTTTCGATGTGTGCAGGGCGACGGCCTGCTGGAGTCGGTTCTGGGCAGGGGCGCGCCAGATGTGGCAGATGGCGAGGGCCAGGGCGTCGGCGGCGTCGGCGGGCTTGGGGGGCGCGTCCAGCCGTAGCAGCCGGGTGACCATGGCGCCCACCTGGGCCTTGTCGGCGCGACCGCTGCCGGTGACGGCGGCCTTGACCTCGCTCGGGGTGTGCAGGGCGACCGGGATGCCGCGACGGGCCGCGCACAGCATGGCGACAGCGCTCGCCTGGGCGGTGCCCATCACGGTCCGTACGTTGTGCTGGCTGAACACCCGCTCCACGGCCACGAATTCGGGCCGATGCTCGTCCAGCCACGCTTCGATGCCCTGCTCGACGGCGACGAGCCGGTGACCGAGGTCGGCGCCCGCGGGCGTGCGCACGACACCGACGCCGAGCATCGTCAGCGGTCGTCCGGGCACGCCCTCGACGACCCCGACACCACACCGCGTCAGCCCCGGGTCCACCCCCAGTACACGCACGCGCCCTCCCATCGATCTCCCCCAGCCACCGCTGGCCGGTACCCCCAGTTTGTGCAGGCTATCCGGTACCACTGACAAAGCGGCGGGCCGACGGGATGTGTCCCGTCGGCCCGTTGAGCCGCTTGGTCCGCCGAGCTCACGGCAGCGCTACGCGTCGACCTTCTCCATGATCTCGTCGCTGACGTCGAAGTTGGCGAAGACGTTCTGCACGTCGTCGCTGTCCTCGAGCGCGTCGATCAGCCTGAAGATCTTCTTGGCGCCCTCCTCGTCCAGTTCGACCTGGACGGACGGCACGAAACTGGACTCGGCGGAGTCGTAGTCGATCCCGGCGTCCTGGAGGGCGGTGCGGACCGCGACCAGGTCGGTGGCCTCGCTGATCACCTCGAAGGACTCGCCGAGGTCGTTGACTTCCTCGGCACCCGCGTCCAGGACGGCGCCGAGGACGTCGTCCTCGGTCAGCTCGCCCTTGGGGACGATGACGACGCCCTTGCGGCTGAACATGTACGAGACCGAGCCGGGGTCGGCCATGTTGCCGCCGTTGCGGGTCATGGCGACGCGCACGTCGGAGGCGGCGCGGTTGCGGTTGTCGGTCAGGCACTCGATGAGCACCGCGACACCGTTCGGGCCGTAGCCCTCATACATGATCGTCTCGTAGTCGGCGCCGCCGGCCTCGAGACCGCCGCCGCGCTTGATGGCCGAGTCGATGTTCTTGTTCGGGACCGACTGCTTCTTGGCCTTCTGGACGGCGTCGTAGAGCGTCGGGTTGCCCTCCACGTCGACACCGCCCATGCGCGCCGCGACCTCGATGTTCTTGATCAGCTTCGCGAAGAGCTTGCCGCGCTTGGCATCGATCACGGCCTTCTTGTGCTTCGTCGTGGCCCATTTAGAGTGGCCGGACATCTGCCTGTCTCCTTCGCGTAACCCATCCCTGCAACGAACGCCAGAGATCCTACTAGGACTCCGCCGTCCGGTTGGCGCGCACCATGTCGACGAACAGGGCGTGCACCCGGTGGTCGCCGGTCAGTTCCGGGTGGAACGACGTGGCGAGCGCGTTGCCCTGGCGTACGGCGACGATGTGGCCCTCGTGCTCGGCGAGCACCTCGGCGTCGGCCCCCACGGACTCGACCCAGGGGGCGCGGATGAAGACGCCCTCTACAGGATCGCCCTCGACGCCTCGGACGTCGACCGACGCCTCGAAGGACTCGTTCTGCCGTCCGAAGGCGTTGCGGCGCACGATCATGTCGATGCCGCCGATCGTCTCCTGGCCCGAGCGCGGGTCGAGGATCTTGTCGGCGAGCATGATCATGCCCGCGCAGGTGCCGTAGACCGGCATACCGTCGCGTACGCGCGCGCGGAGGGGTTCCATCACTCCGAACAGGATGGCCAGCTTGGAGATGGTCGTGGACTCGCCGCCGGGGAGGACCAGGCCGTCCACCTCGGCGAGCTCTTCGGGGCGCCGCACCGGCCTGGCCACGGCGTCCGCCGCGGCCAGGGCGATCAGGTGCTCCCGTACGTCGCCCTGGAGGGCCAGGACGCCTATGACGGGGGTGTTCATGTGTTCCGGTGCCTTACCAGCCGCGGTTGGCGTAGCGCTCGGTCTCGGGGAGGGTGTCGCAGTTGATGCCGACCATGGCCTCGCCGAGGTTGCGGGACGCGTCCGCGATGATCTTCGGGTCGTCGAAGAAGGTGGTGGCCTTCACGATCGCGGCGGCGCGCTTGGCCGGGTCGCCGGACTTGAAGATGCCGGAGCCGACGAAGACGCCCTCGGCGCCGAGCTGACGCATCAGGGCGGCGTCGGCGGGCGTTGCCACACCGCCGGCGGAGAACAGGACCACCGGAAGCTTGCCGAGCTCGGCGACCTCCTTGACCAGCTCGTACGGGGCGCGCAGCTCCTTGGCGGCGGCGTACAGCTCGTGGTTGTCGAAGCCGCGCAGACGGGCGATCTCGTTCTTGATCTGGCGCAGGTGGCGGACGGCCTCGACGACGTTGCCGGTGCCGGCCTCGCCCTTGGAGCGGATCATGGCGGCGCCCTCGGCGATGCGGCGCAGGGCCTCGCCCAGGTTGGTGGCGCCACAGACGAAGGGGGTCGTGAAGGCCCACTTGTCGGAGTGGTTGACCTCGTCGGCCGGGGTGAGGACCTCGGACTCGTCGATGTAGTCGACACCGAGAGACTGCAGGACCTGGGCCTCGACGAAGTGGCCGATGCGGGACTTGGCCATGACCGGGATGGAGACGGCGCTGATGATGCCCTCGATCATGTCCGGGTCGGACATGCGGGCCACGCCACCGTCCTTGCGGATGTCGGCCGGGACCCGCTCCAGGGCCATGACGGCGACCGCGCCCGCGTCCTCGGCGATCTTCGCCTGCTCCGGCGTGACGACGTCCATGATCACGCCCCCCTTGAGTTGCTCGGCCATGCCGCGCTTCACGCGCGCGGTGCCGGTTGCGGGGGCCTGGTTTTCGGAGAGCGTGCTGGACACGGATGACCTCACTCGGTGAAGACGGAGTTGTGCACACCGAGAAAACGCGAGTGGACCAGTCCACAGCAAGGGCCAATGGCAACCCGGTGGATCCTTTTGGCCCCTGGCACCCGAAAACAGCCGCTAGGCGGCCCGGTCCACCAGGGCCGCCGGTGGCTCGTCGTCCATCTCGAAGGCCAGGGGGAAGGGGGCATGTCCGGCCAGCCGGAACCAGCGCACCTTGCGGTGCTCGCGCAGCCGTCGTGCCGCGCCGACCGCGTCGTTGTGGAAGCGCCGGGCCATCGGCACCCTGCGTACCGCCTCGGTCAGCTCCCGCGCGGCCGCCTCTCCCCCGGGCGCCGCCCGGACCGCCTCCACCTGCTGGGCCTCCGCGAAGACGGCCCGCAGGGCCTGGCTCAGCTCGCTCTCGGCGACCTCGCGCTGCTCCTCCTCGGCCTGCCGGGCGGCGTGCGCGGCCTCGTAGAGCACGATCGAGGCGGCGGGGTCCAGGACGCCGGAGGTCGCCAACTCCTGTGCCACGGACGCCCGTCGCAGCAGCTGGGCGTCGAGCGCGGCGCGGGTCGCGTCGATCCGGGCGTGCAGTCGGTCGAGCCGCCCGGCCGTCCAGCTCAGATAGAGACCGATCACGACGAGGGCGGCAAGGGCGGCGAGGATCCAGATGAGGGTTGCGGTCACGGGCGGCACACTAGCTCCGCCGGGTCAGCAGCGGCTCCCGGGGTGGCCGCCTGTTGTGTCAGTCCCGGGCCAGCCCGAACCGCGCGCGCAGCCCGGTGCGTTCGTCCGTCGCCACCGCTGCCGTGCCCGTAGTCACCGTCTCGTACACCGAGAGGATGTCCGCGCCCACCGTCGACCAGTCGAAGCGGCGTACGTGGGCGCTGCCGCGCTCGCTCAGCTCGGCCCGTCGCACCGGGTCGGCGAGGAGTCGTACGGCCGCCTCGGCGAGCGCGTCCGCGTCCTCGTTGGTGAACAGTTCGCCCGCCGCTCCCTGGTCCAGGACCTGGGCGAAGGCGTCCAGGTCGGAGGCGAGCACTGGAGCCCCGGCGGACATCGCCTCGACCAGGATGATGCCGAAGCTCTCGCCGCCGGTGTTGGGCGCGACGTACAGGTCGACGCTGCGCAGGAAGCGCGCCTTGTCCTCGTCGCTCACCATGCCCAGGAACTCGACGCGGGAGCGGAGTTCGGCGGGCAGGGTCTCGACCGCCTCCTTCTCGTCGCCCCGGCCGGCCACCAGGAGCCGGGTCTGCGGACGGGCGGCGAGGATCTTCGGCAGGGCCTTCATCAGCACCGGCAGGCCCTTGCGGGACTCGTCGATACGGCCGATGAAGCCGACGGTGTCGCCCTGCCACTCGGGGTTGGGCTGGGCGCGGGCGAAGAAGCCGACGTCCACGCCGTTCGGGATGACGACCGCGTCGCCGCCCAGGTGCTCGACCAGCGTGCGGCGGGCGTACTCGCTCACGGCGATCCGCGCGCTGATCTTCTCCAGTGCGGCCTGCAGGATCGAGTACGCGGCGATCATCGCGCGGGAGCGCGGGTTGGAGGTGTGGAAGGTGGCGACAATCGGGCCCTGTGCCGCCCAGCAGGTCAAAAGGCCCAGGGACGGCGACGTCGGCTCGTGGATGTGAACCACGTCGAACGCGCCGTCGTGCAGCCAGCGCCGCACCCGGGCCGCCGAGAGGAAGCCGAAGTTCAGACGGGCCACCGAGCCGTTGTACGGCACCGGGACCGCGCGGCCGGCCGAGACGACGTACGGCGGGAGGGGGGTGTCGTCGTCGGCGGGGGCGAGGACGGACACCTCGTGGCCCAGGCGGATGAAGTACTCGGCCAGGTCCCGGATGTGGAACTGGACGCCGCCCGGCACGTCCCAGGAGTACGGGCAGACGATGCCGATCCTCACGAGGATCCCTTCGCGGGCCCCTGTGCGGGGTCCAGGTCCGCGAGCCACAACCGCTGCAGCATGTGCCAGTCCTCCGGATGATCGGCGATTCCCGTGGCGTAGGCATCGGCCAGCGCCTGTGTCATCACAGACGTCTTCTCGGCCCGCGTACCTGTCTCGGGCACCTCGATCGGGGGATGGACCCGGCCCCGCATGACGGGCGAGTCGTCGTACCAGAGTGTGACGGGCAGCAGCAGGGCGCCCGTCTGCTGGGCGAGGAGGGCCGGGCCCGCGGGCATCCTGGCGGTCTCGCCGAAGAACTTGACCCCCACGCCGGAGGCGGACAGATCACGGTCGGCGACCAGGCAGACCAGGCCGCCGTCCCGCAGCCGCCGGGCCAGCGTGCCGAACGCGGAGCCGCCGCTGTGCGGCAGGACCTCCATGCCGAGGCCCTCGCGGTAGGCGACGAAGCGGTCGTACAGCGTCTCCGGCTTGAGGCGCTCCGCGACCGTGGTGAACGGGGTCTCCAGCTTGGTGGTGACCCAGGCGCCCGCCAGGTCCCAGTTGGCCAGGTGGGGCAGCGCGAGGATCACGCCGCGGTCGGAGGCCAGCCCGTCGGTCAGGTGGTGGACGTCCTTGGGGTCGAAGCCGTTCCGTATCCGCTCGGGGCTCCAGGCGGGCAGCCGGAAGGACTCCATCCAGTAGCGCAGATACGAGCGCATGCCCGCGCGCGAGAGTTCGGCGAGGCGCTCGGGGCTCGCGTCGGGCACCACGCGCGCGTAGTTGCTCTCCAGCCGCTGGACGCCCTTGCCGCGCTGTTTCCAGGCGAGGTCGGCGACGGTGCGGCCGAGGCGTACGGCGGCCGGCTCGGGAAGCTTCTTGACGGTGCTCCAGCCGACGCCGTACAGCGTGTCTGTCAGCCGGTCGGCGATGCTCACTTCGCCGCCTCGCTCCCGTGGGACGCGTTCTCGCGGCCGGCCGCGGCCTCCACCTCGGCGGACTCCCGGCGGACCGTGACGACGCGCTGGATCAGGGTGACCAGGCTGCCGACGGCGACGATCCACAGGGCGATCGGCAGCAGATACTGAATGCCGGGCACGCCGAATTTGTGCAGGCCCGCGAGACCGGCCGCGACCAGCGAGATCACCAGCCGTTCGGCCCGCTCGACCAGGCCGTTGACGGCGACGGGCAGCCCGATCGACTCGCCGCGGGCTTTGGTGTACGACACCACCTGGCCGCTGGCCAGGCAGAAGATGGACACGGCACACAGAACATTGTCGTCCCCCCCGCCCGCGTACCACAGTGCGAAGCCGCCGAAGATCGCGCCGTCGGCGACGCGGTCCAGGGTGGAGTCCAGGAAGGCGCCCCAGCGGCTGGTGCGGCCCAGCTGGCGGGCCATGTTGCCGTCGACCAGGTCGGAGAAGACGAACAGCGTGATCACGACCGTGCCCCAGAAGAACTCTCCCCGGGGGTAGAAGACCAGCGCGCCCGCGACCACACCGGCGGTGCCGAGGAGCGTCACCGTGTCGGGACTGACACCTCTCCGGATGAGAAATGAAGCGAACGGCGTGAGGACACGCGTGAAGAATGCACGCGCGTACTTGTTCAGCATGGCCTTCCCGAGGGTCGGTGTCGCCGCGCGGCCCCTGCTGGCCACCGGCTGGCCCATCGTAGCCACGCGCGCGTGTGTACGACGGGCGGGCACCCGCACCACGGGCGGGGAACCGGCGGATGGCGCGCGGGTGACGGTCCACGGGGCGATCGGCGTCCGTCGTATGGACGCACCGTGACGGGAGTGGAAAGCTCGAAGGACCGCGGGCGTCATCGGAGCCGCCACCGCACGCGGCCCCGCCTGCCCGCGCCCACAGTGACCTCACCGTGCACGGGAGGCAAGGCCATGGGCGACAAGGCGAACACAAACCCTGGGGCCGCCGGCAGGGCTACGGCGGCCGACCACCCCGCGTCCGTACGGAATGTGGTGCTGGTCGGCCACTCCGGATCGGGCAAGACAACTCTGGTGGAGGCTCTCGCGCTGACCGCGGGAGCAGTGAACAGGGCGGGCCGCGTGGAGGACGGCGGCACCGTCTCGGACTACGACGAGATCGAGCACCGGCAGCAACGTTCCGTACAGCTCTCCCTCGTGCCCGTCGACTGGGACGGGTTCAAGATCAACCTTCTCGACACCCCCGGATACGCCGACTTCGTCGGAGAGCTGAGGGCCGGTCTGCGGGCGGCGGACGCGGCCCTCTTCGTCGTCTCGGCCTCGGACGGGGTGGAGGGCTCCACCCGCATGGTGTGGGAGGAGTGCGCGGCCGTCGGCATGCCGCGGGCCATCGTCATCACGCACCTGGAGGCCGCCCGCGCGGACTTCGAGGAGATGACCCGGGTGTGCGCGGAGGCGTTCGGCGGGGACGACCCCGACGCCGTCCTCCCGCTGTACCTGCCGCTGCGCGGCCCACAGGGCCCCGACGGGCACGCGCCCGTGACGGGACTGGTCGGGCTGTTGTCGCAGAAGCTGTTCGACTACGCGTCCGGCGAGCGCAAAGAGTCCGAGCCGGGTCCCGACCAGCTGCCGGAGATGGACGACGCGCGCAACCGGCTCATCGAGGGGATCATCTCGGAGAGCGAGGACGAGACCCTGATGGACCGCTACCTCGGTGGCGAGCAGATCGACATCAAGACGCTGATCGACGACCTGGAGCGGGCGGTCGCGCGCGGGGTCTTCTTCCCCGTCCTGGCCGCCGCCCCGGCCGCCGAGAGCGCCAGGCAGGGGCTCGGCACGGTCGAGCTCCTGGAACTGATCACGGGCGGTTTCCCGACACCGCTGGAGCACACGGTGCCCGGCGTCGCCACGGTCGACGGCAGGCCGCGCGAGCTGAAGCCGTGCGATCCGGACGGGCCGCTGGTCGCCGAGGTCGTGAAGACCTCGTCCGACCCGTACGTCGGCCGGGTCTCGCTCGTCCGCGTCTTCTCCGGCACCCTGCGGCCCGACGCGACGGTGCACGTCTCAGGGCACGGCCTCGCAGACCGCGGGCACGAGGACCACGACGTCGACGAGAAGGTCGGCGCCCTGTCCACCCCGTTCGGCAAGCAGCAGCGCCCGGTGACACACGCCGTCGCGGGCGACCTCGCGTGCGTGGCGAAGCTGGGCCGCGCGGAGACCGGGGACACGCTCTCGGCCAAGGACGACCCGCTGCTCATGGAGCCGTGGGAGATGCCCGACCCGCTGCTGCCGCTCGCCATCGAGGCGCACAGCAAGGCCGACGAGGACAAGCTCTCGCAGGGGCTCGGGCGGCTGGTCGCCGAGGACCCGACGATGCGCCTGGAGCAGAACCAGGACACCCACCAGGTGGTGCTGTGGTGCCTGGGCGAGGCCCACGCGGACGTCGCCCTGGAGCGGCTGCGCAACCGGTACGGCGTCCAGGTCGACGTCGTACCGCACAAGGTCTCCCTGCGGGAGACGTTCGGCGGCAAGTCGGCCGGGCGCGGGCGGCATGTGAAACAGTCCGGCGGGCACGGGCAGTACGCCATCTGCGAGATCGAGGTCGAGCCGCTGCCGGGCGGCTCGGGCATCGAGTTCGTGGACAAGGTGGTCGGCGGCGCGGTGCCACGGCAGTTCATCCCGTCGGTGGAGAAGGGCGTGCGGGCCCAGGCCGCCAAGGGGGTCGCGGCCGGCTATCCGCTCGTCGACGTCCGGATCACGCTGCTCGACGGCAAGGCGCACTCGGTGGATTCCTCCGACGCCGCGTTCCAGACGGCGGGCGCGCTGGCGCTGCGAGAGGCCGCGGCCGACGCGAAGATCCATCTCCTCGAGCCGGTGTCCGAGGTGAGCGTCCTGGTCGGCGACGACTATGTGGGCGCCGTGATGAGCGATCTGTCGGGGCGGCGGGGCCGGGTGCTCGGCACCGAACAGGTCGGCTCCGGACGGACGTTGGTACGGGCCGAGGTGCCCGAGTTCGAGATCGGGCGGTACGCGGTCGACCTGCGCTCCCTCTCGCACGGCACGGCCCGCTTCAGCCGGACCTACGCACGGCACGAGCCGATGCCGCCGCAGGTCGCCGAGAAGATCCGTGAACAGGCGGGAGACGAATCGTAGTTGACCTCCGAGACGCTTCACGGTCGAGCAACTGCGGAGCATCTCCTTCCGGTTCGGCGGGCGGCTTCGGCCGTCCGCCGACGGATGTCGGTGGCGGCGGATACGCTGATCACGTCATCGCGTCGTGCCGCATCGGCAAGACGGCCTGTTCAACAGGTGTGCGGGGCAGGGAAGTCGGGAAGGCCGCAGATGCGACAGGGCGGCGTTGGGGGGCGGGATGTCGATCGGAACCGAGTGGGACGGGCCACAGGTACCCATCGAGGGTGACGGCAGCCAGGCGGCGACCTTCGCCCTGGCGTCGGCGGCGTACCGGGACAATCCGCTCGAGGAGATCAAGAAGGCCGACAACGACTGGCACCAGTCCACCGTCAAGGAGGGCAAGATCGCCCTCTTCAAGCCGAACCTCGGCGAGGCCTTCTCCCGGGCCGTGGTCGACCGCATGATCGGCGCGGGCCGCAAGCCGCTCATCCAGTCCTTCGGCGTCGAGCCCCAGGTCGTTGTGGAGCACTGCCTGGCGGCGAACAACATCCGCAGGACCCGCGACAACCGGCTGACCATGGTGATGGTGCTGTGCGGGCTGCTGTTCCTGCCGGGGCTCCTCGCATGGCTGCTGGTCTTCCAGCTCCGCACGATGGTTGCCAAGCGCGACGACAAGCGCGCCGGGACCCTCGCCACCGCGCTGCTGCTCGCCGTGGGCGCGGTCGCCGTGATCTTCCTGATCCGCATGCCGTTCACCGGGTTCTGGGCGTTGTACGCGCGAGCGGCGGTCGTCGCCCCGGTGCTGGGCTGGTTCTGGGCCAAGCAGATCTGCGAGCGCACGGCCAAGGACCTGCGCGGTCGCTGGGACGGACTGCTGTCCGGGAGCAGCGTCGGCGCCAAGGTCCCGGAGGCCGTGCCGAGCGGCCCCGGCGAGACCGCGGCCGAGGCCCTGCGCCAGTCACTGGCCAAGCTGAGCGCCGAGCAGCAGTCCAACTCGGTCTTCTACGCCGGGCCCAAGGGCATACTCGGCATGGGCACGCGCTGGGGCGGCTGGCAGCTCGCCGAGGACCTGCTGCCCGCCGACCCCGACCGGGAGATCCACCCCTTCCGCAGCTGGGACGTCATCCGGTCCATCCACGACCAGCTGGCCAGGCTGGAGCGCGGCCCGCTCAACACCGGCGGCTTCCCGAAGCCGTCGATACGGCACTGGATCGTCACGCCGGTCGGCGAGAACGCGGACTCGGTGTCCCGGCCGGAGGGCACGGACGTCGAGGCGTACCAGTTCAGGCCGCACGCCATACAGGAGATCTGCAACAAGCAGCAGTTCGGCAGCGGCAACCGGCACTACCTCGGTGTCCAGTGGACGCTGTGGGACGGCCAGCTCGTCATCACCATGCTGATCACGGTCACGGTGCTGCACCAGACGCTGCGCATCGAAGTCACGGGACACGCGCTGGGGCCGGTCCACTCCCTCTTCGCCGCGAAACCGGCGGCGCCGACGAAGAAGGTGGCCAAGACGCTCAAGCCGTGGGAGAGCCGGTCGATCAAGCTGCCGCTGGTCAACAGTGACGAGGTGGTACGGCTCGCGGTGCGCGCCCCCCTGACCGGATATGCGCCGGCGCTGAACTGGCTCGGCGGCTCGCTCGGCCTGCCCGAGCCGTTCGGTCTGCGGCACGCTTGGGCAGACCAGCCGTGGCGGCACCGCTTCATGGCCGACGACGCGCTGCGCGCGGCCACGCCCGTGCTGCGAGTGGTCCACTCCGCGGCGCTGCGCGTCCTCGAGGAGAACGGCGTCGACACGACGAAGTTCGGGGCGCGGGCGGGTTTCCTCAGCACGAACGTGCAGGAGGCGGCGCCGAAGAAGGCCGACCTCTACGACGCGTAGGCGGTGCCCGCGGCTACGCGGGCCAGGCCTCCGCCAGCATCTTGCGGGTGTCGGCGAGGAGTTGGGGCAGCACCTTCGTGTGGCCGACGACCGGCATGAAGTTCGTGTCGCCGCCCCAGCGGGGGACGATGTGCTGGTGGAGGTGGGCGGCGATGCCGGCGCCCGCGACCGTGCCCTGGTTCATGCCGATGTTGAAGCCGTGGGCGCCGGAGGCGGTGCGCAGGGCCGTCATCGCCTGCTTGGTCAGCTCGGCGAGCTCCAGGGTCTCCGGCCCGGTCAGATCGGTGTAGTCGGCGACGTGCCGGTAGGGCACCGTCATCAGATGACCGCCGTTGTACGGGTAGAGGTTGAGCACCGCGTACACGTGCTCACCGCGCCGGACGATCAGCCCGTCCTCGTCGGACTTGGCCGGGATCGAGCAGAAGGGACAGCCGTCGTCCGCCCCCGGACCGCTGGGCTTGTTCTCACCCTGGATGTAGGCCATCCGGTGGGGCGTCCACAGGCGCTGGAACGCGTCCTGCGTCCCCACTCCGATCTGCTGCTCCGGCTCACTCGTCATGCTAGGCAGCATATGGCTTCGCCCGTTCGCGGCGTGTCGGCGGGGTTGTGGCAGCCGAATTCCGGGCGAAGCTTGGCCGGTGCGCGACGACAGCCGCGAGGCGCGCTGGGAGCGACGCGCCGAGATGCCCCTCACCATCGGGTCGATGGCGTTCCTGTGCGTGTACGCGGTCCTGGTCCTGGTGCCCCGTCCGGGGACGCTGTGGCAGGACGTGCGGGTGGCGGTCCTGTTGGCCGCCTGGCTGCTCTTCGGCGTCGACTACGCCGTGCGCTGGCGGCTCAGCGGTCGGGGGCTGGGCTTCGTACGGGCCCACTGGCTGGACACGATCGTCCTGATCCTCCCCTTGCTGCGCCCGCTGCGGATCGTCCGCATCTACGAGTCGATGCAGCACCGGCGCGGCCTGCCCCGGCTCGCCCTCCACGCACGTGTGATCTTCTACGCGGGCCTCTCCGCCGTGCTGCTGGGCTTCACGGGTGCCCTCGCGGTCCACCAGCAGGAGCGGGACGCGCCGGGCGCCGACATGCGGACGTTCGGGGACGCCGTGTGGTGGGCCTGCTCCACGCTGTCCACCGTGGGATACGGCGACATCGTGCCGGTGACCAGGGGCGGCCGGGTCATCGCTGTCGTGGTGATGGCCTGCGGTCTGGCCCTGCTGGGCGCGGTCACCGGTTCCCTTCTCGTCCTGGCTGCTGCAGGTCTTCGCCAGCGAGGCCGACGAAAAGCCCCCGGGGACCTGAGCGTCCCCGGGGGCCTTCGCGGTGTGCCGGATCAGACCTGCGCCCGCTCCTCGACGACCTTCACGATCTTCGCGATGGCCTCGTCGAACGGGATGCCGTTCTCCTGCGAGCCGTCGCGGTAGCGGAAGGACACGGAGCCGGCGGACATGTCGTCGTCGCCCGCGATGACCATGAAGGGCACCTTCTGCTTCTGGGCGTTGCGGATCTTCTTCTGCATACGGTCCGAGGAGGAGTCCACCTCGACGCGCAGCCCCTTCTTCTTCGCCGCAGCGGCGAACTTCTCCAGGTACTCGACGTGCGCGTCACCGATCGGGATGCCGACCGCCTGGACGGGAGCGAGCCACGCCGGGAAGGCGCCCGCGTAGTGCTCCAGGAGCACCGCGAAGAACCGCTCGATGGAGCCGAAAAGCGCACGGTGGATCATGACGGGGCGCTGCTTGGAGCCGTCGGGGCCGGTGTACTCCAGGTCGAACCGCTCCGGCAGGTTGAAGTCGAGCTGGATGGTCGACATCTGCCAGGTGCGGCCGATGGCGTCCTTGGTCTGGACGGAGATCTTCGGGCCGTAGAACGCGGCACCGCCCGGGTCGGGCACGAGCGGGAGGCCCTGCTTCTCGGCGACCTGACGCAGCGTCTCCGTGGCTTCCTCCCAGACCTCGTCGGAGCCGACGAACTTCTCCGGGTCCTTGGTGGACAGCTCCAGGTAGAAGTCGGTCAGACCGTAGTCGCGCAGCAGGCCGAGGACGAAGGTGAGCGTCTTGTCGAGCTCCTCCGACATCTGCTCGCGCGTGCAGTAGATGTGCGCGTCGTCCTGTGTGAAGCCGCGGGCACGGGTCAGGCCGTGCACGACGCCCGACTTCTCGTACCGGTACACGGTGCCGAACTCGAAGAGGCGCAGCGGCAGTTCACGGTAGGAGCGGCCACGCGCGTCGAAGATCAGGTTGTGCATCGGGCAGTTCATGGGCTTGAGGTAGTAGTCCACGCCCTCGTCGAGCTGCATGGGCGGGTACATGCCCTCGGCGTACCAGTCGAGGTGGCCCGACGTCTCGAAGAGCTTCCCCTTCGTCGCGTGCGGGGTGTAGACGAACTCGTAGCCCTCTTCCTCGTGGCGGCGCCGCGAGTAGTCCTCCATCGTGCGGCGGACGATGCCGCCCTTGGGGTGGAAGACGGCGAGGCCGGAGCCGATCTGCTCCGGGATGGAGAACAGGTCGAGCTCGTTGCCCAGCTTGCGGTGGTCGCGCTTCTCGGCCTCGGTGAGGAAGTCGAGGTACGCCTTCAGCTCGTCCTTGGACGGCCAGGCGGTGCCGTAGATGCGCTGGAGCATGGGGTTCTTCTCGCTGCCGCGCCAGTAGGCGGCCGCGTTGCGCATCAGCTTGAACGCCGGGATGAGCCGGGTGGAGGGCAGGTGCGGGCCTCGGCAGAGATCCTTCCAGCACAGCTCGCCGGTCTTGGCGTCCAGGTTGTCGTAGATCGTCAGCTCACCGGCGCCGACCTCGACGTCCGCGCCGTCGTCGCTGGACGCGGAACCCTTGAGGCCGATCAGCTCCAGCTTGTACGGCTCGTTCGCGAGCTCTTCGCGGGCGGCCTCGTCGGTGACGACACGGCGGGAGAACTTCTGCCCGCGCTTCTGGATCTCCTGCATCTTCTTCTCGATGGCCTTGAGATCCTCGGGCGTGAACGGCTTCTCGACGTCGAAGTCGTAGTAGAAGCCGTCCTTGACCGGCGGGCCGATGCCCAGCTTGGCCTCGGGGAAGATCTCCTGCACGGCCTGGGCCAGCACGTGCGCCGTGGAGTGGCGCAGGATGTTCAGGCCGTCCTCGGAGGTGATCTCGACGCCCTCGACGGTCTCGCCGTCCTTCACCTCGTAGGCGAGGTCCTTGAGCTCGCCGCCCACGCGCGCGGCGACGATCGAGCGCTCGCCGGCGAAGAGCTCGGCCGCCGTAGTGCCCGTCGTCACCGTGCGCTCTTCCCGCTCGGAATCGCGTTGGATGATCACACGGACGTCTGACACCGGTCTCTCCTGACTGCTGGTGGATGCGGGCGCCGTACCAGGAGCGCGCGCAATACCGGATCGTACCGACCCGGCACCGCCGACCGCGAAACGGTCATCCGCAGTCGGCGCTCAGTCGCAGTCGTCCCCGCTGCACGCCTCCTCGAAGAAGTCGAGGTTCTCCTGCAGCGACTTCAGCAGCCGGTCCCGCTCCGCATCGTCCACCTGCACCGGTGCGACCCCGGAGGCGCCGGTCAGCCGCCGGAACCCGCCGCGGCTCTCCAGCCGCCCGTGCACCCGGACCGGCAGGCCGACGAGGTGCGCGTGTCCGGCGATCCGGTACGCCTCCTCGTCCAGGATCACCCGGACGTGCGGCACGTCGGCCCCGGCGATCACCCGCAGCCGTACGGCACCCTCGCCGCGCGGCCCCGACCTGCGCATCCGTTCCACCGCACCGGTGATCCGGACCGGAACGGACGGCTCGTCGCGCAGATAGCGGGCGCCGGCCTCGCGCAGTACGGGCAGGTCGCCGGGCGAGAACTCGACGGGCTCGGCCGACGCGGCGCAGTCCTCGGGGACACCGGCGGCGGGCGCCCACTCCACGGCGATGCGGGCGCCTTCGGTGCCGCGGATCAGGGCGACCAGGGCGTCGGTGAGTTCGCGGCTGACGCCTGCCTCGACGGCTCCGTCGAAGGCGTCCATGCCGCCGGTGGCCCGCTGGTAGTCGATGGCCTCGCGGGTGGCGTACAGGGCCTGGTGGAGGCGTACGGCGAGGGGCCGGCCGGCGCCGACGGGCACGAAGGCGGTGAGGCGGCGTCCACCCGTGGCCGTGCCGACGAGGACGTGTTCCAGCAGCGCGGCGGCCGAGCGGCGGTGCCGGGCGCCGTAGTAACCGGCACGCGCGCGTGTGGCGAGCGCGCTCGCGAGGAGCATCTGCCGGGCGGCCGTACGCAACTGCTCCTCGAGCGTCCACGGCGCCGCGCCCGCCAGCCCGCTCGGCACGTCCCGCCACCAGCGGATCTCGTCGCTGGGTACGGCGAGCGACACGAGGACCTCGCGCGCGGAGGGGGTTCCGCTGCGGGAAAGGGCGACGAGCGCCTCGCCGAGCAGGTCGTCGCTGTCGGGGAAGGCGCGGCTCTCGGGAACCAGCAGGCTGGTCCCGCCGCCGCCCGGTCCGGGCGGGGTCCAGCGGCCGTACCGTCCCGCCGCGCCGCCGCGCCGCTGCCAGCCGTGCCGGTGCAGCAGGGCGCTGAGCACGGCGGGGTCGACGTCGGCGGGCTCGGGCGGGTGGCTCCAGTGGACGGCGGCCTCGTCGACGGGATGCGGCCTGACGTCCCGCAGGGGCTCCTCGTACGGCCGGTGCCTCATGGTCTGCCTCCCGTCCCGACCCGCGACATGATCTCGCAGAGGGCCCGGTCGTCGAAGATGCGCGAGGTCGGTATCCGCACGGTGGTCCGGTGCCGGCCGGTGACGGCGTGGCCGGCCAGGTTGACCCAGTAGCAGCAGTGCCTGAGGTCGAGCCGGTCGTGGCTGGCGCGCAGCCAGTCGTCCTGCGACCTGGGCACGAGCATGACGACCAGGATCTTGTGCACCGAGACGGGTGTGCGGGCGAGTTTGCGCAGGTGGTCGTTGTCGAGTGTGAAGGAGAAGAAGCGGCCGGACGGGTTGGGCGCGATCTGGTAGGTGCACTTCAGCTGCACCTTGATGGTGACCTCGTCGTCGACCGTGTGCCCGGGCGAGCCGTGACTGACGTGCCAGTCGATGCCGTTGTCCGGAAATGGCTGGGACAGCGAGCATCCGGCCGCCGCGGCGACCGCGTGCAGATAACCCACCTGCAGTGTCTCCATGCAGGCGGTGGTGGCGAGTGTGCCGCGATGGGGGCCCGTGCGTTCGGGCAGCAGCCCGCCCCGCTCGGGCTGCGCTATCGCCATGACCAAACAGCCTTCCAAGCCAGGTGAATCCCCGCGACGAGCCCGCTGAACTGCAAAGACCCGTACTCCTGTTGTGTCCTTGCGGCGTACGGCGCAAACAGCCCGGGTATCACCAAACAGGCAGAAGACGGAACGTCAGCTGCCGTGGGTGAACGAGGAGTTGTGTAGGCATGACGTGCTGGTACGAGGGGCCCCTGGCCGCCTTCGACACGGAGACCACGGGCGTTGACGTCGAGACCGACCGGATCGTGTCGGCCGCCGTCGTCGTCCAGGACGCCCCGGGCACCCGGCCCCGGGTGTCCCGATGGCTGGTCAACCCGGGTGTGCCGGTGCCGGAAGCGGCGACGGCGGTACACGGGCTGACGGAGGAACACCTGCAGCGCAACGGCCGCTGGCCGGCGCCGGTGATGTACGAGATAGCCGAGGAGCTGGCCGAGCACACGGCGATGCACCGGCCGCTCGTGGTGATGAACGCACCCTTCGATCTGACGCTCCTGGACCGCGAGTTGCGGCGGCACCGCGCTTCGTCGCTGGACCAGTGGTTCCAGTCGGCGCCGCTCCAGGTGCTGGATCCACGGGTCCTGGACAAACACCTGGACCGCTACCGCAAGGGCCGGCGCACCCTGACCGACCTGTGCGCGCACTACGGCGTCACGCTGGACGGCGCGCACGAGGCGGCGGCGGACGCGCTGGCGGCGCTGGACGTCGTACGGGCACTGGGACGGCGGTTCGCGACCCGCCTGGAGCGCCTGACCCCCGCCGAGCTGCACACGCTGCAGACGACATGGCACGCGGCCCAGGCGCGCGGCCTGCAGGCATGGTTCGCGCGCAGCGGCTCGGAGGAGGCGGTGAACCAGGACTGGCCACTGCGGCCGGATCTGCCCGCCGCGGCGTGAACGGCGCCCCGCTGGGCGCAAAAAAGCCGGTCCGCTGCTGCGGACCGGCCTTTCCCGGTGGGCGATACTGGGTTCGAACCAGTGACCTCTTCGGTGTGAACGAAGCGCTCTCCCACTGAGCTAATCGCCCGGGAACGCACTGAACAATACAGGTCCGGGCGGGCTTCGTTCAAACCGCTTCCAGGTACGCGGCCAGTCCGCGCCGCCCGGCCCGCATCATCAGCCGGTGGTTCACCCGGAAGACGGGACGTCCGGGTACGGCGAACCGCCGGAGCAGCGGCTTGTTCACGTCCACGACCTGGTCGTACTGGGCGAGGGTGCCGGCGCCGTCGGCGGTGAGCGTCCAGCGCGCCCAGCCGTCGAGGTCACCGGACATCGCGATCTCCAGGACTCCCGCGGCCGGGTCGCGACGTGCCGCGCGGCCGGTGAAGATGAGGTCGTACGGCACGAGGGAGCGGACGGTGAGGACGCCGGTCGTGTCGTTCAGCCGGGTCACCGAGCGCACCTGGGGCCACCATCGCGGATAGTCCTCGACCCGTTCCAGCACCGCGTACACGGCCGCGGGCGGCGCGGGTACGGGCCACAGGCTGCGGAAGCTGTAGTGCGTCCAGTCCATGCGCAGAGTGTGCCCACCGTTCGCCCGTACGCAGCGCCTCCTGCCCGAATCCGAGTACGTTCTGAGCTTGACGTTTAACCTCGCACGTCACCCGACCTGCTGATCTGCGGTTCTTCCCGGGACAGCGGAGGCGGCCGTTCTCCACGCTTCGAGATGTCG